>CAZXMX010000125.1:0-9795 GCA_964641645.1 uncultured Neomegalonema sp.
CCTAAGCGGCACCACTTTTCAATTATTTACATAGTAAGCTGAGACGAGCGTTCTGAGCGCAATGACCTGACTTGTAGAAGTCTGGAGTGTATCAAAAAGCGCGAACCCCGAGTAGAACTCACGGAATAAACTTCACTTTTATTAACCATGTTTAGGGTTATTTTAACTCGCGTAATTGAAAACGGATGACCTCTACATGGCTGTTCGTGATCCAAACGTTCAACTTTTTTGCCCAAGGGTGAAGTTTTCACCACAAACAAACGCATTCAATTTGAGTGAGTAAAAACTTGGAATTTTTAAAAGAATATATACGTAGTTTCTATGATGGCTCAATCGGAAGACTGTTCGATAACATGAGCTTTATTAGCATTGGACCACTTTTTGTTGCATTTCTGATTGCTTTCTTCGTGATTTTTTCCCGTATCCGCGCAAAAGGGCGAAACGCTCGACCTGAAAAGATTCTGCGTATGATGTTTTCACCCCGAGTGTTTCTGCATGAATCGGCGAAGAAAGACTATTTCGTCTTCATCATCAACAATGGGTTTTTGTTCTTCGTCACCTTGTCAGTGATCATTACGCCCGGCTTGTTTGCAGAGACGTTGCTGCGCGCGGCCGATTGGTTTGGTATCAGCGCACGGGCTGCCGAAGCGACCTTCATGAGTCAATTAATCTACAGCACAGTTCTGGTTTTGGCTTGGGATTTTGGGGCAACGTATGCGCACTACCTAAAACACAAAGTTCCCTTCATGTGGGAATTTCACAAGGTACATCACAGCGCCGAGGTCATGACGCCCGTCACCGCCATGAGGCGACATCCAATCGATTATCTTTTCAGTGCCCTCATAACGACAGGTGTTCTTGGAATCGCCATTTGCGTTCTACATCTCGTTTTTGGATTTGGCATTCAACCCTTCACAATCTTCGGAACCTGGGCTGGAATCTACATTTGGCGGCTACTGGGTTACAATCTACGCCACTCACATATCTGGATTTCCTACGGCGATTTCTGGAACAAAATCCTCGTGTCACCGGCGCAGCACCAGGTCCACCACAGCACGAAACCGAAGCACTTTGACAAAAACTTTGGCCATATCTTTGCCTTCTGGGACACCGCTCTTGGTTCGCAGTACCTGCCAAAGCACGAAGAGCGGGTGACATTTGGAATCGAAAAAGACGAGATGGAGGATTACCGAACACTCAAAGGGCTCTACCTCACCCCTTTCGTCAAAGTGGCGCGACGGTTCGTGTCGAAGTCTAAGCACAGCCCCCAAAGAGACTAGGGACAGAAGCGCGTAACATGTTGTTCAGTTCGCTTCCCTTTCTCGGAGTCTATTTACCTCTCGTCATCGCGATAACGGTTTTATTGCGAAGAATCGAGGCGACACAGTTTGTGTTGCCGTTCCTAATTGCAGCGTCATTCGCATTCTACTCGTGGACTTACCCGCCTTACCTGCTGCTACTCATTACATCGATTGCCATCAATTTTTTGATTGGAAAGCGGCTTGAGCGATACGGCCAGAAGACAACGTTATGGATTGGCGTTCTCTTTAACCTCGGGTTGCTCGGATGGTTTAAGTATGCTGGATTTTTCGCAGGCACGATAAGCGCGCTTTCGGGGGCCAGTCTCGATATCGGGCACATCATCCTGCCTCTCGCGATTTCATTTTTTACCTTTCAACAAATCGGCTATCTCGTTGACATCTTTCGAGGCGACATTCGCCCTGCCAAATTTCTGCATTACACTTTCTTCGTCAGCTTTTTTCCTCAACTAATCGCGGGCCCGATCATCCACTATCGCGAAATCGGTCCGCAGATGAGCAATTCATCTTTTGCTCGGTTTTTTGGTTCTGACGTCATCGCTGGTACGCTTTTGTTTTCGCTAGGCTTCGCGAAGAAAGTACTGTTGGCAGATCAATTCCGTTTCGGGGCCGATCGAATTTTTGAAGCAGCATCATTGGGCATTGAACTCAGCTTCACCGAAGCTTGGATAGGGATGATCTGTTATAGCTTCCAAATTTATTTCGACTTCTCTGGATATTCGGACATGGCACTGGGGTTAGGGCGGATCTTCGGTTTGAAGTTTCCCGTTAACTTTCTCTCCCCTTATAAGTCCACCAGCATCATCGAGTTTTGGCGTCGGTGGAATATCACGCTGTCGCATTTCCTGCGTGACTACCTCTACTTTCCGCTCGGCGGAAACCGTAACGGACCGATCTTGCGGTACGCCAACCTCTTTATCGTGATGCTGTTGGGCGGCCTGTGGCATGGCGCGAGTTGGACGTTTGTCGTCTGGGGAGCGCTCCATGGCGCATATCTGACGATAAACCACGCTTGGCGTTACGTGGGCGGACCGAAGCTTCCCAGATTTTTCGCCGTTACTTTGACGTTTATCGCCGCGGTGGTGGCGTGGGTATTTTTCAGGGCAGACAGTTTTGGTGATGCGATTGCTGTTTTCACGGCCATGGCCGGAGGCAGTGATGCAATGCTGCTTTCGACTGCAGTGTTTACTGGCTTGGATTCGCTATATTCATTGGTGGGGGTTGGCATTGTTCTGGTTTGGCTGATGCCGAACAGCATTGAAATCGTCACGCGTTACGAAGATGGCGGCTTCCCCTCCAGAAGCGCACATGTGGTCGTTGCAGTTATCGCGATACTCGCAGCAATTTCGGTCTTTAACGTTTATTCGGCTGGAACATATGAATTCCTCTATTTTCAGTTTTAGCAAGCATAACCCGATGGGGTTGTTCGTTGGCGTGGCGTTGGCCACTACCGTTGTTTTGCTCTCAGCGAGCGAATTACTGGTGCGCGCTAAAATCGAACCGCAGGACGATTTCGTATCGCACGTTCGACTTTTCAACACATCGCAGGCAACAGATGCCGCCTTTGGGGACAGTCATGTTGCGCGTGGATTTGTGCCCGCCACAGGCATGATAAATTTGGCGTACCCTTCCGAAGGCATCGAGCACATTGACTGGAAAGTGCGAACTTATTTCGCCAATCGGTCTCCCGGCCAGATCATCTTACAAGCCGACCCACATCTCCTCGCGCCCTATCGCCTTCGAAATCGCCTCGGCGATTATCCAGACCGGTTCACAGGAAGCCTTGGGGCTGAGAATGGAGCGCTTCGCGTTCGTGAACCTCGACATCGGGCAAATTTGGTAAACTATTGGTCCAGTTTCGCGACGGGAGGCGGCGAAATCAGATCCCGTATCAATATCCTTGAAAATGGAGCCATATTGTCACCGGGAGATTTATCGAAAGAAAGTGATCGTTGGCGAACCTTCCAGTTGCGCAAACGGATCGCATCCCATCGCATCCATTCAACCCCCGTGGTTGCGCAACGCCTCGAGGTCTATTCGAACTTACTCGATTTCCTTGTAGAGAGAGGAGCAAGCGTTTGCATGGTGAACTTTCCGCTGTCCCAAGAATATCGTTCGGCGATGAATGCGGATCTGAAATTGGCCAGCAAAAGAGAACGCGATGCTGTTCTCAGCTTTTTCGAAACTGAAGCGCTTCGGACCAACGCTCGCTATGTCGATTTACGCGATCTCTCCTCTGACAGCAGTGAATTCAGAGATGTCGATCATCTCAATGGACGTGCCGCCACCAAGTATGGGCCTACCATTATGCAGTTCTGCTTTGAACAAGGGTCTACGGCTTCGACTGCGACTCAATGATGAGGTACGCCTCGCGTACCAACCCATGCTGATCTCGCCGCATACATCGGGACACAGTAACCCGAGAGTTGGGCTACCTCGACCGAAAAGCTCTGATCAAACGAGACAACAAGAAGGTAGAGATTCTATCAATGGCCGCGATGGAAGCGGAGTTACGCGAACGCCTTAACTGATCGCAGGCTCGGCGAAAGATTTCTGATAAGCTCTAGCGGCATCGACAAAGGGGTGGGAGGCTTCATATGGCGCAGAACAAGACGGGTTTCTTTTGGGACGAAAAGTGCTTTTGGCACGGCGGCGGCAACTACGCGATGATGGCGCCGGTAGGGGGATTGGTTCAGCCGATGGTCGCAGGCGGCCTACCCGAGGCGCCAGAAACAAAACGGCGGCTTAAGAACCTGATGGATGTGTCTGGGTTATCCGCTGAACTCGTCCTATCGAGTGCCGAGCCTGCCACGACCGAAGATTTGCTGCGCGTTCATCCGCAATCCTATCTTGATGAGTTCAAGGCGCTATCGGATGCGGGCGGCGGTGAACTTGGCTTACGCACTCCGTTCGGGCAAGGCGGTTACGAGGTAACGGCCTTGTCGGCTGGTTTGGTGAAGCAAGCCGTTACGTCTGTTTTGAAGGGCGAGGTCGATAACGCCTATGCGCTCTCGCGTCCACCGGGGCATCATTGCCTGCCCGACTGGCCGAATGGCTTTTGCCTTATGGCCAACATACCCATCGCGATTGAAGCGGCAAAAGCAGCCAAGCTGGTCGACCGTGTCGCTGTCATCGATTGGGATGTTCACCACGGCAACGGCACCGAAGCGATCTATTACGGGCGCAGCGACGTCATCACGATCTCGGTCCATCAGGAGCGATGCTATCCCCAAAATACCGGAGCGATCGGCGACCTTGGTAAAGACGAAGGCATGGGCGCAAATATGAATATTCCGCTGCCGCCGGGCGGTGGACATCTGACCTATCTCGAAGTGATTGATCGGTTGATCGTTCCGAAGCTGAAAGAATTTCAACCCGACCTTGTCATCATCGCCTGTGGCTTTGACGCCAGCAGCCTTGACCCGTTGTCCCGCATGATGTGCACGGCGGAGACCTATAAGGAAATGACCAAGCGCGTGATGGCCTTCACGGATGGCAAACTCGTCGCGGCCCACGAAGGTGGTTATTCAGAATTTTACGTTCCGTTTTGTGGCCATGCGATGCTGGAAGAAATGTCTGGCTCAGACACGCAAGCCCCGGATCCGCTCTATGAACGCAACAACGGACAGCAACCCAATGAGCGTGTCGTTGCGTTCTATTCGGAATTGATTTCAGAAATGGAAGCACATTTCTTCAAGGGCTGAGCGAGGTCGCCAATCAAACCAATCCATACTGTGCGGCAAAGGGATCCCAATCCGCATCGATATGCCAATCATATTCGGCTTCCAGTGCGATGCGCTTCGCTTCTTCTGCGCCGCGTAGATGGGCGATGACAGCGAGGCTCATATCAATCCCAGCCGAAACACCAGACGACGTCCAAAATTTTCCGTCCTCGACCCAACGCGCCTGAGGCACCCAGTTGACGTTGGGAGCAAAGGGCTTCGTCCAATTGAAATCTTCTTTGCAGGTTGTCGCTCGGCGACCGTCTAGCAAACCCGTTAGGCCCAATAAGGCGCTGCCGGTGCAAACGCCCATAACCAGCGTAGCCTTCCCGGCAGCTTGAATCAGCCATTCATTGATTGCTTCGTTCGGTTTCTCGACCGGGGTACCGGGACCACCGGGCACCAAGATCAAGTCGTACTCGGTTCCTTGCGAAAGCGTTCGATCCACAACCGCGCGGGGACCATGTCGGCTTGAGATCGGTTCCGAGGTTTCCGCGACGAGCGAGATTTCAATATCGTTCTTCGGATCACCAAACATTTCCAGCGGTCCAAACAAATCTAGCGTTTGGAACCCCGGAAAAACAAGTGCGGCCAGCGTCGTCATGAAGCGCCTCCAAATCGTGTTCGCAGGCGGTTCATCTAGTCCGGTTCGAGGACGCGCCGACTCCTCGCATCGATAAAAAGACTAGCTCTTCTTTATCATGAGTTGCAGTTGCTTCACGAGGTCCTGCAACGCAGCCGTCTGAAGTTCCATTGCGGCTTTCAAGGGCGCAACCAGCGGAGTGGTTTGGATCGGAGATCCAGCAGGTGCAGGTGGTAGAACCGGGGGAAGGGATTTCAGCATGGCTGTCGAACTGGCCAATCGCCCATTGATGACGTGAAGCTGGGCTTGGATCTGGATTTTCTCCGCATCGGTCATACGCTCACTACTCCGTGATCTGAATTTCAAAGGCGCGATGAAGCGACATCCAGATGGATACGTCAACCAAAAGCTGTTTTATTTTATTGTTGTAGGACCTGAGAGATCAACTTGGACTGACTCCCTATGGTTATGGGATCAACGCTCACTTTCCCATGACGCGACACTACGATGATTCAATGGATCGAGTAACTGGCACTTTAGAGATCGCGCCTCTTTTCCGCGCCTTGATACAAGATATCGGCCCACACTTTATTGACCTGATCGCGCCGCGCAATGTCGGTAGCATCCATGTCTTGAACAGGACGGCTGATCGGGTCGAAATTCCTGAAAGCATCTTCGCCTCGGACCAATTGCGCCGGGGTGCGAACTTCTGCGGAAACATGCGTTGGCAGATAAGACTGGATCGCAAATCCAATTCGTCGATCGTCACTCTGGTTCGGTGCTGAGCCATGAATGACCGTCATCGAATGGAATGAGGCTTGCCCTGGACGCAGAGGTGTTGCGACGGCTTGGTCAGGATTAACCCCAGCGATATCTTGGCCGCGCGTGAGAATATTCGTCTCACCATACGTATCGACGTGATCGACGAGGCCCTGTTTGTGACTGCCGGGGATCATTTGCATGCACCCGCTTTTCTCATTCGCAGGCGATAAGGCGACCCAGACAGTGACTCCAGCATCGGGCGGGGTGAGTCCGAGGTATCGCGAGTCCTGATGCCAACTCACAAACCCGGGATCGTGTGCTTCCTTGATGAAAAAAACGGTGCCGTAATTGAGAATATTCGGTCCGATTAAATCCTCCATCGCATCCAGCAAGCCGGGGTCATGAACGATCTTGTCGAGAAAGGTAAAATTGTAATGCGAATTGCTGCGAGCAGCCCCGGCAAAGGCTTCAGGCCAGCGGCGCTCGGCGTCCTCAAACTCGGTGCGAAGTCGTGCCGCTTCATCTTCGGAAAAAAGATCGACCGGCGACAGAAAGCCGTTCTCTTGAAAAGACGCTACCTGTGCGTCTGTTAGCTTCTTACCCATTCTATTCCGTCCTTTCCGCAACTCTTGAAGAGGTTGTTGAAAGAACAAAATTGAAAACCGTCTATTTACGACGCAAATCTCATTAGCCGACGGGCTGCGTATCCGTCAGAAGGGTCGCCAATTCGCTGGCTTGGGCGGGGCGCAGCTTCGGCGTATTGCCGCGCAAATCCAAAAACTCAGCGATGGAAAGATTGGCTTCGCGCAGAGCAGACAGAACAGGCCCGAGCTGGGTTGATGCCTCAGAATAGGCAAGGACAACTCGCTTAACGCCGACACTCGAAAGCATCACGGCCAAATCTGCATCCTCAGGACGCATGACCAGAACAGGTTCAGAGCCAGTGGCCTGAATCAAAGTGGTCAATCGCAAGGACGCAATCTTGTTCAAGGGAGCTCGAAATCCGGTTTCAATCAGATTCAAACAGGCTAAATCCGCTTTCCGCAAAATCTCAACGCAGTTTGGAACGCCATCAAAAGGCGTCACGCCACAGCCAATATTTTGACCGGCTAAAACCAACGCCTCGTTTGTTCGAGTATCGGTAGCATTGGACACGAACCGAACGCTGCGGCCAGCGGCGTGAAAAGCCAAACCGACCGAGGCCAGTGCTTGGGCGCGCAGATCTCGATCCATCGCCAGTAGAATGAAGGGATGCAAAGCATCGACATTCAGAGGCTCAAAGCTAACCAGACGCGACAACGCTTTTTCTGCGGCGGCGGGCGTGATCGGTGGAGCGCCGGCTTTAATAAGCTCGGACGAAAGCTGCGCTTGCGTTTCGGGGTCAAGCTCGTGACGGGCAGCAAGCTGACCGAGTCCATCATTCGCTTGCGCACTCCGAATTCGACGCACCAAACCGCGTTCCGGCACATACCGTGGCGGCGTCCGCCCGTTTAAGGCAGAGGCCTTCGGGCCGGAGGGTAAGGAGTCTATCGTTGGCGCTGTGGAGTTGGCGGGTTCAATCAAGGTATCTGCGACGAGCATTAAGCCTCAGTTTCCCGGTATTTTTTGATCTGGGTCGTGCGAAGGCCTTGAATCCCATGGCGATCAATCGCCTTGGTCCAACCCTCGAACTCTTCTTCAGAGACGTTGTAGTGTTCGCAGGCTTCTTCCATCGTCAGAAGCTCGCCGCGCACAGCCGCTACGACCTCCGCCTTCCGGCGGATAACCCAGCGCCGTGTATCTGCCGGTGGCAGATCGGCCAGCGTCAATCTTTGGCCATCAGGACCGATGACAAAGCGGCTGAGTGAATTTTGCTGATCGTTCATGTCGACCTTGATCCTAAATCTGGTAGAGCAGACTTTAGCGCAGACCACCTAACAAATCGGAAAAGTCGTGATTTTTAAGATAGTTAACGGCATTTTGACGAAGGTAAATTGGTTCACACATGTTAAGCCTCGCCCTTGACCAAACCTGATCCGCGCGCGATATCCCCTCTTATGACCGCAGCAGAAATCACCGCCTCCGCCGACAAGCATCGGAATTCGCTTGGCTTTGCCAAATCCGCATCCGAAACGCGGGTAGCGGTTGCAATGTCGGGGGGAGTCGACAGTTCGGTGGTAGCAGCGATGGTGGCCGACGAAGGTTTCGACACCGTTGGGTTGACGATGCAGCTATACGATCACGGTGCCGCCCTTGCTAAAAAGGGCGCGTGCTGTGCTGGACGCGATATTCATGACGCACGCCGAGTGGCCGAGGCGATGGGCTTCCCGCATTACGTTCTCGATTATGAGAACATTTTTAAAGAAGCGGTCATGGACGAGTTTGCCGACGCTTATCTGGCAGGCGCTACACCGATCCCCTGTATTCGCTGTAACGAGCGCGTTAAATTCAAGGACTTGATGGGCCTTGCGCGTGATCTCGACGCGGATTGTCTCGCGACGGGTCATTATATACGTCGGTTAGACGGACCAAATGGGCCGGAACTGCATAAAGCGGCTGATCCAACGCGGGATCAAAGTTACTTTTTGTTTACCACGACGCGCGAACAGCTCGCTTATCTGCGTTTTCCTCTCGGCCATTTAGAAACCAAGGCGGAGACACGCGCATTGGCGACAGCCTTTGGGCTGACTGTGGCGGATAAACCCGACAGTCAGGACATCTGCTTTGTTCCACAAGGCAAATATACCGATGTGATCGAGAAGCTGCGCCCCGGTGCCGCAGAACCCGGCGAGATCGTGCATCTTGATGGCCGCGTTCTTGGCACGCATGAGGGGGTGATGCACTATACCATCGGTCAGCGTCGCGGTTTGGGCATCTCCGGCGGTGATCCGCTTTATGTCCTCAAGCTGAATGCAGGGGCCAAAAAAGTTATCGTTGGTCCGAAAGAGGCGCTCGGCTCATCTACTGTTGCTGTGAAAGAGATAAACTGGCTCGGCGACGGCGATATCATGGACGCTCCAAATGGTGGCTGGGAAGCGGATGTCAAAGTTCGCTCGACGCGCCCGCCTAAACCCGCGCGCATTATACCGCTCGGTGAGGGCCAGGCTGAAGTCCGGCTGATCGAACCCGAAGATGGCGTCGCCCCCGGTCAAGCCTGCGTCTTCTATGCCCCCAACGGCGGCACCCGGGTTTTTGGCGGCGGCTGGATCAAAAGCGCGGCGTAGCACTTTACGTAAGGTGCGGGCCTCATGACTTATCGAGCAGTTAATCGTGTTGGTGAGCTATGTTGATTTGCTTTTTCTCTTAGGCATATGCGACCGCTCCATAAACATAGATCAAACAGACACATAAGTGTCTGGTGAGATGCTATGTTTAAGAAAATTTGGAGCGGGCGATGAGATTCGAACTCACGACCTAAACCTTGGCAAGG
>CAZXMX010000126.1:0-9723 GCA_964641645.1 uncultured Neomegalonema sp.
GTCGTTACTGGACCATGCCTTCGAGTTCTTCGAGACGAGCGCGGATCGCTTTGATCTCGGACATGATGTCGCCCGGCGACATGGCCGCTGCGACTTCGCGCTTGGTGAACTCAGCCGGGCATTCGCCGCTGGCGTCGTAATCGTGGACGACAATATCACCCGCGACAATCGCAGCCCGAGCGGCCTTGATCTCCGCTTTCATCGCGTCGGTGATGAGGTCTTTGTTGTTGTCGTCAAGCGCCCAGTCGACGCCGTCTTCGGCAAGACCGAGGATGCTGACACCGGCTTCGAAGTCACCATCTTTTGCCAGCTTCAGTGTATCGTAGGCCGCGACATCCACGCGCTTGAGCATCGAAGTCAGGACGTTGCCGGGGGCGATGCCGTTTTGGTTGGAGTCCACACCGATAGCGAGTTTGTCTTTGTCAGCCACGGCGCGAATGACGCCAAGGCCGGTGCCGCCAGCCGCATGATAAATCACGTCAGCACCGCGATCCATTTGGCTTTGCGCAAGCTCGGCACCCTTGGTCGGATCATTCCATGCACTCGGTGTCGTGCCGGTCATGGCTTCGATGACGGTTGCGTCCGGGTTGGTTTCCTTGACACCTTGGACATACCCACATGCGAATTTTCGGATAAGGGGAATGTCCATGCCGCCGATAAAGCCGACCTTATCGGTTTTCGATGCCATCGCAGCGGCGACGCCAACAAGATAGCTGCCCTCGTGTTCTTTGAAGGCGTATTGACGAAGGTTCGGGCGGTCGAGCCATGCCACGTCGATGATCGCGAATTTAACATCGGGGTTGTCGGCGGCCACGGCGTCGATGGCATCGGCTTGCGCGAAGCCGACGCCGAGCACGACGGTCGCACCGCGGCGAACCATGCGACGCATGGCTTGTTCACGTTGGGCTTCGTTGGTGACTTCAAACTCCATCACCTCGGTGCCGGTTTCGTCGATGAATTTCTTAACGCCATTCCAGACGCCTTCGTTAAAGCTCTTGTCGAACTTGCCGCCCATGTCGAAGATCACGGCAGGTTTGAAGTCTGCGGCCATCGCCGTGGTGGTCATGAGGACTGCGGTTGCAGCGCCGAGGATGCTTTTGAGCATTTTATTCTCCCTGATTGGTATTAGCTTTTGAGGCCGATTTCGCGCAGGCGCTCGGCGAGGAATTCTCCCGCTGTCATATCCGGTTTGAGGGATACTTCGGGGCGAGGATGCAGAAACATCGGCATCGAGAAGCGCGCGACGTTTTGTTCGGCGGGTGGATTGACGACTTGGTGGACTGTGGCGGGGTAGTAGCCGCCCGAAGCCATCTCCAGCATATCGCCCGCGTTGATCGCCATCATGCCGGGATCGCAAGGGACGGCGTGCCAGTTTCCGGCAGTGTCTTTCGCCTCCAACCCGGACTCGGAACCAGCGAGTAAGCAGGTGACGAGGTTGATATCACCATGGGCAGCGGCACGGACGGCACCGGGCTCTGGGGCTTTGTCGAGTTTCGGGTAGTGCAGGATGCGAAGCAGGTTTTGTTCGCTGCCTGCGAGCATATCCGGCAAGGGTTCCGAAAAATGCTGTTTTGCTTCGTCCGGGCTGTGCTCCTGCAGCCAGCCGAGCAACGTTGCACCCACCGCCGTCAGATCTGCGTGCAGCGCGCGGGTCTCTTCGTCGAGTTCAGGCGGGACCTTCCCCGTGGGGTAGACATGATAAAACTCTTTCAAGTCCTTGACGGTGCTGTCTTTCGCATTCTCTGATTGGAAGGGAAAGAACCCGTCGTGGTTCCCGGCATCGGGCAACCAATCGTGTTTCGCTTCCGAATTGAAAAACGCCCCCCAAGCAGCATAGGCCGAGGAAATGCGGTCCGGTGTGATCGGATGATCCGTCAGCACGGCAAAACCGGTTTCATGCAGCGACCTTGCGAACTCCGCAGGAGACGCAGGGTCCGTATAGGATAACGTGGCGATATCGAACATTCTGTGTCCCGCAGAATTGGCCCTGTCCGTCAGCTTACCGATTGCAGCGATTCCAGCAAGCGGTCGTTGGGCCGACGTTAAGGCAGCACTCCTGAGCGAAGATGCTTGAGAAAGCGGGCTTTTATGGCCTTTGCGTCTGGTTCAACGCATACTTTGATTGCCGGTGTTGATGCTTTCGGGTCTTCGACCGTGCGGCCCGCTTCCTCTCCGTCAACCCGCATGGTGATGGGGGTGGAGGCCATTTCGAACAGCTCGGGTTGTTGGGCACAGATGATCGCAGCGGGATCATGCAGGAAACAGGCGTTCAAGCCTTTGCTGTCGATATGGAACTGGAAGTAGAACGCCGCGGCTTCGTTCATGAGCGCTCCGCATTTTGGGGAGGAGTTTGTCATCGGGGCGAAGTCATCCGGGGTGCATTGGATTCGTTCCGTAACGTCAAGTCCGACAAGCGAGACGTCCCAATCGGCGGCGAAGACGATTTCCGCTGCATGAGGGTCATTCCAGATATTCGCCTCGGCATATTGATTGACGTTGCCCGGCGTGCGAACGGCACCGCCCATGACCACGACATTCTTGGCGGTCTTTGTCACCTCCGGGTGGTTTTGGAGGGTGAGAGCGATATTGGTCAGCGGCCCAACTGCGACGAGCGTGATCTCTCCGGGGCGGGCCGCGAGGGTCTCGGCGATGAACTGATGCGCTGGGCGGGAGTCGGCTTTGCTTTGAGGTTCAGGCAGGGTTGCATTGCCCAAGCCGTGCTTGCCATGAACAAAATCAGCGGGGGGATGCTGCGGTTGAACCAACGGCACATGCGCGCCTTCAGCCACCGGAATATTCTGCCCCGCGAGTTCGCAGAGCGCGAGGGCGTTACGGGTGCCATCAGGCGTGAAGACATTGCCAAAAACCGTGGTCATCCCAACCAGCTCAATTTCCGGGTCCGCCATGGCGTAGAAGATGGCCATCGTATCGTCGATGCCGGGGTCTGTATCGAGCAGGATCGGGGTCATGCTTGGGTCTCCAGAAAGGCGACGACTTCGGCGGCAGTGGGAATTGCGTCGGCGGCTCCCGGACGGGTGACGCTGATGGCGGCGGCTGCACTGGCTGTGCGCGCGGCGGCGGCGAGGTTCGATCCCAGATCCAATGCTCCGATGAGCGTGCCAATAAAGGTGTCTCCGGCGCCGGTCGTATCCGTCGGCGTAACATCGAACGCGGGTAGGGTGAGTGGGTCGCGGCCCTGCTGAGACAGCGTAACGCCTCTGGCCCCCAAGGTCGTCACGAGCATCGGGACATCTGGTTCTTTGCCAAGGTGTGCTTGCAGCGCCGCAGCTTCGCCCTCGTTTACCGCGAGAAGATCTAGGTGCGGGAGAACCACTTCGGTTGCTGCCGCATCGAAGGGCGCTGCCGAATAAGCGGTTTTGAGGCCACGCGCTTTTGCGGCTTCGATGCTTTCAGTGACAAGATTGGTTTCGTTTTGCGTCAGCCACCAGTCGCCCGGCTTCGCCTGACCCAAGGCGTCGTCTATCATCTGCCGCGTGATGCTCTGGTTTGCGCCGCCGTGGATGACGATGGAATTCTCTCCCTGCGGGTCGACATAAATCACCGCATGGCCGGTCGCGGTGGATAATTTGGCGATAGACTTTGTGTCGATGCCAGCGTCAGCCAGAGGGTCGAGCGTCCAAGTGCCATCGGCCCCGATCCCTCCAATAAATCGGACGGATGCGCCGGATCGGGCAGCGGCAACGGCTTGGTTCGCACCTTTGCCGCCCAAGCCAACGCTGTAATCCTGATCCGTCAGGGTTTCACCGGGGGCCGGAAAGTGGGGAACGCGATGGACATGGTCGACGTTGATAGAGCCGAAGCAATGAATGGACATGGAACCGACTCGCGCGAATTTGATCTCTCGATTCTAGAGAGAGTTTGGGTGATAGCGCAATGGCGGATACTGGTCAGATGAGATGACGGGTAGGCAAGTACCCCAAGCGCGCGTATTGAGAGCGATACGGCAAAGACGATAACGAGGTTGAGCGATGACTGGATTGAAGAGGTTGCTGTGCGGGTTAGCGACGACGGCGTTGATGGCGGGTTGTCAGCAGCCAACGGCGTATGGACCCTCCAACATCGGGCCATCGAAATTCGTGCTGGATTTGCTCGGCCAGTCCAATGAGACGGCACCGCCTCAAGTCACTGCGCCACCGGCTGCCCCGTTAGAGACCGTCGTTCTGGCCCCCGAATATACGACCACAACGGTTCCCGCTCCCATCGCCTATGTTGATGATACGGCTCCCGTCTATCTGGATGGTACGGAAAACTTCGGAACAGATTTTATTGCTGTCGAAGAGGTTGTTCCGACGGCTGTTTATGAACCATCGCCGACGATAGCCTATGTCGATCAGAACATTCTGCCTATTGAGCCGGTTCAGTCGCTGTCCGTCGAACCCATTCAGACCGAAGCTGTTTTCATCGCTGCCGATCCAATAGCGCCCCCGATTGCGGCGCCCGAAACGCCGTTCGTTGACGAGATCGTTGAGCAGCCGGTTGTCGCAACGGTTTCACCTGCTCAGTTCGGCATTGCTCAAGAGCCGTCGCAAGCGTTGCAGATTGAGGTTGATGTCCCCACATCGCTTGAAGGGATCGCACCGCCGCCCATCCTGGAAGCCGAGCTTGTCCCTGCGCCGACGATTGTCGAAGCTCCACTTGATGCGCCGATCCTGCCTTCGACGGAAATCCTCGAAAGCGAATTAGCTCCGATTGTGAGCGAAGCCGCCGCGCCGCCGCGCCCAGTCTTTACACCTATTCCGCAGCCCGGTCTGTCGTCTTACGGGTCGGCGTTTTAACTGGCGGATCGAACGGCCTGAGTGAATTTGCTGAGCAATGCTGGGTCGAGTTGTCCGTCGCGGCGAACACCGGAACAAATGTCGACACCGTGAGGGCGCACCCGCTGGATGGCCTCGGCGATGTTGTCGGGGGTTAGCCCGCCCGCGAGATATGTGGGTTTTGGCGCTTGGGCGACAAACTCGGCGCTGATACGCCAATCATGGGTGTCGCCGGTGCCGCCGAGGGTGTTTTGAGACGGCTTACCGGAGTCGAGTAAGAAGGCATCGCAGTGAGGCGCGTAGGTGTCGATATGGGTAAGTGCGGTTTCGTCTTCGACATGGATTACCTGAAAATAGGTGAGGTCGGTTTCAGCCAGTCGACCTGCTTCGGCGGGGTCGATGTGACGGACCACCTGCACATGAGAAACCCCGACGCGATTGGCTTCGGCGTTGATGGCCTCGGCCGTTGAGGAAGAAGTCAGAAGAATCGGTTTTGCTTGGGTCGGGGAGGACTGCGCGATCTCGGCTGCAGAATCGTGGCTGAGGATGCCGGGACCGCTCGGCATCGGCCCGACCAGTCCGAGGAGATCTGCGCCTGCGTTGGCAGCCATTCGCGCTTCGTCCGGTGAGGAGATGCAGCAGATTTTTATCCGCATGGCCGTTACCGCTTCGCGTCGGAAATGGCAGCGTCTATGGCGGCTTCGTCAAACGTAGTTTCATGACCGATCAAGACGATGCCGAGGTTCATATCGTCAGCGGCTTCGGATACCGCCCACCGTCGCCCGACGATTTGGATGGCCTTCGTCGTTCCATCACTGGCTTTTACGAAGCCTTTCGCTCGGATAAGGGCAAGTGAGGGGTCCGCGAGGGTTTCCGCGAGTTGATCCGCGTCGACAGGGTGATCCAACACTTTCGTGCGGGTTACGAAGCCTGCCG
The DNA here is from genome assembly GCA_964641645.1 of uncultured Neomegalonema sp. Classification (GTDB taxonomy): domain Bacteria; phylum Pseudomonadota; class Alphaproteobacteria; order Rhodobacterales; family Rhodobacteraceae; genus JAHDDY01. Next base: position 5,712 of record CAZXMX010000126.1, read on the forward strand.
ATTGGTGGTCGGCGCGTTGGCTCCTCACGCGGTCCTGCGTTGCAAAGCTCTGCAAGACGATGGCGGAGGGCAGGGCGCCGTGACGCGCCTCAACGATCTCTGCGTCTTTGGCTTGTTCGGAGAGCCAGCGTTTCGTGCGCGTGCCCTCGTCATCCGAGACGAGGTCGGTCTTATTCAAGATGATGAGGTCGGCGTCGTTGAGTTGTCGTTCAATCGTATCGCCAACATACGGATCACGCGCTTGATCCTGAATGGTTTCGGCATTGGTCAATACCACGATGCCGTCCAACGCGAAACCTTGTAACAGCGAAGTGGAGGCGGCAATCGCGCCCGGTAAGGCCACACCGCTGGCCTCCAAGACAACATGATCCGGTGGAGGATCGAGCGCCGCCAACTCGATCAGCGCGAGTGTTAGATCGTTGCCATAGCTGCAACAGACACATCCGCCCGCGATGCTGATGATGTCATCATCCTGCGCTTCGATCAGGTCTTCATCAATCGGCAGTGCGCCAAACTCATTGACCAAGATGGCAAGCCGCAAGCCATCTGCATGGCGCAGCAAATGGTTGACCAGCGTGGTCTTTCCCGCACCGAGATAGCCGCCGACAATCGTGATCGGTAAGGTCACGCCGACAAGGACGCCGCTTCAAAGATGCGACCGGCTTGGACGGTACCCCACACGCGAACATCTTTCAGCTTGTCCCCGCCGATTTCGGTCGGGTCGTCTTCGAGAACGGCGAAGTCCGCGTGCTTGCCTGCTTCAATGGACCCAACTTCACCATCGAGTTTGAGGGTGTAAGCAGCGCCGAGAGTGATGGCGTAGAGCGCATCTTCGACGGAGATTTTTTCATACTCCCCTTGTGTGCGCCCTGAGGCGGTCAAACGATTGACGGCACACCAAGCGGTGAACAGCGGTCCGAGCGGTGTAATCGGAGCATCGGAGTGAATGCCCATCGGGAGGCCATTGGCGAGGGCGGTTCGACAAGCGTTCATCCGCTCCGCACGTTCTGGTCCGACGGTGAGGTTGTAATGCTCATCGCCCCAATAGAAATGATGGTTGGCGAACAGGTTTACGCAAATGCCGAGCTTTGCCATACGGCGGAACTGCGCGGCATCGGCAAGCTGGCAGTGCTGTAGCGTGTAGCGGTGATCGGGAGTCGGAAACTTTAGCAACGCCTTTTCGAGGAGTTCGATCGAAAGCTGCGTCGCTTCGTCGCCATTGGTATGGGTGTGAACATGCAAGCCTGCTTCGAGCGCCAACTCGTAGGTCTCAAGCAGTTGCTCAGGGGCGATGTACCAAAGCCCGTTGGGTGCGCCATTGAAATAACCGGGGAACCGCATCCGAGCCGAGAAGCCTTGAATCGATCCATCCGCGACGACTTTGATCATGCCGAGCCGTAAGCGATCTGTTGACCGTTTCTTCAACGCGGCGGCATGATCGATCAACTCTTGCGGCGTTAGTCCTTGAAAAAATCGAAGTGGGACGACACGCGCGGGGTAATGCGTTTCGGCGGTGACTTTGAGCATCATGTCTGCGGCTTCGTCGCTCATCCGTGAGGCGAGGTCTGTAACAGTTGTTACGCCAGCCCGCACGCACAGCTTGCCGAAATCACGCAAGCCGCGCTCGTCACAAGCCAACATGTCCCGGTCAAAGCCAACATGAATGCCGACCGGGGTCATGATGTCAGGGCCTTTTAACTCGCCTGTCGGCAAGCCATCGTTGCCAAGCGGAACGCCGGGGTGATTGATGCCGGGCTTCAAAAGCCCCGCGAGTTCTAACGCTTTCGAGTTCACATTCATGATGTGACCAGAGGCATGCAGCAATCCGATAGGGCGAGTCGTTGATACTTTGTCTAGGTCAGCACGGCTGACACGCTCGTTGTCGAAGTAGATCGGATCAAGTTGCCAACCGGGGAGGGGTGCATCGGGATCGGTGAGCTGTGCTTCGGCGGCTTTCAGTCGATCCAAGACGGAATCAATCGTCTTCGCGCCTTCCCACATCTTACCGTTGGGGTCTAGGCGATCAAAGAAACCGCAATAGACATGCCGCCATAACGTGCCTTCCATCGTGTGTGCATGGCCTTCAACGAGGCCCGGCATCAGAACCTTATCGGCGAAGCGATCATCGAGTGTGTGATCACCCCAACGCTGCAATTCCTCTAGCGTTCCGGCGGCAACAATGCGCCCGTCCCGCACAGCAACATGGCTGACGACAGGGCGTGCCGGATTCATCGTGATGATCTTCTTTGCGGCGTAGATCGTCGTCATCGTTGTTCCCCTGTCGTTCGACGTCATGAGGGTGGCCCATTGCCCTCGCGTCAAAAACGTGCCGTAGTGACAGCATCGCTTTGGCCAAATTGCGCGAACAACGTGTCACTCAGGTTGCTTATGACGCAAGGGCTGAAATGACGGGACGGAGACATTCTTGGGGAATACATCATGAGAAGACTTCTTTCACTCACGGCGGCATTGGCGCTGACGACGGGGCTAACCTCGCAATCGGTACAAGCCGAAGAGCCGAAAAAAGGCGGAACGCTGGTCATGGCGATCCAGCAAACACCGCGGCACCTTAACCCGGCGGTCCAGTCAGGGACGGCAACTGGACAACCCGGCGCGCAGCTGTTTGCGGCACCGCTTCGGTACGACGAAGGCTGGAATCCGCAACCGTATCTGGCCGAGAGTTGGGAGATTGCCGCCGATGAACTATCGGTCACGCTAAACTTGGTGAAGGGTGCCAAGTTCCACGACGGAAAGCCGATCACGTCTGAAGACGTCGCGTTTTCCATTGATACGGTAAAAGCGAATCATCCTTTCAAATCGATGTTCGCGCCGGTCGAAAGCGTTGAGACGCCCAATGAACATACGGCCATACTCAAGCTGTCGAAACCACACCCTGCGCTGATGCTGGCGATGTCGTCACAATTGTTGTCGATCATCCCCAAGCACATCTACGGCGACGGCCAAGACCCGAAATCGCATCCGCGTAACGGCGACGATGTGGTTGGCTCCGGACCGTTCAAGTTTGTTGAGTACAAAAAAGACCAGCACATCATTCTGGAGCGCAACGACGATTACTTTATCGAGGGCCTGCCACACCTCGATAAAATTGTGATGCGGGTGATGAAAGATGGTTCCGCACGAACCATCGCACTCGAAAGCGGCGAGCTTCATATGTCCGGGTTTGAGCAAGATCCGCTGAACCTCGTGCGTCTGAAAAAGAACGACGATCTGAAAGTTTCGGGCGTCGGGTATGGCGCGATTGGGCCGATCAACTGGTTGGCGTTTAATACGCAAGCAGATGGCCCAACATCCGACAAGACGGTTCGTCAGGCGATTGCGTATGCGGTCGATACGAACTTTATGCTCAAGGCGCTGATGCGCGGAACGACTGGCCCCGCGAAAACAGGCATTCACCCGGACAGCCCATTCTACGATGATACGGTTGAAGATTACGCGCTTGATCTCGCTAAAGCGAACAAGATGCTGGACGATGCCGGATACGAAAAAGGCTCGGACGGGATGCGGTTTAAGCTGACGGTCGATTACGGTTGGCCAACGGTGAAGCCACCGGCGGAATACATGAAGCCGGCGCTGAAAAAGATTGGCATCGATGTGACGGTTCGTGCATCGGCTGACTTTCCGACTTGGTCAAAGCGGATTTCGAACCATGAGTTCGATATGACCATCGATAACGTGTTTAATTGGGGTGATCCGGTGATCGGTGTCCACCGAACTTACAACAGCCAGAACATCAAGAAAGGTGTGATTTGGTCGAACACGCAACAATACGCCAATGAGCGTGTTGATGAACTGATGGAGATGGCCGGGGCGACCAACGATCAGGAGCTTCGGAAGAAATACTACAAAGAGTTCCAGCAAATCCTCGCCGATGAGCTGCCACTCTATCCGCTGTTCCCGTCGCCATACCACACGATCTCGAACAAAAAGGTTGGCAACGCACCGGATTCGATTTGGGGCACGTCGCACCCACTCGACAAAGTGTATCTGAAAT
>CAZXMX010000127.1:0-9716 GCA_964641645.1 uncultured Neomegalonema sp.
TGCACTTCCCATCGCAAAAACGATGGGTCGCTCTGTTCCTCGCCTTCCAAAGTCAGAGCTGGAAGAACGATCCAAAGACGGGCCACCCGACCCGCCGTCGCTAAGCTCAGCTATTATTTTCCGGCGTCATCAAACCGATGGCGGCGCCGGTCGGGTCCTTCAGGATCGCAATCCGACCCACGCCGCCAACGTCAAACGCATCCTGCATCACCTCGCCGCCCGCGTCCCGCGTCTGCTGTACCGCCGCATCGACATCATCGACGGCGAGATACGTCATCCAATGCGAAGGAACGCCCTCGAATTCAGGGCCGTTCATCTGCATCATCCCGGCCATGGGGGTCTCGCCTTTCATGCCGAGGTAATAGGTGAAGCCACCCGGCATTGGCATTTCGTTGATTTGCCACCCGCAGATGTCGATGTAGTACTTCTTTGCGGCGTCCAAATCGGTTGTCATCAATTCTGACCAGTGGACTGTTCCGTGCTTACTCATGGTGTGGTCCTCCCGCTGATTCGGTGCGACCATCGTACACGCTTGCCGATGAGAACAAAATATGATTGTTCTATTTTCGTTCAAATCAGTGAAACGGTTTCCCTATGGCTTCCCTTACTCGCTTGCAAAAGCTGGAGATTTTGGCGGATGCGGCAAAGTATGACGCATCTTGTTCCTCGTCTGGCTCCACAAAGCGCGATTCCCGTGGTGGCAAGGGAGTTGGCTCCTCTGAAGGGATGGGAATCTGCCACGCTTACACGCCTGATGGACGCTGCATTTCTTTGCTCAAGGTGCTGATGACGAACTATTGCATGTTTGATTGTCGGTTCTGCATCAACCGGGTCAGTTCAAATGTGCAGCGCGCGCGTTTTACGCCTGAAGACCTCGCTCAGCTCACCCTCGATTTCTACAAGCGCAACTACATCGAAGGCTTGTTTTTGTCGTCGGGCATCATTCGCTCTCCCGATTATACGATGGAACAGCTCGTTGAAGTCGCGCGTATCCTGCGGCTGAAAGAAGATTTTCGCGGCTACATTCATCTCAAGACAATCCCTGATGCTGATCCTGAATTGCTCGCCGAAGCTGGACGTCTTGCTGACCGGGTTTCGATCAATGTCGAACTTCCAACTCGTGACGGATTGGCAAAGTTCGCTCCGGAGAAAGATGAGTGCCGCATAAAGAACGCGATGGCAAATACCCGCGCGCGAATTGACCAATGGAAAGACGAACGCAAAAAAATCAAAAGCACGCCCCGCTTTGCACCAGCAGGTCAATCGACACAGATGATCGTCGGCGCGGATGGTTCAAAGGATGCGCAGATTTTGCGATCAAGCGCCGATCTTTATAGCTCGTATCGCTTGAAGCGCGTTTACTACTCTGGTTTCAGCCCCATACCAGATGCGTCCAAAGACCTTCCCCCTGTTCGTCCGCCGCTGATGCGCGAGCATCGGATTTATCAAGCGGATTGGCTCTGGCGCTTTTACGGATTTGATCTCAACGATCTGTCGCACAGCATGGAAGAGGGTATGCTTCCCCTCGACATTGACCCCAAGCTTGCCTGGGCTTTGAAGATGCGATCCGAGTTTCCAGTTGATGTGAATCGAGCATCGAAAGAGCGGTTGTTGCGGGTACCGGGTTTAGGCACTCAAACCGTTGGAAAGATCATCTCGGCGCGTCGCCATACCAACCTCAGGCTGGAGCATGTCGGTCGTTTGTGCCGAAACGTAAAGAAGATTCGACCGTTTATTCAGGCCGTGGATTGGCGACCAACGGCGTTGACAGATCGAGAAGACTTGCGTGCCTTGCTTGCTCCTCCTGCGAAACAACTTTCGTTGCCATTATGAAGTCTGCGAGGCTTACCCATGAAACTGACTTTGATGGGTGGCGGGTTGCCGCTCGTCAGTTGCTTCTCGAAGGAATACCTCCCGAAGATATCGTCTGGCGTGTCGGTGAAGCCGAGGCTGATTTGTTTAGCGCGATGAGCCGCGAACAAACGTCTGCGCCGCGTGATGCTGTGACCGTGCCAAAGACATTTCTTGCGGATGCAAAGGCTGCGATATGTCATCGCGATCCGACGCGGTTCGATTTGCTGTATCGGCTGCTTTGGCGAGTCCAACGCAAACGGGGTTTGCTTGCCAATGCCGTTGATCCAGATGTCTATCGCCTGCATGGTTTGATCAAGGCCATCCGGCGCGACGTTCATAAGATGCACGCCTTCGTTCGCTTTCGGTTGGTTGAGGACGAGGATGAAGAGACATTTGTTGCATGGTTTGAGCCAGAGCATCGCATCACCGAGCGCGCGGCTCCGTTTTTTATGAGACGGTTTGCCAATATGCGCTGGTCTATTCTCACGCCAGACCGGTGCGCGCATTGGGATTGCGAGGCGTTATCGTTCACCGAGGGAACTGCGCGCAGTCGGGCACCCGATGGTGATGAGCTTGAAGACCTTTGGCGCGGATATTTTCGGTCAACTTTCAACCCGGCACGCCTCAAGGTCAAAGCGATGACGTCGGAGATGCCTAAAAAATATTGGAAGAACCTGCCTGAAGCTGATCTAATCTCGCCGATGATTGCATCGGCTCGCGCACTTGAGGCGCAAATGGTTGCGGCGGAACCGACGACCCCGAAACGTCAAGCAAGTTATTCCTTTGATGAACCATCAACCCCACCAGCAGACTCTCTGGCGGCGTTGCGTCAGCAGGCGTCGGCTTGCCAAATGTGCGATCATGCGTGTCACGCAACGCAAACAGTCTTTGGCGAGGGTTCGTCGGATGCCCGCTTAATGATTGTCGGTGAACAGCCCGGCGACAAAGAGGACATCGCGGGTCGTCCCTTTGTCGGGCCCGCGGGCGAGGTCTTTGATGCGGCCTTGAAAGAAGCTGACCTATCGCGCGATGCGCTTTACCTGACAAACGCCGTTAAACACTTTCGCTTTGTCCCAAAAGGCAAAAAACGCATCCATCAATCCCCGCGCGTTAGCCATGTGGATCAGTGCGGATGGTGGCTTGAGGCCGAGCGTCGCCTTGTTCAACCTCGATTGACTTTGGCGATGGGCGCGACGGCTGTTCGGGCCCTGCATGGCAAAGCGCTTACTGTCGAGGCGGCTCGCCGTGGGTTCACTTGCCTGGATGGAGGCGATGCTTTTGCAAGTTTGCATCCGGCGGCCATCCTGCGCCAGCCCACTGGCGTTGAACGAGATCGCGCTTATGAAAGCCTGGTTCAAGACCTTGCGCGCTGTGCAAGAGCTATCGATACCAGCGACTCCAGCCTTCCTGATAAAGGCGCGGCAGTGGATGATCGAACAACGAATTTGGCTCCAGCGTTTCCTTCGCCATGTCGGGCGGAAAGCTGAACATCCCGGCGGGCTCTCCATCGGTGAAGTACCGCGTGCCATCGGGGATCGAGCGCAGCGGTTCTTCGCTCAGGCGTCCTCCTGCCATGACGAAACCCCATTCACCAAAGCTCGGCACATACGAATGATAGGGCAGCGTTTGCAGCGTTGATCCTTCGGCATACTGATCCGATGTCGCACTCAGCGTTGCGTCAATCGTCCAGTATGCTTCGCGCGCGTAAACCGGCGATGTCGCTTGCGTCACCATCAATCCTCCGGCTGACATCGCCTTCGCCACGTCGCTGTAAAACGCGCGGCTATAGAGCTTCGAGATGGCAAGGTCTTTCGGATCGGGCAAATCCAAAATCGCAACATCATAGACGCCTGACAGTTCTTTCACATGCTCCCAAGCATCGGCATTCAAAACCGTTACACGCGGATCGGCCAGTGCATTGCCGTTCAGCGCGGATAGCCGCGCGTCGTCTTGAAAGAGGGCGGTGACTTCAGGGTCGAGGTCAACCAACGTAATCTGCTTCGTCTCTGGATATCGCAGCACCTCGCGCACCGCCATGCCATCGCCGCCGCCAAAGATCACAACGCTTTCAATTCGGGGCGCACGGATCATCGCGGGGTGAACGAGGCTCTCGTGATAGCGATATTCATCCAAGGTATCGAACTGAATAGAGCCGTTCAGGAAAAGCTGTGTGCGTTCGCCGTCTTGTGTGACGACAATCCGTTGATACGGGCTTTGCTGCGCGAGAATAATTTCGTTGGCATAAAGGTTGCGCTCCATCGCGCCCAGCATTTCCTCACTGCGCATAAAACCGAGAGTCACGGCAACCATCGACGCCAACAGCGCTAGCTTGACACCCCACCCAACATGATCGCGAAACATCCAGAGTGCCATCAACGCGACCGCGAGGTTCAACACGCCGAACAGCAGGCTCGCGCCCATCAACCCTAGATGCGGAATCAGAACGAGCGGAAACAACAACGCCGCCGCCAGCGCGCCAATATAATCAGCGGTCAGGACGTTAGAAATTGTCACCTTCAACGCTTCGCGTCCTTCAAGGATGCGAATGATGAGGGGGATTTCTAGCCCAATCAACACGCCAATCGAAATGCAGATCAAAAACAAAAACGCGCTGTAGTTATCGATCAGTGCAAAGGCAGCAAACAAAACCGGCGCCGAGAACCCTCCAATCAGCCCCAGCAGTATTTGCGAAATCACAAACCCACGCTCAGGCGATTCCACAAAACGCGAGAGATACGCGCCAATGCCCATCGCGGTCATGAAGAGACCAATGACCAACGAGAAGTGATAAACGGAATCGCCAAGCAGATAGCTGGAAGCGGCACCCGCGATCAGCTCATAAACCAACCCCGACACCGCGATGAAGAACGTCGCGGCGAGCAGCAGATAATCAGTGCGGCGAGAGGGCGTCGGCGTGTCGGTCACGTCGCGTGAAGCGGTAACGGGACTAACTTCGAATGACGTTGGCGATCAGAATGGCAAGCGAGATCATCACCGAACCCATCACAATCGCCACGGCAACGTTTGCCTTGCCGGCCAATTCTTCATGCAGCGAAAACGGCGTTAGCTTATCGATGATGACATAGCAGCACATCATCAGGAACAGGCCGAGGAAGGCATAAAAGATCGTGCCGAGAACGCCGGCGAGCTGAATCTGAGAAAATAAGTCCATTGAGAAACTCCCTGAATTCTCTGTCCCGTGGGCTACTTGATGCGCCCGACATATCCGATGCCGCCACGCCCGGCACTGCCAGAGCGGATCGACTGTGAAATCTCGGTGCTCTCCGCACCCGCGCCGGTGACGGTCGCGTAGGTCGCACCGCCGGTGGCCACCGAAAATACGACCAGCATTACTCTAGTCATCGTCGTCTCCTCCGCCCCATCGGGCCGTTTCGAACATCTTCTCGCGCAGCCAAAGCGATCCGAAGGCCAAGGCAGCGAGGATGGTCAGTATCCAAAAATAGCGCGCGACGTAGACGTTTTGCCGGACCTCGACAGAGAGCGGTACTTTCGCGGCGAATTGTTTTCGGTCCGTACTTGAGGTGTTTTTGTCCAACGCCGCATTGGCAACGCGTAGCGTATAGTTTCCGGTCTTCGGTGGTTTGAATCGCATGGTTGCGCTTTGTGATCCTTCGGACCAGCTTTCGCCACCAGAGTAGCCTGAATAGTATTGCAGACCGTTTCCGAACTCGATTTCTTCTTTGCTCTCCTGATGGATGAGCGTCATGTCGTACCAAGACCATTGATTGCGCAAAGGCGCTTCAAGTTCGATCGACATCAGCCGACCGGTACTGGGCGCATTGAAAGTAACCTCGCCGCCCTTGGTCATATCAGGGATTCTGACCTTGGCGATGGTTGAGCCGCCGCCAATAAACATCAAAAGCAGGGCTGCAATGCCAAGAAGCGGCAGGAAAATCTTCGCGGCCTTCCCAAGGGAGCTGTGTATTTCACCCGGCTCAAAGGGTTGAATGGCATGGACCCCAGTGGCGCTGGGGAGGTCATCGGCAAAGCCGAAGGACTCGACCACTTCTTTCCGGTTCAAATACGTTTGAAGCTCGGTCTCCATCTCGCCGTCGGTCATCGCGAGCGAAAACCCGTGCGGCGGCGCGATGCCATCAATGACGTTCACACTGTCGCCCAGCTTGGGCACCCAGGTCAGTTCGCCTTCGATGTAGTTGATCTCCGCGCGATACGATTCGAACATCTGAAACTCGCGGCCCATCGCCGGGAATTTCCCTTTCGGAAAAAAGCTGGCCTGCGAATGATCGGTTGCATCGCGAACTTTGCGCGAATGAGTCAGGTGCCCGTCATTCCACGTCATCCACGAATAGCCGTGTGTGGGCGAATAGAGTTGATAGTTCGTCCAGTAGTACATCTCGCCTTCAATGCGCGATTGCACGCCGACAATCCCGACGACGGTTTGATGCACGCCGAGAATCTCTCCGGCATCGCCAAGGGAAAACGGCCCGTCCGGGCGTTGCATATCGCGATACTGCGCGAGGACTTTATACCCGTCATGCCGGTCCATCACCGACCCGCAATAGCTACAGGCCAGTGCCTTCGCGCGGTGACCGGCCAAAGCGGGCAGCGGCGAGCCGCAGGTCGTACAATTGAGAGCCGTGAGCGCGTTGTTCATGCGCCTGCCTCGATGGCTTGTTGGCGAATGTCGTAGGGGTCAATCCATTGGCCCTCGGTCACGTACATTTCGCCCTCTTCAAATTCGAGGGTTACCAAGCGACCGCGCGGGCCGGATAGGTGATAGTATTTGAAGGTATCACCGACGACCATTTCCTCGGGGAATTCCCCGCGCAGGGCTTCGCATTTGCCCTGATCGACTTCGGTCACCCGGAACAATTCGTCTTCAAACTTAACCCGCGCCCCCAGTGTGAGCTTGCCTTCACTCAGATGCTCAGAGGTCTCGTGGTTTTCTTCGATGGCGATATCGCCTTCATCGACGCTGATCCAAACGCCGTCGCCCTTGCCGTCGAGCGCCCAGAATTCATCCCACCAGCCGTTGGAGTACGAAAACCGAGCGTGCCCGATGGGCATATAGCTTTCGCCATTATAGTCAACGGTTCGGCCCAGCACGAACAGCGAAGGCTCGTCGGCCATAACGCCGCCCTTACCGGCCAGCTTCACCACTTCATCATCGAGCAGCACGGTAGATTCGCAATAGGGACAGGCGACCATCTTCGACTGCGCGACCTTGCAAGACAGCTCGCCGCCGCAGTTCGGACAGTTAAAATCCTTAGCCATCAACCGTTACCCTCGGCACAAACGAACACATCGCAATCAATCCTCACGCGATTATGCCGTCGAAAGGCGCACGGGGGAAGCATGGATATGGGCGGGGGTATAGTTAATCGAGTGTTAAGGCATGCGGAGACGCCGCCGCTCCGGTACCGAAGCGGTGGTTTTTAGGTGGCAGACGTGATCAAAACGTCACGACGTATCGGGCGGCCTGAGTTCATGCTGTGCGGTCAGCGCGAGCTGATGGCATTCCCGAAGAACCTCATCCACCTCATGTTTTTGCCGCTGCCGAAACCCCGGCGGCAAGCCCGGACGAAGCGGCTGCAACGGCCACTTCCCGGTTCGCTGCCGCGTTTGTTTCATTCGCGCTTGCAGCTTGGCCATCCGCATCGCTTGCGCATCCAAGTCTTGCAGCGCCGCCATCAACGCATTCATCCGAAGGCATAGCGCCTTTGCGCTCACTTCATCTTCAGGCGTTGGCGGCGGACGATTTTGGCGCTCTTGATAGGCATAAAGATCATCGCGGTTATAGATCGGATCATCTGACCACAGGTCCGTAATCCGAAGCTGAATCCCATTCATGCGCTTGGGCCGCTCGGGATTTAGATCAAAATTCTTGCGCGGATCGATCAGCTTGAACGGCAGCGGCGCGGTTCGCACCCGCGTCTCTCCATCCGACTTCCGCAACGAGCGTCCCGACCGCGCAGCGCGTTCAGCCACCATCGGGGCCAGAACTCCCCGCACAAGAACCGCAATCAAGATCACCCGCCGATACGCGGATTCCGAAGGCCGCAACACGAACAGAACCGTCAGCCGCTTAAATCGAGGCATCGTCTCAACGGTCTCGCCAACCTCCAACTTCAACCACGTAAACAGCCACGCCACATTGCGCAGCAAGGCTTGTTGGTTGAGGTGAAGGGCGAGGGTCCAGTCCATGTCGTGTGCGGTCTCCTGTTAAAAACAAAACAAGAACAAATAAGCCAAAAATCACCCCCGAGTCAAGAAAAATGCACGAGGCTTTATTGGCCGAACCCTATCAGCGCCTCGAATATACTTTCGCGATCCCACCTTTGGGCGATTGCATCACAACCGTGAAGTGGCACATCGAAGAAGTCCCGGCGGGGACAAGACTATCGCTGATCCATGAAGGACTGCCATCAGGGGCCGAGGCTTTTGACCTGATCCTCGCACTCGACAAGGGATGGGACGAGCATCTTGGTCAGATGCGTGGCGAGATTGCAGCCTGATCTCTGAGGAACATCCCAAACTCGTGTGCATCGCATGCGGGTTTACTTTGTGGGATCATGCGTCTCGGCACGCCTCCTCACGACTTTGCGCTTCCCTCTTGCCAATCGTCCCTTCACGTCTCACATTGAAGGGATGGAAAGCTCAAACGTCATTCCCTTTCCGCAGCGCAACGCGCCGTCCTATGATCTGGTGAGTTTTCACCGGCGGGAACTGGCCGATATCCTGTCGATCTACGGACAATTGGTCGCCGCGGGCGAATGGCGGGACTACGCCATTAACACGGGCCGAGAGGTCGCTACCTTTTCAGTCTTCCGGCGGATGGGCGAAACACCGGCCTATCGCATCGAAAAACGCCCCAAGAACGCAGCAAAGCAGGGCGCTTACTGCATTTTCGGGTCTGATGGACGGGTGTTGAAGCGCGGCGCTGATCTGAAGATGACCTTGCGTATCTTCAATCGTAAGCTCTTGAAGCTGGCGGACAAGGACTAGCTCAGTCTAAGCTCATCGCTGTATTCAGCGGAGAGACCTTACATGCGCGACTTTCACCTTCCGGGCCGCTCGACGGCGTATGCGGCAAACGGCATGTGTGCGACCTCGCACCCCATCGCCGCACAAGAGGCGGTGCGCGTGCTGCGCGATGGCGGCAATGCCGTGGATGCGGCCTCAACGGCGGCCTTGATGCTCGGTCTGCTCGAACCCGCGATGACGGGGATCGGCGGCGATATGTTTGCGCTAGTTTGGAAGCCGGGCGAAGATAAGCCGCGCGGCCTGAACGGATCGGGCCGCGCGCCCGCTGCGCTCGATGCCGCCATGTTGCGCGAGCAAGGTCATGAGACCGTGCCCCTCGATAGTCCCCATGCGACCACGGTTCCCGGTGCCATCGATGCCTTCGATACGTTGCTGCGCGAGCATGGCACCCGCGAATGGGCTGACGTTCTTGCCCCCTCGATCCGCTTGGCCCGCGAAGGCCATCCGGTCGCGCCCAAAGCGGCGCATGACTGGGCGCAAGAAGGCGTCGGTAAACTCAACGGCGCAGCGCGAGAGCATTTTTTGCTGGAGGGCCGCGCGCCAACCCCCGGCGAGCGTTTTGCCTACCCCGCCAAAGCCGAAGCGCTGGAGCTGATCGCGAAGCATGGCCGCGCAGGGTATTACGAAGGCCCAGTCGCTGAAGATATGGTGTCCTCGCTCAATGCGCTGGGCGGCGTGCATACGCTGGATGACTTCGCGAACACCGCTTGCACATGGGTCGAACCGATCAGCGGAGACTATCGCGGCGCAACTCTGTGGGAGCTGCCACCCAACGGCCAAGGCGCAACCGCAATTCTAATGGCGAAAATTCTGGAAGGGTTCGACCTCGCATCGCT
>CAZXMX010000128.1:0-9597 GCA_964641645.1 uncultured Neomegalonema sp.
TGTCAAGCAAAATCCAAAGCACCGCGCCCAGAGCATTCGCGCAGCGAATGCGGCCAGCCTCTCCGCCAGACCAAACCGTGCAGCGGCAGATGGTTGAGCAACGCGAAACCAACGAGAGTCAAAAAAATTGAAATCCGAAAATTGCTACATCATCGGTGGACTCGTTCCCGCGATTCAGACCAGCAAGCGCCGAATTTTGAAAAACCGTCATTGTCCGGACCAGTCGGGCAGTGTCGGTTGGTTCTGTTTTGTGCGAAACGGAACCAACGGTCGCAACCGCTCGCAAAGCTGTCGTTCCGATAGCCGTCGTCAAACTTCGGGTTGTGACCGAAGGAGACGAAACTCTCATCCCCTCTTTGGCCCGACATGGCAGGAGCAATCAGTTGAGGAGTGCGTCTTCAAACGGGAACCGGGCGACCAGTTCACAGCCTGTTTCCGTAATCCGAACCATTTCCTCAAGCTTGACGCCTTCCTTGGCACCGCGTTCGCCAATGTAGCTTTCGACGGACACGGTCATGCCCACCTGAAATTCGCCGTCATAGCCGGTTTGCTCGAACCACTTGAGCGGTGCTACTTGCGGGTACTCGTTGCACATCCCGATGCCGTGCACGATGACGCCCACTTCAAACTCTTCAAAGCGTTCGGGTATGCGCCACGATTTTTCAGCCAATTCTCGGAACCCAAGACCCGGCTTGAGTAGCGCCATGTTGTGATGCACTTGCTCATGCGAGACCTTGTAGACCGTCTTTTGCTCTTCGGTTGGGGTGACATCATTGCAAAGCCAAGTGCGAGAGATATCGGTGCTGTATCCGTAGGGCCCGATCATATCGGTGTCGAAGGCGACCAGTTCGCCAACCTGAACGGGTTTCTCGCTGGCTTCGCTGTACCATGGATTCGTGCGGTCGCCCGATACCAGCAGGCGCGTTTCGACATAATCACCGCCGAGCGAGGCGTTGATAGCGCCGAAGGTCGCCCAAAGCTCGTTCTCAGTGATGCCTGGGCGCGTGATCTCTTTCAGGCGGGCAAGTCCAGTTTGGCAAACGTAGGCCGAGCGGGCTTGCGCCTTTTGTTCTTCGCTGGTTTTTATGCATCTCGCGTGTTCGATGACGTCTTGCCCAAACGACACCGAAACTTGTCGCTTCTCCAACTCGTTACGCGCATCGCCATCAAGCCGGTCAATTGCGATCCGTTGATTGCCAAAGCGTTCGCTGACCACATCGGCAACCTCATCCGCCCACTTCTCCAAGAGTTGCTGCCGGTTGCTTCCGGCACTGTGGTAGAACCAAAGTACTGCAGGCCGTGTCTCACCAATCGTTTCAATGCCCTCTGACAGGTGCTCGCAATTGACGTAGTCAAAAATGATCGCTTTGCCTTCACTGGGAACCAGACAGTAACGCGCTGAATTGTGCATCGTCCAAATCTGCATATTCCGGCAATCGGTGGCATAACGCACGTTCACCGGATCGTAGAGCAGCATGCCGCCAAGGTCTCGCTTCTGAAGTTCGGCCTGGAGCCGATCCAAACGCTGTTGCCGCAGTGTGGTTTGGTTTACCTCTGGCATGGACGCCAAGTGTTGCTTCGCCGCTTCGAGCTGCAGCATATCCACGCTCTCTAAGCTGCCATCCATCATTTTCATCTCCGCTTGTTTAGATGCTCAACACGACTGCTTGCGATGTCAACGATCACGTGAAACTCGCTAAGCTTCAACTGTCGAGACCTTGCTAAAGTCAGGCCGGATGAATGCGACCGCGCAGAGAGTTTGAGCGACTAAACCAGATTTTCCGGGTTAGAGTAGCGATATGAGCATGTAGCTATTACGGCTTTTGGCCAAACTGCGAAGTCGCGTAGAGTCGTTTCTGACGGCAGCAATGGGGCTTACACCGGTCCAGCTTCCTTCTCGATCTCAAGCCAACTTCAGAAATTTGATCCTCGCCCGATCTGCCGACGCAGCCACTTCACGATAGCGAACAGCCTATATCGGGCAAATACTTGATCGCCCGTAATCGCGGTCTCTTCCGCCGCGCGCAAAAAACTCAAGTGATCGCAAAATTTCTAACTGCGATGTGCCCTTGATCGCAGGAATAAAAAATGCCCCGCCGAGACGGGGACAGTTGAGGCAGGCAGTCGTTCGTTTGCTCAGGGACTTAAAAACTAAGCGACGTCCCTGCGCCAATTCTCTGTGGTGTCGATCCGCTCGCGCTCGTCGATCCGATATGACCGTGCGATGGAAAAATAGTGCGCCAAGGATTGGTGCGTCGGCAGCCGATCCTTTGAAATCGTTTCCGCATCTTCGTGATACCGCAGGCTGGCGGCCTCATGGATTTTCGCGAAGTGAAACTGGCCGAGCGCCGCTTCATTCAGGGCTTTAATCCGGTTATCAGATGCGGCGCGGCGAGCGGTGGCAATCAGCACGCTACGCTCTTGGATTCCAAAGGGTGTTCCCTCGGATGAGAGAGCTTTTGCTAAGGCGGTGTCGAATTTCTGGCTCATCTTAAATCACCATTCTCCACGCTTTCCACACGCATAACGGTAGTTCAAACATATAGTAATGTCAACAATTCGACCTACTACATGATGTGTAGTTGACGCAAAAGGACAGCGAGATCACATCCACCAAAAGTCCAAACTATCAGATTTTGTTAACCATATCGGCGACGGCTGCGGCATCTGATCGCGCGCCCGGTTTTAACGTCGATCAGCCTATCAAAAGGCCAAAAAAAACCCCGCAGAGCGGGGGTTAGTTGAGGCAGGCAGTAACGCGTAAACTCAGGTACTCAAATCAGGCGACGTTCCGGCGGCCATTCTGGTTGGCGCTGGTCCGTTCGTGATCATCCGCGCGGTACGCCTCGGCGATCGAAAAATAGTGAGCGACGGTCTGATGCGATGGCAGGCCATTCTTTGCCAGCGCCTCGGCATCCTCGTGATAGCGCAGGCTGGCACTTTCATGGATTTTGGCGAAATGAAACTGGCCCAGTGCCGCTTCATTAAGCGCCTTGATCCGATTATCCGCTGCGGCCCGTCGCGCCGTCGCGATGAGCAACCCGCGTTCCTGATACCCAAAGGGCGTTTCCCTTGGTGAAAGGGCCATCGCCAAGGCGCTGTCAAATTTCTGATACATTTGAATAACCGGTTCCTGCGTTACTTCCACGAGTAAGAATACCGGTGCATGTAGTGGTGTCAATTTTGGTGGACACACCATCTTGTGAGTCGCGGGGATAAGTCTCGTGACGTGACATTCGCCAACGATTGAAGCACTCAGATTTTATTGTCGAATTTGAGAAATCGTACGGCGACGAGTTGCCGCTGGTTTTTCAGAAAAGTGATTGAGAAAATTGTCGATTCACAAGGTTTTTGATCTTTTCAGGCAATGCTCAATCTTTGCGCGCGCCAAATGAAGCGCGCATTTCTTGCTTGAAATGGCGGTCATCGGCTTGAGCGATGCAACAAAGAGTGCTTCCCTCTCCGCAATTGCGCCGAAGGAATACTGCGATGACCCATCAAGTCCTCAATCTTCAGCCCGGTGACGCTCCCTTTCGGGCGGACCCGGCGCAGTCCTACACGCTTCCCGCACGGTTTTATCACGACCCAACCGTGTTCGAACTGGAGAAGGATGCGATCTTTTACAAAAGCTGGTGGTACGCAGGGCATGTCAGCCAAGTCGCTGAACCCGGCAGCTTCCTGACCACCCGCATTCATGAGCAGAACATCTTCGTCGCCCGCACCCGCGAGGGCGATTTGCGCGCCTTCTACAATGTCTGTCCGCACCGGGGGCACAAACTCGTCGAGGGTGTTGGTAAGAAGAACATTATCACCTGTCCCTATCACGCGTGGGCCTTCGACTTTGACGGCACCCTCAAATCGGCGCGCAATACAGAGAATATGGAGGGCTTCGACCGCTCCGAATTCTCGCTACGCCCGGTGCAGGTCGAAGTGTTCTGCGGTCTTGTGATGGTCAATATGGATATGCAGGCGTCCTCCTTCGCGGAACAATCCGGCGATCTGGAGAAAGAAATCCGCCATTACATGCCAGAGGTGGATGATCTCGCCTTTGCCCAGCGCGATACCTATGACGTGAAATCGAATTGGAAGGTGATGATCGATAACTTCCTCGAATGTTATCATTGCCATACCGCCCACAAAGACTTCGTCGATCTGGTCGATATGCCGTCCTACCGCTCAAAAGCCTGTGGCATTTATTCCAGCCACTGCTCAGACGGCGTGAAGACCACCGAGAGCAAGGCGTTCAACTTCGTCAAAGGCGATGTGGATTTCAGCTACGCGGGGTGGTTCGTCTGGCCCAACTTCACGATCTGGGTCTATCCGGGAGAGCCGAATCTTTCCGTGTTGCAGATGAATCCGTCCGAACCAGAGCGCTGCATCGAATTTCAGGATTGGTTCGTCCCCAATGGCGAGATCACCCCGCAGCTCAAAGACGCCATCGACTATCAAATCGACGTCCTCCAGCCCGAAGACATCGGCCTGTGCGAAAGCGTGCAGGAGGGTTTGAAGTCCTCCGGCTACAACCAAGGCCGTTTCGTCGTCGACGAAGATCGCACAGAACTGAGCGAACATACGGTCCACCACTTCCAAAAAATGGTGGCCGAGGCCCTCGGGGCGGATTTGGACCCAGTGTGAGCGTGCGGTTAGTCCGTCGGATCAGTGTCGTAGATGTAGCCCAGCGACGCGGATTTGATGACGTCACGCACCTTTATACCGAAGGGTTCGAGGCTAAGGTCAAGTGTTGCAGCGCTATACGGTTCGCTCTCATGGCGCGTCTCCCACTCGGCCCATAAGCGGTCGACGGCGCATCTATGGGCAAAGAACAATGGATCGTAAATCGAAGTGAGCGTTGCCATGTCGCCGCCAACTAAAACGTGGCGAAGATTGTTCAGTTGGCCTTCGATGCTTCTATGGGCGAGTTCCCACTCAGAGTTCAGAAGCGCTTCTTTCACACCTTGGAACCGCGTAATCACGTTATTTCTTGTTGCTAGATCAATATTTTCACGCAGCGTATAGCGAGGTTTCGAAACTTTCTCGGTACTCCCCGTTGTAACGGTTCCTCGAAAAAGTGGGTTTGGTTGACCGTTTTCTACTTCTTTTGTGAACGCTGCTGGTACCTGCAGTTGATC
The DNA here is from genome assembly GCA_964641645.1 of uncultured Neomegalonema sp. GTDB lineage: Bacteria > Pseudomonadota > Alphaproteobacteria > Rhodobacterales > Rhodobacteraceae > JAHDDY01. The sequence goes on from CAZXMX010000128.1 coordinate 5,130, forward strand.
GAAGTCCCAGCAGGCGAAAGCGAACTCTGGGACTTCCTCTCGGACTTCGGTCTCCACGAGTGCCAGAAATGCGCGATTCCAAGGTAGAAAGATCTCGTTGCCGTGGGTTTGAGAAAAGTACTGGCGATAAATTCCAGCGAACGCGTTTAGCGATCCGTCTCCGCGAGCCGCTTGCAGGACTGTGAAGCCTTCGCGGAAGATCGCCAACTCTGCAGCAGTCAGGTTCGAGACTGACTTTCGCACAAACGGACGTTTCTCATTTTCGACCAGTGCAGTTTCCGACGGCGCGGACTGCGTGCCGTCGGAGGTCGTTGTGGGCGGATGAACAAGTGCAGCAATGTTGCGTGTCTTTGCCGAGGCGAGGATCGTCCGTGCGGCCAACGCCCCGTCTACTTGCTCAAGATGGTATTCGATTGCGGCGACCATCTGTGCGTCGTCGTTCCGTTGCGCAACCGTTAGAGCGCTTTGGAAGTGGTTTCGGGCATTTTTGTTCTTACCGGCCAGCCATGCCGCACGCCCCGCTACCACGCTAAGTTTTGGCCAATTTTCGAAACGACCCAATACATTGTCGATCACTTGATACTGCTCGGCAACGTGTTGCCGTTTCTGCACCGCTTCCCAGTAATCTTGTTGAGGGTTTTCGAGCGCCGCAAGTGCGGTTATGAGCCGGCGGAATTGATCGGGAGTTAGGCTCAGGACCTGAGGCTCTGAACCCGAAAGCGCATGCTGATAAATTAGATGCGCGAGTCTTTCGACTGCCTCGGCAGGGGTCTTTCCTTTTTCAGCAGGAATAAACAACGTTTTCGCGTTTTCACCTAACGCCAGATGGGCAATATCTCCCGCAATCGATACCCCCTCCGATTTATCAATATATGCCGTAAAGTTTATTGCCTTCTGCCGATCTCGCAGGTTTCGTTTCACCCATGCGAACAATCCGGTCAGGTCGACGCCCTGAACTGATAGTTCCGGAAGGGTCTCCTTCCCGGTGCTTGCGAACATTTCCGCAAGCAGAGGTGGGCGCGTTGTTTCTGATGACTGGGCACCGGTTCCATAGGTTACCGGCTCACTTGGCTCCAACAGTGTCGCCGAATCTCCGGGTTTATGCGATTCTTCGAATTGATCGCGTGAACGTTCGATATCGGAGCGAATGTGTGCAATGCGGGCAACAAGTAGGCTTGCGAGGCCAGACTCGGCGTTGGTCATTACTCCCGAAGGGTCGATCACAGTGAAGGGCGCTACCCTCACTTTTGCGCTCGGCTGGTCCAGAGTCCAGAGGCCTTTGAGCGTAATCACAAAAATCATGGATACAAGAACGGTGGCCGCGCCCAATGCCACCCATCGAATAATTCTCATCGGTGACAACCCTACCATTGTTCCGATCCATTCGCTTGCGAGCCCAGCAGCAACCGCGATGGTGGTTACTCCGATTAAAATGCCAAGGGTTGATTTTTTCATCGCCGCTCCCCGCAATAGGATACTTGGGAGATGAAGCTGTGAAAAGGCGAATTTTACAACTTTTCCGCGTTTGAGGCGGCCGATCATACACTTTCATCTGAAAAATGGTCTCGCGACGGCATGACGCGCTGCTCACGCTTGCGCGACCTCCGTCCCTGTGGTTCAAGACCCGCGAACAGACAGACTCAGCGGTCGATAGGTAAAATTGCGCCTATTTTCCCGCAATAATCGGAGCAGACGGTATGCGGAGCGGACACCTCCTGATCGGACTTGGTGCAGCGGCAGTTTTGGCGACAACAATGGGTGCGGCGACGGCCCAAGACCTTGGCGTTCCGACGCCGGGCGGAATTGGGTATCAAGAGCCGGCGACAGAAAGCATGGAGCGCCAGATTTCGCTCTCAGTCGCTCTCCACTGGATTTCGTTCCTGATTACACTCTTTGTCACGGTTCTGCTTGGCTGGACCTGCTGGCGTTACAGTGAAAAGCGGAACCCGGTTCCGTCGCGGTTCTCGCACAACACCACGGTTGAAGTGGCTTGGACGCTGATCCCGGTCATTATTCTGGTCGCGATTGCGTATCCGTCGATCAAATACCTTTATTACCAAGAAACCGTGCCCCCATCGGATGTGACGGTGAAGGCCATCGGCGCTTCGGGTTGGTACTGGGACTACGAATACGAGATCGACGGCGAACAAGTGGCCTACAGCAGCCAAATGGCGGGTGGCGGTTACTCGACCTACGATCAAATGGTCGCCGGCATGAAAGAAGAAGGCGCGGAAGAGGGCGAAATCCCATCGCTCGCGCTCTGGAAGCTGAAAACCACCGCACCGATGGTGGTTCCAGTCAACAGCATCGTCCGCGTTCAGGTCACGTCAGAGCCGGGCGGCGTTCTCCACGCTTTCGCAGTCCCAGCGTTTGGTGTGAAGGCCGATGCCGTGCCAGGCTCGCTGCACGAAACATGGTTTGAAGTGACGAAAGTCGGCACGTTCTATGGCCAGTGCTCCGAGCTTTGCGGACGCGGTCACTCCTACATGCCCATCGAAGTTGAAGTCGTCGCGAAGGAAGACTTCAAAAAGCGCCTGCTAGAAGTGCAGGAAATCGCGAACGGTCCGTCAGAAACAACGACCAAACTCGCAGCTGTTGTTCCTGCTGAATAAAGGCTGATCTCGTGAGCGATATCGACATGACACCCGACTACACGGCACGCAGTGCCTTTGCGGATGAGCCGCAAATCGCGGATTACTTCGCGTTGCTCAAGCCGCGCGTCATGTCGCTGGTCGTCTTCACGGCATTGGTCGGAATGCTCTGCGCGCCGGTGTCGGTCAACCCGATCATCGGTTTCGCCTCTCTCCTTTGCATTGCGGTGGGCGCAGGCGCGTCTGGTGCATTGAATATGTGGTGGGATGCGGACATCGACGCGAAGATGAAGCGGACCGCTAAACGCCCGATCCCTGATGGCCGTGTGACCGAACAAGATGCGCTGAGCATCGGTCTCGGCCTATCCGTGATCTCGGTTGCGATGCTGGCTGTTTTCGGCGGCGTGCTGGCGGCATTCCTGCTGGCCTTCACGATCTGGTTCTACGCTGTCCCTTATACCATGTGGCTCAAGCGTTCGACGCCGCAGAACATTGTCATTGGCGGCGCAGCGGGCGCTTTCCCGCCACTGGTCGGCTGGGTTGCGGCTACGGGTTCGATCTCGATTGAACCGCTGCTCATGTTCGGCATCATCTTCCTCTGGACGCCGCCGCACTTTTGGGCGCTGGCGCTCTGGCGTCGCAGTGAGTACGCGATTGCCGAAGTTCCCATGCTGCCCGTCGTTGCCGGGACCACCGTCACCCGCAAACAGATTTTCGTCTACGCCGTCCTTCTGGCGCTTTCCAGTGTCGGTCTGCTGTTCACACCAGTTGGTGGCCCGATCTATGCGGTGGCTGCCGTTGCGATGAACGCATGGTTCCTGAAATGGTCGTGGATCGTCTGGAAGCGGGACGATATCGTTGCTGAGGCAGATGACTTCGCCGCTGAGAAAAAGCTGTTCGGCGTCTCGCTGCACTATCTCGCGGCGATCTTCTCGGCGCTGCTCTTGGATGCGGTTCTCCGCGTGTTGATCGGGTGATACGGCCATGATGCGAGATCACGAAATTCACCGTCGCCGCTGGCCCCGCAACCTGCTGGTCGGTGGTTTGCTCGTGGCATTCGTCGCCCTGATCTTCTTCGTCAGCATCGCAAAGTTCAGCGCACAGGTGAGTGGCTAATGAGCGTCCCCAGCCCCAAATCAAATGCCAAGACAGCCGCCATGTTTGGTGGTGTCGCTGTGTTTATGGTTGGGCTGTCCTTTGCAGCGATCCCGCTTTACGAGGCGTTCTGCCGGATCACAGGCTTTGGCGGCACGCCGCTCCAGTCGGACACCGCATCGAGCCGCGTGCTGGACGAGACCATCAACGTGCGCTTTGACGCCAATACCGACCCCAAGCTGCCGTGGACCTTCAAGCCGGTCCAAACGGAAATGACGCTGCCGATTGGCGAAACCGGACTGGCTTTCTACACGGCAACGAACAATTCGGACCGCCCGGTCGCGGGCACCTCGACCTTCAACGTCACACCGCTGAAAATCGGCGGCTATTTCGTGAAGATCGATTGTTTCTGCTTTACCGAGCAAGTTCTACAGCCCGGTCAATCCGTGGACATGCCGGTGTCATTCTATATCGACCCCGAAATCCGCGATGATCGTCAGACCGAAGAAGTCGAGGGCATCACGCTCTCTTACACATTCTATGAAACTGAAATTAGCGACCCGGAACTCGCGGCACTTCCCGCGCCGAGTCCAACGCTAAACTAAAGAGGTCGCCGCATTAACGCGGCGGATGGAGCGAATTATGGCACACGCCAAGAACCACGACTACCACATCGTCAACCCGAGTGTCTGGCCCTTCGTCGGTGCAGTCAGTGCGTTCGTTATGCTGATCGGCTTGGTGCTGTGGATGCGCGAAATCACGGCGATCCCGGCCATCATTGG
>CAZXMX010000129.1:0-9366 GCA_964641645.1 uncultured Neomegalonema sp.
TTTCGCTTCAATCCATTGTCATCATGACCCAAGGAAAGCCTCGATCCCGGTTTAGTGAGGTCTATGGACGCCATGGAAAACGCCAGGCTGTCGTCGCATCCTTTGGATGTCCATACGATACGGGTGCGTTCAATTGGCTTGGGTCGGCTGCGACGTCAAACACGGGTTTCAAATTGAAGCTTTCGGGGTCCAAACGCCCAATGGCGGATAGAAGAGTGTAAGCAGCGACGTTCAGATTGCGCACGGCTTGGACGAGAGCGATCTGAGCGGTCAACAATTCAGCTTCTGCGTTGAGTACGTCAATGGTGTCCCGCGATCCGACCCGTAACTCTTCGCTTACCCCCTCAAACGCGATCTGAGCTGCACGAACGCGCTGAAGTTCAGCTTGGATACTGCCCTTGGCGGTGACGAGAGATTGCCACGAAATGCTGACGTTTTGCTGCACGGTTCGGACAGCGTCATGGTAGTCCGCGCGGGCTTGGCTGGCTGTATGCCGTGCTTGTCGAACTTCGGCATCGACCCGCCCACCTTGATAAATCGGAGCATTGAAAGTCAGGGTCAGGTTCAAAGAGGCCGAGCGCGCGTCGGAATTGCCATTGGAGAACAAGCTGTCGCCGACGATGCTGTCGGACAACGTTCCTTGCAACGACCCTTGAACATCCAACGTGGGCAATTTACCCGCCATTGCGGATCGAATAGCAAAAACAGCGGCTCGTTCATTCGCGCGCGCTGCGCGAATAGTTGGATGGGTCGCGATTGCATCCGTTTCAGCAGCGATCAGTGTTGCCGGAAGTTCGGGTAGGGATTCGGGAGGTTCCAATTTGGTTGGCAGGCGCCCAACGACACCTCGATATTCTGCTGCGCTGTTTCGAAGCGCGCCCTCCGCTTGGATGAGGCTTGAATTCGCGGCGGCGACGCGCGATTCCGCTTGCGCAACATCCGTCAGAGTGACCTCGCCCACTTCGAACCGAGCCTTACTGGCAACGAGTTCTTCTTGCAAGTTGCTGAGGTTTTCCCGAGTTAGATCGCGCAGTTCGTGATCGCGAAGAACGTCGTAGAATGCGTCTGCAGCGGACAGCAACGTCTGTTGTTCAGCCGCGTTAAGGTTGGAGTAGGCCGCCTCAACATTCGCCTTCGCTTGACTCACGTTGTTAGCCGTCTCGCCGCCATCATACAGATTGAGGTTTCCGGTCAAAGTTCCGGTAAGCGGACGAGATGACGTTGATGGAAGAGAATTTCTTTCTGTAAGGCGTTGGTTGATCTGCTGTTGGGCCTGAAATGCGAGGGTTGGTAGGAAGCCCGCTTCGGCGATGGGAACCGTCTCACCTAAGGCACGGAGGTTTGAGCGCGCCGCTTCTATCGATGGATTGAAGTAGTAAGCATCGCGCATGGCATCATACAGCGTTTCACCGCGCGCGGGCAACGCGGAGGCTGTCGCCATTGTCGCTGCTATCAGTAAGCTTCGAGCTTTCATATCATGTGCCTCTATACCGATCCGCAATCCATTCCAATTCCCGCGGGATTAGCCGCCGTTGAGAAGTGGATCATTCAAAAGCGGGTCGTTAAGCAGAGGGTCGTTGAGGAGTGGATCGTTGAGCAAAGGATCTGCCGCCGGCAGGTCGTTCAGAACAGGATCATTTAGCAGCGAGTCGATTGTTGTCGTGCTCGACGGGGGAGCGAGCAAAAGAGGATCATCGCTCGCGATGGTGCCGGTCTGGAAGGTATCTCGGGATAAAACTGTTACGGTTCGGCGATTTTGACTCCAAGCCGCTTCGTTCGAACCGGGGATGACGGGGCGCTCTTTTCCGAAAGAAATTTTTCTCACGCGATCGTTGCTGACGCCAAGCGCGGTTAGATAGCCGCGAACCGAACTCGCACGGCGCTCGCCAAGCGCAAGGTTATATTCGCGCGTTCCACGTTCGTCAGCGTGGCCTTCGATGGTTGCAATCGTGCCAGGGTGGACGTTCAACCAAGCGGCTTGCGAACGCAAAGTGGCCCGTGCCTCATCGCTGAGGCTAGAGCTGTTGGTTTCGAAAAAAACCGTGGTGCCGATATCAGCATCAAAAAAGGCCGTGCTTCCATCGTCGCCAGGAAATGTGATTGCAGATGTGAGAGCTGCATCCGCGCCGATGTCAATGCCTGTGCCGGCCAGCAAGGCTTGATCGCTGGAAGAGAGGTCGGCGAGTGTCGGATCAAAAGAAACCGAGTTGTTGGGGAAGGGTCCGGAATCGTCGACGGAGATCGGATCAGTTGTCCCAAAGACACCTGTGTTGCCGCCGGACACGACATTCCCGTTTGATCCAAAACCGGCGTCGGTCGGTTGGTTCGGTCCAAACTGACCATATTGAACCGAAGTCGCGTTAGAGGTGGGTTCCGGCCCGGTTTCATCGGCGAACCTTGCGCACCCTCCCAGCGTGAAGGTGAGCGCGATGAATGCGCTGATCACACGGGATGAAGAACTGATATTCATGGCGCCTCGGCCTCCGAAAACTTTTCACGCTGCACGCGCGTTGCCCTATCCATTGAACGCTAGCAAACTTGGACGCGCCGTGAAATCGACGGAACGGATCGCTCGCCAACTAACTGTGAGTCGCGACAAACGTGCAACGCACAGTAAATCGCGGCGGAATGCGCCTTTTTTAGGCCGAAGGCCTAATGTCCAAGGCTTTGACCAGCGCTCCGAAAGAGGGCAGGCTGGCGCGATATGATGACGTCGGTTGAAATTCCAGTCTGGCTGGCCGTTTTGGCGGGAATTCTCGGCGTTCTGGGCCTGCTCGATCGGATCATCGGTCCGTCGCTCCGGTGGTTCTTTCGGAAGCGGGTCAATCGGGCGATTGATGACCTCAATGAGCGGCTAGATCTCAAAATCCAACCATTCAAGCTCACGAAGCGAAAAGTGCTGATTGATCGTCTCGTTTATGACCCCGAAGTCATGGCCGCGGTCGAAGACCACGTCGAGGAGCAGAGTGTTCCGCGCGAAGTCGCGATAGAACGGGTTGAGCGCTACGCCAAGGAAACGGTGCCAGCGTTTTCGGCCTTTGCCTATTTCGGTTTTGGGATGCGACTGTCACGTTGGGTGTCTCAATCCCTCTATCGCGTTCGCATCGGCGTTTACGATGAAAAGGAACTGAATGCGATTGATCCCGAAGCAGCGGTTGTCTTCGTGATGAACCACCGTTCCAATATCGACTACCTTCTCGTCACCTATTTGGCTTCGCAGCGCACATCACTGTCTTATGCCGTCGGCGAGTGGGCCAATGTTTGGGGGCTGCGGCAGGTTATTCGCGCGATGGGCGCTTACTTCATCCGGCGCAAGTCTCGCAATCCACTTTATCGGAAAGTTGTTGCGCGCTACATCAAAATGGCAGTCGAGGGCGGTGTTACTCAGGCGATGTTTCCTGAAGGGGGGCTGACCCGAGATGGATCGCTCCAACCTGCGAAGTTGGGTCTCATCTCGTATATGTGCGACGGATTCGACGCCGATAAATCGCGGGACATTGTCTTTGTTCCGGTCGGTCTAAATTATGATCGTGTGATTGAAGATCGAATTTTGTTGGAGTCGATTGCCGCTGAAAAGCAACCACGCTTCAACGCAGGACCACTATCAGCCGTGAAGTTTGTCCTCCGATTGATGTGGATGAAGGTAACCGGGCGCCTTTATCGGTTCGGGTATGCGTGTGTCAGTTTTGGCGCTCCCCTGTCGTTGAAACATTATGCAAGAGATGGTGCGGTGGATGTCGAGGCGCTGGGCGAGGAGTTGATGGGTCGAGTCGGAGCCGTGGTGCCGGTATTGCCTGTCTCGCTCGTTGCCACCGTTCTGTTAGAGGCAGACAAACCTCTTTCACCGTTGGAACTGAAAGCCGCAACAGCCGAGTTGATTTCACGCTTGAAAGAGGCAGGCGCGCATCTTCATATCCCGCGAAATGACGACGATTACGCGGTTGATGTGGCGTTGAGAATGATGCGAATGCGACGACTCATGATCGAAGACGGCTCGGGACTCAGAGCCGATCCAAATGAAGAGAATGTGCTTCGGTATTATGCCAACGCCATCAAGCATTTGGATCGTTAAAGCCGTTTATCGGAAGAACTGGAACCTTATTCCGATCGTTTCGGCACGATGAGTTTATAAGAATGGCTATCCGTTGTGAAACGATGGTTCGCTTTTGCATTGAGCTGCGATGGTAGAATTCGATTGAGGATGACGGTTCCAAAGCCCTCTCGCGTCGGAATTTCGAGATCATCCAATCCTGTCTCACTCCAGGTGATTTCAAAACCGTCGTCATCGAGGGTATTCCATTCAACACGCAACTGTCCTTTCGATCCAGAAAGGACACCGTGCTTCATCGCATTCGTGGTCAGTTCATGGATGGCCATCGAAATGGCCTGCGCTTCTGAGGATGACAACAACAGTGCCGGACCATCCATGCTGATGCGGGTGCCGAACAGATCGGCGTGAGCGTCAAGCTGGGTGGTCAAAAGGGCCTCAAAGGTAAGACCATCCCAATTCGTGCCGGTTAGGAGTGCATGGGTTTGCCCGAGCGAGACAATCCGCGCATCGAAAGTTTCAATGAACGCATCGATATCAGAATAGTTGGGCGCGGTCTGGCGAGCGATGGTCTGGACGAGCGAAAGCGTATTCTTCACTCGATGTTGAAGCTCCGCTGCAATCGCATCCTTCAACTCTCGTGCGCGAACATCGCGGGTGATGTTTTCGGCATGAAAACCGATGAAGTTTATTTCGCCATCGGCTTCGGGGATCGGGTGGCAATGGAAGGTCCACCAAAGTTCGCGCATGGCGCCTGGCTTCCCCGGAATGGGAATCGCGTAAGGCAGCTCGGCCATGCTTGTGGGTTTTCCATCAAAAGCAGCGTTGAACGCTTCTTCCATAATAGCTTGGCGCTCTTCGATTTCTGGAAACAGTTCGAACAGACTTTGGCCCATCAATTCTGATCGAGGTCGACCAACAATCTCTTCGACCAATGCGTTTAACGCAACATACCGGAAGTCGCGATCCATAACTGCATAAGGAACCGCGAGATTTTCGAAAAGAGCCTCAAAGTTCGGGCGAGTGCCCATAGTTTACCCCATCACACCGCCTGTCGGCGGAAACACCACGACTAAACTTAACATACTGCTGAAGGTTGTGAAAGGTGGGTCGAGCTAACTTTTAATGACGTCTCTCCGTTAACGATTGCGAGCGTCGGACGCGGTTCTTTCCGTTCTGCACGCGCCTTGCATCCCAGCCTACAAAAGAAGACGACGGAGGCAGGAATGGACGGAATTGAGACCTATCGCGAGGGCGTTCACACGGTGCGAGTCGTCACGGATCGGCACAAGTTCGCAAAGTTTCGCCGCCGTTGGAATGCTGCTTTGGCACAATACCCTGAAGCATCAATGTACATGACCCATGAGTGGTTGCAGGCCCTTTGGGACACTTATTCAGACGACATTGTTGGTCAGGTTATGATGATCGATGACAAAGAAGGACCATGCGCCATGGCTCCTTTTGTTGCTGTAAAATATCGCTACGGCGGTTTCTCGATTCCTGCTGTCGGGCCTATTCCCGCTGCGCGGACCGATATTCCGCTTATCCGTGACCAGATCGAATGTATGCGATTGCTCGGTTCATACACCAAGGGATGGGGCGCCCAGCTTTGGCATTTGCACAATGTCCCAGAGCGGTCTCCCGTGATTCAGTTGCTTCATAGTGAGTGGGACGTGGGCAGAACCGTTGAAGAGTACGATCACGCAGCGTTTCCTGTCATCGATACCACGACGTCATGGCCGCAATTTTTGCAGGGTCGCGATGAAGTCTTTCACGAGGAAGTCGCAGGCATTCAAGCGAATCTCGAAGGTCTGGAATTACGTCCGGTGACCGAAGCAGCGCCATTGCTTGCGATTATGAACCGCGTGAAAAAACGAAGTGGCGTCCAAGAAAATCTGGTTGAGGATTATCGCCAAACTGTTTTCAGCGAGCGGATTATCCACGACGCAGCTGAGGCAGGTACGTTACGAAGCATGGTCGCCTTTGATCAGACTTTGTTTGCCGAACCTGCGGTCGGCTTCACCGTTGGTATTGAGTACAATGGGACACTGCACATTCTGGATACCGGCGGAGATAAAAAGTATCCGTCGGCTGGGATCGGCACGTTTGCGGAAATGCTATGGGGCGCTTTCGATAACGATAAAACGCGTTGTTTCGACGTGAGCGAACTTGATGATTCTGCTTTGGCAGAGCGGTCCTGGGCGGAGGACGCAAATCCTCATTTGAGCACCCTCATATTGAACGGCGGTATGGGATCGGCTGCTGTTCGTGCTGGCCGGACTCTTGGCGGAATTAAACGCGCTTTTGCCCTCCCAAAGATGGGTAGACGCGGTGAAGCTGCGTAGTAATATTTTGTTATTGTTGTTTGAGTTTTCGTAAACAGTTATTCGCAATTTTAGCCTTTTTGGTTAATCTCGTTAGGCCCAGTTAAGCAATCATTCGTCATACCGAACGGCAAATCTCCTATCGAGGATTGCCGTCATGTCGAGTGTGAACTGCAAACAACCGAAACTGGGTTGCATCAACAGATGGGCCGAGCGGGTCCTGTGGTTTCGCGATAATTGCGCGCGGAAGGCGGCTTCTTGCGTCCCGTCGAGATCAATGTTTCGGCGCGTTCCAGTTCTTCTGGTGACTTTGGCGTCTTTCGGTGGATTAGGTTTGGTCGTCGCACCGACACCGGCCCAAGCAGGTCCCTTCGTTTGCTCTGGCGACATTTTCCAAGTGCAATCTGGGCAACTGCGGATCTTTGATCCGATTCTCTCCCAATACGTTGATGTCGGCTCGCCGAATGGTTCGTACAATGCCACCGGCTTTAATACGCTCGATAATTTTGCTTACGGTTCTCAAGGCAACAGAGACATTATTCGGATTCACGGCGATGGAACCATTGAGACCATTTTCAATGTGGGCTTTGGTTCGTTTGCCGGTGACGTAGACTACAACAATACGCTTTGGCTGCGCAGGAGCCCCAGTCGGTACGATGGGGTCAATTTGATCACGGGTGCCGTGACAGTTGTGAACCTCACCGGCCCGACGCAAAACGCGGCTGATGTCGCTTTTGTTCAATCGGGTGGAACAAACTTCCTCATTGCGCCTGGCAACAACTTCGTTGGGATTATCAATCTCGACAATGGAACATCGACAAGGACAGCCATCACCGGGATGCCATCGGGCGGAGGATTTGGGGCGAGCTGGACCGATTCGACCGGACGGCTTTTTACATTCCACAACGGCACCGGTCAGATCTTCGAACTCTTTGACGTTTTTGGTGCCGCTCCCTATGCGCAATTTGTCGCGCAGGGTGATCCGAGCGGCAATAATGACGGCTTCTCGTGTAACACAGAGCCCTTTCCAAACCTTCCGCCGACGGCTGAAGATGACGAATTCACCACGCCCGTTAATGTTCCTGTCTCTGCGAGTGTTATACCCGACAATGGGAACGGAGTTGATCAGGATCCCGAGGGATTTGGCCTCACGCTGAACACCACGCCCGTGGCTCAACCCAGCAACGGTACAGTCGTCCTCAATTCCGATGGCAGCTTTACGTATACGCCCAACACGAACTTTATCGGCGTCGATACTTTTGAATACGAGATTGCGGATGTTAGCGGATTAACCGCGACGGCTGTCGTGACGATTACGATTGATGGTTCGATCGGTTACATCGTTTCCAAGAATCAAACCGCGGGTCCAAACCCTGTCACTGCGGCAGGTCAGCAGGTCACTTACGAAATCACCGTCGATAATCAGGGCGATATTTCTCTTTCAAATGTCGTCGCAGCAGACACATTGCCTGATGGAACCGTTGTCAATCTTTCGGGACAAACGGAAAGCGGGGCAACAGACCCTGCGACGGCGGCGCCTAATGTGCTCGATATCGGAGAGACCTGGACTTACACGCATGTTTATACGGTTCAGCAAAGCGACTTTGACGCTGGAAATCTGACGAACACAGTTCGTGTGTCGACTCAGGAAACTGGATCTGTCGTCTTGTCTGACGTCGCTGTCACGCCGGTTACTCAGGCTCCGTCTTGGGATCTCACGAAAACGTCGACAAGTACGCCAACCACGGCAGGCGATATCGTTGCTTACAGCTTTGCGCTGGAGAATACCGGCAATGTCGCGATTGGTTCGATTGTTCTCGCCGATGCGCAATGTAATGCAGCGCCTAATCTCATTAGTGGCGATACGACGCCGAATGGTGTGCTCGATACCGATGAGACGTGGGTCTATAACTGTGATCACACGGTGACTCAGGCTGAGATCGATGCGGGGAGTGTCGATAACGAAGCAGAGGCCACAGGCACCCCAGCGGGCGGTACGCTCGATCCTGCCGAGGATGAACTGTCTATTCCTGTCGCAGCAGACCCGTCTTGGGATCTGGCGAAGACGTCAACATCAACGCCAACGGCCGCAGGCGATATTGTTGCCTACAGCTTTGCGCTGGAGAACACGGGTAACGTCACGATCAGCACCGTGGCGCTGGCGGATGCGCAATGTGATGCGCCGCCGACGCTGGATAGTGGCGACTTGGCCCCGGTCAATGAGTTGAATGTCGGCGAGACGTGGGTCTATAGCTGTGATCACACAGCGACCCAAGCTGAGATCGACGCAGGCAGTGTCGATAACGAAGCAGAAGCGACTGGCACGCCAGCGGGTGGAACGCTCGATCCTGCCCCGGCGGAGCTGTCGATCCCAGTAGCCGCTGATCCGGCTTGGGAGCTTGCGAAGACATCGACGAGTACACCAACAGCCGCAGGGGATATCGTTGCTTACAGCTTTGCGCTGGAGAACACCGGCAACGTCACGATCACGACGGTCGCGCTGGCGGATGCGCAATGTGATGCGCCGCCGACGCTGGATAGTGGTGATCTGGCCCCGTTGAATGAACTGAATGTCGGTGAGACGTGGGTCTATAGCTGTGATCACACGGCGACCCAAGCTGAGATCGATGCAGGCAGTGTCGATAACACGGCGGAAGCGACGGGCACGCCTGCAGGCGGAGTGCTCGATCCTGCCGAGGACACGCTCGAAATCCCGGTCGCGGCTGATCCGGCATGGGAGCTGGCAAAGACCTCGACGAGCACGCCGACGGTGGCAGGCGATATCGTTGCTTACAGCTTTGCGCTGGAGAACACCGGCAACGTGACGATTAGCACTGTGGCTTTGGCTGATGCACAATGTGATGCGCAGCCGACGCTGGATAGCGGTGATCTGGCCCCGTTAAATGAACTGAATGTCGGCGAGACGTGGGTCTATAGCTGTGATCACACAGCAACCCAGGCTGAGATCGACGCGGGCAGTGTCGATAACACGGC
>CAZXMX010000130.1:0-9338 GCA_964641645.1 uncultured Neomegalonema sp.
CTCGCCTACTCAAAAGACATGCAGGAAGATAAAGAGCCGGTCTTCGATGCCGCCGACTCTCTGGGTGTCGCTCTTTCGGCGATGACGGGAATGGTTCGTGATATGGAACCGAATGCCGAGCGGCTGCGCGAAGCGGCTGGACACGGGTACTCGACGGCAACTGATCTAGCCGACTGGCTTGTTCGAGAGCTGAATATGCCTTTCCGCGATGCGCATCATGTGACGGGATCACTCGTCAAGATGGCCGAAGATAAAAAGGTCCCGTTGGACGATCTATCTTTGGCGGAGATGCAAAGCGTTGAGCCGAAGATCACATCGGCGGTCATGGATGTCCTGAGTGTAGAAAGTTCAGCTCGTTCAAGAACGAGTTATGGAGGAACCGCGCCAGATCGTGTTCGTGAACAGGTCAAGCGGTGGCGCGGTTCGATAGGATAGCGGGTTTGCCTTAACTGGCAAACTCGACGAGCAAGTCTTTCGCATCAACCTGTGTGCCGGGACCAGCAACGACGCGTAAGATTTCGCCTTCTCGATCGGCATTAATTGCCGTTTCCATCTTCATGGCTTCCAACGACAACAGCAGGTCACCGGCCTTGACTTTCTGGCCAGCGGAAACAGCGACAGATGCGACCGAACCCGGCATGGGTGCAGCGACATGCAACTCGTTCGTTGAGTCTGCTTTTTCAGCCCGACCTGAGGCCGCTGTCGCGGAGCGATCGGGAACACGGATGACGCGCGGCTGACCGTTCAGCTCGAAGAAAAGTTTCACTTCGCCTTCGGGCGTGGTTTCTGAAGTCGCCTGTAGACGAATTTGCAGTGTCTTACCGGGTTCGAGGTCGACACCGATTTCTTCGCCCGGTTCCATCCCGTAGAAGAAGGTCCAAGTCGGTAGAACCCGAACAGGCCCGTAATCCTCTCTGCGCGACATGTAGTCGAGGTAAACCTTTGGATACATCAGATATGACGACAGGTCTTCGTCATCGACAGGCCGGCTGACTTTGGACTCAACTTCTTGGCGGGTCGTTTCGAGGTCCACAGAATCCATCAAGGATCCGGGCCGCGCTGTGATCGGCGTTTCCTCTTTCAGAACCTTCGCTTGAATTGCGGATGGGAAGCCCCCTGGCGGTTGGCCAAGATCGCCGCGCATCAAACCAATCACCGAATCTGGGAAGGAGACATCAACGTCTGGATTCTCTACATCGTCTCGGGTCAATCCTGCAGAGACCATCGACAGCGCCATATCGCCGACAACTTTGGAAGTAGGCGTAACCTTGATGATGTCGCCGAACATCGAATTCACGTCTGCATAAGTTTGCGCGACTTCATGCCAGCGTTCTTCGAGGCCCATGGAGCGGGCTTGCGCTCTCAAGTTGGTGACTTGGCCACCGGGCATTTCGTGGAGGTAAACTTCTGAAGTCGCGTTCCGCATGTCGGATTCGAAACCGGTATACAGACGACGAATGCCTTCCCAATAATCGCTGACCTCGCGAATGGACTCAATGTCCAAACCGGTATCGCGTTCTTGGTGCCGCAGCGCCTCGACGAGGCTGCCCATACAAGGCTGCGACGTCAGACCGGAGAACGCATCCATAGCGGCATCAGCGGCGTCTACGCCGGCGTCGGACGCTGCGAGGATTGAAGCGGCAGTAATACCCGATGTATTGTGCGTGTGGAAGTGAATCGGGATCGTAATTTCGTCTTTCAAAGCCTTGACCAAGGCCGTCGCTGCGGCTGGCTTTACCAACCCAGCCATGTCCTTGATGCACAGAATGTGCGCTCCCAGAGCTTCCAGCTCTTTGGCGAGTTTGACATAGTAGCTGAGTGAATATTTAGCGCGGTCTGGATCATGGATATCGCCGGTGTAACAAAACGACGCCTCCAAAATTCGGTCTGTCTCAAGCACTGCATCACACGCGACCCGCATGTTCTCGACCCAGTTCAGAGGATCAAAAACCCGGAAGATATCCATACCTGCGTCAGCGGATTTTTTGATGAAGAGTTGAACGACGTTGTCCGGCAAGTTCGTGTAACCAACTCCGTTCGATGAACGAACCAGCATCTGAGTCAACAGGTTGGGCATGGCGGCCCGCAATTCCCGCAATCGTTGCCAGGGACATTCTTGCAAAAAGCGATAGGCAACATCGAACGTTGCTCCGCCCCAGCATTCCATCGAAAACAAATTTGGCAACTTCTCGGCGTAGGCAGGCGCAATCCGCTGCATGTCGATGGACCGCATCCGAGTTGCGAGCAAGGATTGGTGCGCGTCCCGCATGGTCGTGTCGGTCAACAAGAGCTTGTCTTGCTGAAGCATCCAATCGGCGACGGCCTTGGGGCCGTTCGACTCTAACACTTGTTTCAGGCCGTCTGGTCTTGCCCCCACCGTGGTGATCGGTGCTCTGGGAGCGCGTGTGTCGGCGGAGGGGCGACTGCGCCCGGCAGCTTCAGGGTTACCATTAACGGTGATGTCACCGATAAACGTCAGAAGTCGCGTCGCGCGGTCGCGGCGACGTTGGAACTCGAAGAGATCAGGTGTCTCGTCGATGAATTTCGTATGATAGGTATTATCGAGAAAGCTCTCGTGCTTCAGCAGGTTCTCGACGAAGGCAATATTTGTCGCGACCCCTCGAATCCGAAATTCGCGCAGCGCACGGTCCATTCGCGCAATGGCGGCGTCCGGTGTCGGTGCCCAAGCAGTGACTTTCTCCAGCAGAGAGTCGTAAAAGCGCGTAATGACGGCTCCGGAATAGGCCGTGCCGCCGTCAAGCCTGATCCCAAATCCAGTCGCTCCCCGGTAGGCAGTGATCCGACCGTAATCAGGGATGAAATTGTTCAACGGGTCTTCTGTTGTGATGCGGCACTGGATGGCGTGGCCGTTTAACCGCACTTCTTCCTGGACACTGACGCCGGTGGCCTCAGCCATCGTTTTGCCCTCAGCGATCAAGATCTGTGCGCGCACAATATCGATTCCTGTCACTTCTTCTGTGACAGTGTGTTCCACCTGAACGCGCGGATTGACCTCGATAAAGTAGAACGCGTTCGTGTCCATATCCATGAGGAACTCAACGGTTCCAGCGCATTCGTAACTTGCGTGACGCGCGATTTTTAAACCGAGGTCGTTTATCTCATCACGTTGCGTATCACTCAGATAAGGCGCAGGCGCTCTTTCAACGACTTTTTGGTTCCGGCGTTGGACCGAGCAATCGCGCTCGTAAAGGTGCAGGAGCGAGCCGTGTTTATCGCCAAGAACTTGAACCTCAACGTGACGCGCTTTTTGGACCAGCCTTTCGAGATAGCCCTCGCCGTTGCCGAAGGCCGCAATCGCTTCGCTACGCCCTTCCTTGACCTTGGCCTCTAACTCATCAGGTCCAAAGATAGGTCGCATGCCGCGACCCCCGCCACCCCACGACGCTTTAAGCATGAGGGGATAGCCGATCTCGTCGGCCATCGCATGGATCGAATCCATAGCGCCGGGCTCGTTGGGGTCAGGCAACACCTCGGTAGCAGGAACCACCGGCACGTCTGCAGCGATGGCAGCACGCCTTGCCGAGGCCTTGTCGCCAAGCATCCGCATTGTTTCTGACTTGGGGCCGATGAAAGTGATGCCGTTCTCGGCGCACGCATCGACAAAATCGGGGTTTTCCGACAAGAGACCATAGCCTGGGTGGATCGCGTCTGCGCCGCTCTCCTTGGCCACGCGGATAATCTCAGGGATCGAGAGATAAGCCTCAACGGGGCCCAACCCTTCACCGATATGATAGGCTTCGTCGGTCTTGAAACGGTGGAGACCGAGTTTGTCTTCTTCCGCGTAAACGGCGACGGTCGCCTTGCCCAATTCATTCGCCGCTCGGCTGATGCGGATGGCAATCTCGCCACGGTTGGCAATCAAGATTTTCTTGAACTCGGACATTTCTGACTTTCCCGACGGTCACGTTATCGGTGTGCATACCCTTCTTCGTCGCGATACGACAAGGGGCGGTTCACGATTGTCGCGAACAGGAAAATCTGACCGAGAATTTGGGTCTTGTAAGCCCTTTCCATGCTCGCCGCCCGACTGTTCTTGCCGCGCTACAGAAATATGAAGATGCGGGGAGCGTTCTAATGAGTACGGCTTTCAGCGTATCCGCCGTAAGACCTTTCGGCATAAAGCATAAAGCGGGGATGCCGCAGGCAAGCTTTGGATTGTCTCGACGCTGAGGGCACTCAAAATCTATTCGGTCTCGGCTTTGCTCAAATTCGACTTCAATACGCTTATGTTACAGGGTGGGTAGCGTGAAGTTCTAACTGGGCGGCGATATTGGAATGCTCAAAAATATCAATGAGGTAGATGCCTGCTATGTGGCAGGATTGGAATATTGTTGATTTGAAAACTTCCGCAGTCTAAAGACCCGGCATCGCTGCCGTAGCTCAGAGGTAGAGCACTCCCTTGGTAAGGGAGAGGTCGAGAGTTCAATTCTCTCCGGCAGCACCAGTCAAGCCATTGATATATATGAATTGGATTCACTGAGCGTTTCAGCACAGATGTTGATTCTGTTCTGCTGATGCGAAGCCTCTCGACTGCTTGATTTAGCCTTTGACGCTCGATCGACTATTTCCAGAATTCGCATGTGCGCAAATTGGCTGTTTTGCATATTCAGTCGGGAAGTGGGAATACTCTACGCGCTCTATATTGCGGCAGTATTTTTCATCTCATAATCGATGTGAAGTTGAGGGTAAAAAGTTCACCGTAGATTTGATTCGAAAATTCTCGTTTGAGGTGATCTTTCTATGATTGAATGATAAATCCTCCTCTGGTTGCAATCCGAAATTTGTCCAATTGGAAAAATTTTTTTCTAATAACTAATTGAAAATTATATATATATTTTAATCGATCTCAGGTTGTGATATTTTTTGAGACTGCAACCGATTGACAAACTCCCCTAGAAAGCATCTAATTATGGACGAGCTGGGGGGCTTTTGAAATGTTTGAGTTTAGTTTTGGGGCGCGTTCGTCCACTGTCGATCCGCTAAGATCACTCAAGAATTCCGACAATGCTCTCGGCCCCGTTTCCGGGGAAGTTTCGCACGTCGAGAGTTGGTTGGACAGCGTCGCGATGTCGCGTTCGTCTGCTGGTAGACGCGTTGAGCAATCCAAACGGTTGTCGATCAATTTAGAAGAAAATTTCCCTGAATTCGTCTATGGCAGTGAGCGAGAGTATTGGGCGTTTCCCTTCCCGCCATTCAATTGGCCAGTGCCTCAACCAGAGCTGGAAGCGCGGCCGATGGATGGGGTCGGGACGAATGAAGATTCACCTGAATTGGGTTCCGCTGGGACTTATCTGAGCCGTCTTGCTCCCGATAGTTTTACAGACGGCGGGGAAACGCTCGCCGGCGCGGATCGGCCCAATGCTCGGGAAATTTCGAATATCGTTATGCGGCAAGATTCGGAGATGCCGAATAGTGCGGGAGCATCCGATTTTCTATGGATTTGGGGTCAATTCCTGGATCACGACATCGGGTTGACAGAACCGGGGCATACCGAGGCGGCCAATATCGCCGTCCCAATCGGTGATCCGCAATTTGACCCCTTCGGAACAGGGGTGATGAACATTGGCTTCAATCGCGTCGATGACGCCGATCCGGAAGTCGCAGGGCGTCAATATGAAAACGCGCTTACCGCCTTTATCGATGGATCCCAAATCTATGGATCGTCGGATGAGGAAGCAGCATTGCTTCGTATCGAAGGTGGAAAGATTTTGCTGTCGTCCGATGGCTATCTCGTTGAGGACGGTTCATCACTACTGACTGGCGACATTCGCGCGGCAGAAAACATTGCCTTAACGTCGATGCACACGCTGTTCGCCCGCGAGCATAATCGTCTCGCTGAGGAACTCGCCAGCGAAAATCCGGACATGGACGACGACACGATCTTCACTGAAGCGCGTGCCCGCGTTGAGGCGATCATGCAGGCGATTACCTTCAACGAGTTCCTGCCGTTGCTGCTTGGCGAAGACGCGATAGGCGCCTATTCGGGTTATGACGCTTCGGTCGATCCCGGCTTGTCCATTGAGTTTACGGGCGCTGTTTTCCGTCTTGGTCATACGCTGCTGTCACCGGAGTTGCAGCGCATTGATGAGGACGGTCAAACGATCTCAGCAGGTCACATCGCCCTACGTGATGCTTTCTTTGCGCCGGATGAAATCACCGATAATGGCGGGATCGACCCGATCCTTCGTGGTGGCGCTGGAGGGACTTCTCAGGAGCTTGACGCGACGATTGTCGAAGACGTTCGTTCTTTCTTGTTCGGCCCACCGGGCGCAGGAGGTTTTGACCTTGCGGCGCTGAACATCCAGCGTGGGCGAGACCTTGGATTACCAAGCTACAATGATTTGCGGGAAGCTTTGGGTCTCGGTCGTGTAACATCTTTTAGTGAAATCACGTCGGACACTGAACTCGCGGCGGCGTTTGAAGAAGCCTATGGCGATGTTGACCTTGTCGACCTGTGGGTCGGTGGATTGGCGGAAGATCCGGTCGAAGGAGCCATGCTCGGCGAGACGTTCTCAGTGGTCCTCATTGATCAGTTCACGCGGCTTCGTGACGGCGATGCCTTTTGGAGCGAAGGCCGCGACGGCTTCAGCGATAGCGACGTCGAGGACTTGTGGGCGACGACGCTTTCAGACGTGATCGTTCGGAATACCGATATCGACCATATGCAGCGAGATGCTTTCATCGCCCACGATCGGATCGGCGGGACGGGCGAAGCAGACGAACTACAAGGCACCGACGCGCATGACTTGATCATCGGATTTGGTGGAGATGATTTGCTGAGCGGTGGCTTTGGTGATGATGACCTCTTTGGCGGTGATGGTGAAGATGTTCTGATCGGTGAAGCCGGAAATAACATTCTCACGGGTGGGGCTGATGCCGACACGTTCGTCTTTGACGCTGCGGTTTCGGGCCACGACATCGTTACGGATTATTCCGCCGAAGATACTGTTCAGATATCCAACCTTAACTGGTTAGAATTTGACGTGGAAATCGAAGCGGACGAGTACACCGTTCGTCTCTCGGACGAGCGTTCAATCACTTTCGAAGCGATCACCGACTTCGATGCGATTATCGAAGACCTGTTCCCGTTTGAACATTGAGTTTTGGAGAAGCGGTATGAAAACCATTAGAATTGCCATCATCGCTATGTGTTTCAGCTCGGGCGCCAACGCTCAGCAAATAACATATCAACCAATCAATCCGTCCTTTGGCGGAAGCTCGTTTAATTCCTCGCACTTGCTGGCAACGGCAGAAATTGATCGTCCAGATCCGCCAAGCAATGAATTGGGGGGACTCTTTGGTGGCGATGCCGATGAAGTAACTCAAGCAAGTTTGTTTGCTGAGCAGTTGGAAAGAACGATCCTAGGTCGACTATCGGCAAATATCACCAACGCAATTTTTGGTGAAAACGCCGAACCGTCGGGAAGTTTTACCTATGATCAAACTGAGGTTTCATTCGATACCGCGTTAAATGGAGATATCACGCTAACGATCACTGACACGATCACCCAGGGCACGACAACCATCGAAATACCAGGGTTTTTGAATCAGGCGAACTAGCACGAATACGAACTGTTTTCCGTAGTTGGATGTTTGGATCGGGGGGTCCGTTGTGATGTTTGGGATAAATTGGAGACACAGCCGTCGCTTGCTGGGCGTTGGTGTTTGTTTTGGGCTGCTGACGGGATGCATGAATCCGTCGACACCTTTGACTGATACCGAACCAACGACCTTGCAGGTCACCAGCACTCAGTCCATTCTTCTCGCTTTGCCGCTTCCTGAGGCTCCTGTGCCGATTGCGGTGTATGGCTTCGAGGACAAGACGGGTCAGTTTAAGCCGCAAGAGAATGTTCAAACTCTTTCGCGGGCTGTAAGCCAAGGTGGGGATGCCATTCTCATCAAGGCTCTGCGCGATGCGGGGGACGGTAAGTGGTTTCGGGTTCTTGAGCGATCGGGCTTGGACAATCTTCTCAAGGAACGAAAGATCATCCGTGAAATGCGGTCACGTTACTTGGGGGAAACGGAATTCAATCCGAATGCCCTTCCGCCTTTGCTATTTGCTGGCGTGATCCTAGAGGGTGGAATTGTCGGCTTTGATACGAACACGCTGACGGGCGGAGCCGGAGCTCGCTTTCTTAGCATCGGCGCGGATGTAAAATACCGCCAGAATGCAGTCACCGTAAATTTGCGTGCGGTTAGCGTGAAGACTGGCGAAGTTCTTGCCAATGTCACGACAACCAAAATGATTGCCTCCATTGGGTTGCAGGGTGGGGTGTTCAAGTACGTTAGTTTTGACGAGCTTCTTGAAATCGAAGCAGGTATTACAAACAACGAGCCTGACACTTTGGCCTTGCGGCGGACTATTGAGAAGTCGGTTCACTCTCTTATCGTAGAAGGTTCGGAAGCCGGGCTTTGGGCATTCGAGGATGAGGCCGCGGGCGCAGAACTTGTTGCTGCTCTAAAGGTAGAACAATTCGGTTCGCAAAGTTCATCTAATCCAGTTGCGTCAGAACCGCCTGCTGAACCGGCGAAGTCGGCGTTTGCGAAGGCTATTGCACCTGCGCCTGCACCAGCACCTAAGACTGCTGCTGTCGAGATTGCACAGAAGTCGAATGTGCCGTCGCGGAGGCTAGGCGAGGCGAGACCATCGGACAGTCCGAAGCCAACTGCTGTCAAGACAGACGCATCGCAAGTTGCAAAGCTAGAGGCTGATCGTGCGTCCTCGAAAAAAGTCTCTGACAGCCCGACGGTTACTAACGTTCCGCCAACTGGGGCTGAACAGAAACCGACCGTGTTGTTGAAAACGCTGATACCCGGTGCCGAAGATGCAACCAAGTCGTCAGAGTTGGCCGGGACACCAATCGTAAAGCTGGCGGCGGAAGAACCCGCTGGTGCTGTAGGCGGTCAAAAGTAGAAGATGCGTTCGCTGAAATCTCGTTCCGGCGAACAAAATGGAGAGAAGACTTTAAGGCTCTAGAAAAGAATATTGGATCCAGGTCTGGGGAGTCCAAACTTTGAAAAGAGCTATGACATTCGACGTTTGTTCAGATTGAACGGACACCGAATTCCCGGGGGGCGAATTCTCGGGGGGAGACGACCGAACGCTGGTGGAATTGCAAGCCCAGTTCAGCGTCCGGTCGCCGGTATCGCAAATAATTGCGATGCCGACTTGTAGCAACCGCCACACGAGTTGGCAACGAAGAGGTAATACTCATGAAGACGCTTTTAGCAGGACTTTCCGTACTGGCCCTTACTGCAGGCAGCGCATACGCGGGCTCAAGCAATCACGCTCAGATGCAGCAAATCACTTCCGGAGG
>CAZXMX010000131.1:0-9266 GCA_964641645.1 uncultured Neomegalonema sp.
ACGGCGCTGCAATTAGTTTCGGGGAGACAGCAGCATGAAATGGCGCGGACGCAGAACAAGTTCCAACGTCGAAGATCGCCGGGGAGGTCGCAGACCGACCGCTAAGCGAGCAGGAGGTGGCCTCGGATTGGGGGCTATCCTTATCCTTGGCGCGAGCATTTTCTTCCCGGATGCCGTGCCTTTGTTGCAGATGGTTGGTATCGGCGGACAGGGCAGCAGCGCCAGCAGCTATCGTCAAGACGGACCCGTCGTTCGATCCGGCATCGATGATGACCAAAAGGAATTCGCCGAAGTCGTACTTGGGGACACAGAGGAAATCTGGAACCAGATTTTCGCTCAGTCCGGTTCGATCTACAAAGAAAACTCGGATGCCTATCCGAAGACTGTACTCGTCTTGTTTGAAGGCAGAACGTCGTCCCCTTGTGGTCCGGCGACCACCGGGTCGGGCCCGTTCTACTGCCCCGCAGATAAAAAAGTTTATCTCGACCCTGGCTTCTACGACGTGATGGCTCAAAAACTCGGCGCAGCGGGCGATTTCGCGCAAGCCTACGTCATCGCCCACGAAGTCGCTCACCACGTTCAAAACGTGACGGGTGTGATCCCTGAAGTTGACGCACAGCGCCGACGTTCTTCGAAAGTCGAGGCCAATCGCCTAACAGTTCGCCTAGAATTGCAGGCTGATTGCTACTCAGGCGTATGGACGAATAAGGTTCGTAGCGTTCTGGAAGAAGGCGATATCAAAGAGGCCCTCAATGCGGCTTTCCAGATTGGCGATGATACCTTGCAAGGTCGCAACGGTGGCCACATCAACCCAGCGAGCTTCACGCACGGCACGTCTGAACAACGGGTCAACTGGTTCTTCAAAGGCCTGAAGGCTGGCGACATCAAAGTCTGCAACACGTTTAATCAAGCGTATAACGCACTCTGACAATGAGACGGCGACGGTGAGAAACCGTCGCCGATCACATCCGATGGAATATCGCGACCAGCGCGCGATCTTCTGATCGCTCATGGTTCGCATCGTAAATCGGATGATCCTCAAGCCTCACCTCGCCGATCAAACCTGCATCGCGCAACGCCGCGAATTTCGCGGCAAATCCTAGCGCTTCAAAATGCTCGGCATTGATCCCAAGGCAAAAGATCGCCCCCGGCGCACTTACTCGGATTAACTCATCCAAAGCGTCTGGGCCGACATGACCGTGGGTAAAGGTGCCCGCGCTGACGATCCCTTGATAGCTTGCGCTGTCCAGCGGAAGCGCCTCTAACAAATCGCCCTCAACAAGACGGGTGTAGACGCCCTTTTGAACGGCAACGGCGAGCATCTCCGGAGACAAGTCCAATCCATCAACACGATGCCCGACCAGTTCGATGCCGACGGCGCCCGACCCGCACCCGACGTCTAGAACTGGCCCCACACCGCCGATACGTTGGAATACGTCGGCAACAATCCGAGGCATTGCGTATCCCATGCGCTCGATGAAATCGGCGTCATACGTCATCGCCCAATCGCGATAGAGCTGTTTGACCTGCTCCGTTCCCTCCAGAGCGTAGGCCGTCCCAAGCCTTGGAGTCTCATCGCTCATGACAGCGCTCCCTCAATTGCATCAATAACCGTGAAAACCGGC
Source organism: uncultured Neomegalonema sp. (assembly GCA_964641645.1). Classification (GTDB taxonomy): domain Bacteria; phylum Pseudomonadota; class Alphaproteobacteria; order Rhodobacterales; family Rhodobacteraceae; genus JAHDDY01. The sequence continues at coordinate 1,626 of CAZXMX010000131.1, forward strand.
AAGCCAACGGCTTCTGATACAGCCGATCGATACGGCCCCATATTCGTGCACTCGAACACAATCGATTTGAGGTTTGGCGTTTCGCGGACCAGAGCACGCGTTGCTGCAATCATCTCGGCTTCGACCGCTGCCATATCGAGCGTTCGCTTTCCGTCAAAAATCACTGTCGCCAGTTCGCCTGTCTTCGCGAGGCCGGCGATCGGCACCGGCCAATCAATCCCGGCTGCAGATAAATGACGAGCGGTTAGGGCTTCCGCATCGATGGTGAGAATGCCGGTCTCCGGCCCCAATTTCGGCACCAAGTTCAGCGCGGACGTCACAACCGGTACCGACAAGGCATCCTGCATCTGCACCTGAAATAGAGACAGAAAACCACAACTGGTTCCGATGACCGTCGCCCCTCGCGCGACGAGTTCATGCCCCGCTGAAATGAATGGCGCGAGCAAGGAGTCGGCGTTTCCACGTACCGCTTGTTCCGCCGATGCATTTTCGACCATGCAATAAATCACCGGCACAGAAAAACTGTCGGGATGCCCAATATCTCCCCGAGGTCTTGGAAACACAGTATCCAACATGATGACGCCGACAGTCTCCCGCGTCATTCGCTTGCTTCCTGCAAAAATATGGCGTCAATCAAGGACATCAGGAATTTGGAACACAAGCGATCCATCATGGCCACCCCTCTTAAGATTGCCGTTATCGGCGCTGGTATCGTTGGGGTCTCAACAGCCCTTTGGTTGAAGCGTGACGGGCATGACGTCACCGTTTTTGACCGGATCGAACCGGGCGACCCCAATCAGACGAGCTATGGTAACGCGGGACTTTTAGCGCGATCATCCGTGATTCCCGTCCCGACGCCCGGCCTGCTCAAAGCCGTCCCTAAGATGCTGTTGACGAAAGATGGCCCCCTCTTTCTTAAGTGGCGCTACCTACCCAAATTATTGCCCTGGCTGATCCCATTTCTCAAAGGCGCGAATGAAGGGGCGGTCCGGCATGTTGCAACCGCGTTGACAGACATCCTCGGGGATGCGGTCGATCAGCATGCGGCACTCTCCGAAGGGACGGATGCGGCACAATACATCACCAAGGGCAGCTACACATTTCTCTATAAAGATCGAGCCTACTTCGAGAAAGAGGCGCTCTCTTTCTCGATCCGGGCTGAAAACGGCTTTACGTGGGATGAGTTGGATCGGGATGCGTTACTCCAGATCGATCCAAACCTCGGGCCAAACTACACTTTCGGGGCTTCCGTCCATGACCATGGCTGGATTACGAACCCCGGCGCCTACACCGCCGCCCTTTTCGGCGCCTACCGAACCTTGGGCGGCGCTTTCATCAAAGCCGAAGTGCAAGATCTTAAACCGATTGATGGCGGCGCAGCGGAGCTAACGGCAGGCGGCGAGACCCATCAATTTGATCGTGCGGTACTTGCCTCTGGCGCATGGTCGAAGCGGCTCGGCGAAACGCTGGGGCATCGAATCGCGCTGGAAACAGAGCGCGGCTATCACATCATGCTCAAAGATCCCTCCATTCGCCCTCCCAATCCATACATGATTGGCGACGCAAAGTTCGGGCTGACCCCCATGCAGCAGGGCGTTCGGGCCGCTGGATTGGTCGAATTGGGTGGATTGAATGCCCCTGCTTCAACCGCACCGCTCGATCTCTTTCGACGTGCGCTGAAACGCGTTTATCCGACGATTGAGTGGAGCGAGGAGAGCACGTGGCTGGGTCACCGCCCTTCAACAACCGACTCGCTGCCTCTAATCGGTGAAAGCTCCCGCGCAAAAGGTATATACTTCGCGTTTGGCGCGCAGCACATTGGTTTGACGTCTGGACCTAAAACCGGACGCTTGATCTCAGACATGATTGGCCAGAGACGGCCAAACATCGATTTGACGCCCTTCGCGACGAACCGCTTCGATTCTTGACCAGACGGTCAGATATTCATTCCGATTGGAGGGAAATGAGTACCAACTCATCAAAAAAACAACAATTTAGTCCTGAATTCGTTGTTTTTACGTTGGACAACACAGCTTTATCCAATCCATTAATGGTTCCGAAAACATTCTAGGGCGATGTACGTCTTATTGCATTCGCCTGGGCGAAAAGTAGCGCTATGGGAGACTTACGTATGAGATCGAATATTGGTTTGGCTGCAGTCATTGCAGCATCGGTGACTGCCTCTGCAGCTTTCGCGGCTGAGAAGTGGGATATGCCCATGGCCTATTCAGACAGCAACTTCCATACGCAAAACGGTAAAGCTTTCGCCAAATGCGTTGGCACGGCGACCGGCGGTGAAATCGATATTACGGTGCACGGCGGTGGCTCTTTGTTTAAAGGCGGCGAGATCAAACGCGCGATCCAGACTGGACAAGTCCAGATTGGCGAGCGCCTGCTCTCTGCTCACCAGAATGAGAAGCCGATCTACGGCATCGACAGTATTCCTTTCCTCGCTTCATCGTTCGAAGCATCGGAGAAACTGTCCGAAACGGTTCGCCCGGCCCTCGTGAAGACACTTGAGGAAGAAGGTCTGCACTACCTCTATTCAGTGCCATGGCCGCCACAAGGCTTCTACTTCAAAAAAGAAGTCAATTCGGTTGCCGATATGAAAGGCATCAAGTTCCGTTCGTACAACTCCGCGACGGCGCGCCTTGCAGAACTGACCGGCATGGTTCCAACTCAAGTTGAAGCAGCTGAGATTTCGCAAGCTTTCGCGACCGGCGTTGTCGAAGCGATGATCTCGTCCGGCGCAACCGGATATGACCGGAAGCTCTGGGAGCACACCTCGCACTTCTATGCGGTTGATGGCTGGCTTCCACGCAACACGGTCATGATCAACCAAGAGGCTTGGGAAGATCTCGACGAAGAAATCCAGAACGCGGTCACGGGTTGTGCTGAACTCGCAGCGTATTCCGGCTACTGGCGTTCAATCCAGTACACCGACTTCACGTTGAAGGGTCTTGCTGATGGCGGAATGACCGTTGGCCCAGCAAGCGAAAAAATGGTCGAAGAGCTGAAAGAAATCGGCGCGCAAATGACCGAAGAATGGCTTGAAGCAGCGGGCGACGAAGGCAAGAAAATTGTCGACGCGTTCCTCGAAGAGTAAAAATTAGCTTCGACCTTGATCTAGTCCTTAGATTAGGTTGCCGCAGAATTGACCCCGCCCCGAGTGATCGGAGCGGGGTTTTTCTTTGAGCCCTGCGTGTGCGTTGGAGAGCACAAGCTCGATTGATACAGCAAACCTGACTTCGTAAATGCCTCTGTTACCTTGGCGTTAACCACGTTACTCTTATCCAACACGCATTATGTTCGTATCTTCTCGGAGACCTCTATGGACGGCCTATTAAGCGGCTATTTGGAATTCATGCAGGTCTTTGCAGATAACCTGAAAACGTTTTCCAAGTGGCTGTCCGATACAATCGAGGACACGGGAAAAGCCGTCTATGACGAGGACTTTAAGAGCAATTGGCGGGCAACGCGTGCCTTCGTCATCATCGTTCCTGCTGTCCTTCTCACCCTCTTTCTGAGCTGGCTCGGAACGCGCAAGCGCTGGCCCCGCAAACTACTCGACGGAATCTATTTCCTGAGCGGTATGATTGCCGCGCTGGCGATGCTGGCGATGCTTGGTGTGATCTGCGCGCAAATGTATTCTCGATGGACCGCACAGACCTTTCCGGGTGCGACCCAGTACGCGGGCTACCTCATGGCTGGAGCGAGTTTCTTCGGACTGGCCTACGCGCTCAATGCGGGTTCTCATATCCGCGTGAATCTTATGCTGAATGCGCTTGGCAGATTTCGAAAATGGGGAGAGCTGTGGTGTTTCGCTGTGGCGGCAGTCCTCGCAACGTATTTCGCGCGCTATGCGGTGAAGTTTAACTTCCAATCCGTCAAGCTGAACGAGATTAGCCAAGGGCTGGACAAAACTGAGATGTGGATTCCTCAACTCGCCATGAGCATCGGTACGGTTATTCTGGCCATCGCAATGTGGGATAACCTGATGCGCATGATTGTAGAGGGACGCAGCAACTTCAAAGACGAAGCTATCCCAGACGAGCCAGTCGAGGAACCGTTTGAGGATAGCTATTCTCTCGAAACACCGACAAGCACGACCGCTGCTTCGGATCGGAGCCGCTAACATGGATGAGATTTACCTCACAGTCATTTTCGTCTTCGTCTTATTCCTGTTGCTTGGAACCGGCGTGTGGGTTGCCCTCGCCCTGCTCGGCGTTGCCGTCGTTGGCATGGAGTTGTTTACCAGTCGTCCCGCCGGGGACGCCATGATCACAACCATCTGGGGGGCCTCCTCCAGTTGGACTCTGACGGCATTACCCTTGTTTATTTGGATGGGCGAAATCCTTTTCCGAACGCGATTGTCGCAAGACATGTTCCGTGGCCTCGCCCCGTGGATGGCCCGAACGCCCGGTGGTTTGCTTCACACAAACATCGTCGGCTGCACGATCTTCGCTGCCGTTTCTGGATCTTCAGCTGCGACGCTGTTGACGGTCGGAAAAATGTCACTGCCAGAACTACGCAAGCGCAATTATCCAGAGTTCATGTCAGTTGGAACGTTAGCAGGCGCAGCGACCCTCGGCTTGATGATACCGCCCTCCATAATGTTGATCGTCTACGGCGTTGCTGTGAACGAGTCGATTTCAAAGCTGTTCATGGCCGGCGTTCTGCCCGGATTGACGTTAGCTGCGATGTTCATGGGGTACGCCATCGCTTGGCATTACTTATTCCCAAGCCAGCGCCCCGACAAAGAGCCACCGATTAGCTTTGCCGACAAACTCTGGTCGTCACGCTTTCTGCTTCCGGTCATTTTGCTCATTACCCTCGTGATCGGGTCGATGTATCTGGGTTACGCGACGGCGACGGAAGCCGCTGCATTTGGTGTTCTTGGGTCACTCTTCCTCGCTGCGGCGCAAGGCTCTCTCTCGCCCTCCACTTTTGGGGCTTCGTTGATGGGTGCCGTTCGGACATCGGCGATGGTCGCCTTTATTCTGATGGGAGCGGCCTTTCTCGCCCTCGCTATGGGCTTCACGGGCCTGCCAAGAGCACTGGCAGAGTTCATCGCATCGCAAAACTATTCGCCGATTGCGCTGATCTTTGCGCTGACGTTGTTCTACATCGTGATCGGCTGTTTCCTAGACGGCATATCAACCGTCGTGCTGACCATGGCCGTTGTCGAGCCGTTGGTGAACATCCCGGCCTTCCGCGAGATGGGCTTCGACATGATCTGGTTCGGCATCTTCGTCGTCGTTGTCGTCGAGATGGCACAGATTACGCCGCCCATCGGATTTAATCTGTTCGTTATGCAAGGCCTCACCAAGCACGAGATGGGCTACATCGCCAAAACGGCCTTCCCAATGTTTTTGATTATGGTCTTGATGGTCATCGTCCTCGTCGCCTTCCCTGAACTTGCGACTTGGCTACCGGAAACGATGCGAAGGACATCGGGGTGATTAGCCCCCGACGACAATTCCCTGCGCGCCGAAAGATCGAGCGTAGCGTTGACTAAGGCTCTTGAATGGATCGGTGTCCGCGCCCGATGGGTCCTCGCTATCGGAGCCATTGCCGCACTTTTCTTGCAAGACCTTGCAGCGTCGCTGCGCCCTGCACTACCAGCCTTTGTCGCCTTGATGTATCTGCTCGCCATGGTTCGAATTGACCTCGGGTCTGTCCTTCGGCGCAGCTTGAGGCCAGCACGGCTTGGGGTGATCCTGGGCGTGTGTTTTGCCCTGATGGTCCTGACACCCGCACTGATCGCGTCCCTCGCCAGCTTCATCGCATTGCCCGAAGACCTTCGGCAGTCTCTTGTTTACATCGCAGCAGGACCGCCCCTTGGGTCCGCCGCCGCCCTCTGCCTTCTTCTTGGCCTTGATGCAGCGCTTGCAATCGAGTTGACGATTGTTGGCAGCTTTCTTGCGCCCATCCTCGGCCCCCTCGTCACCTCGTTTCTTCTCGGGGAGGCGGTTCCACTTGACCCACTCGCCCTGTCGCTAAGACTTGCGGGAATGATTGGCGCCGGAGCTGTTTTTGCAGTCCTCTTGCGCAAATTACTTGGGACGGATTTGATCACCCGGCGGGCGAGCGTGTTTGATGGAATCGGTGCCGTCGCGATGCTGCTAACGATCATTCCTATTTTTGACGGCGCGACCGAACAAATCCTGCGGACGCCGTACTTGGCAGCGATGACCCTAACATTGGTCTTCGCCTTGAATATCGGATTGCAGTTGGTTGCGACACCAATCCTTCGCCGGGTGACCCATCGTGAGAGCGCCGGAGCGATGGGGTTGATCTGGGGAAACCGCAATGCCGCTTTGTATTTGGCCGCACTGCCTCAAGCGCCCGTGTTTTCACTATTCGTCGCGCTCTACCAGTTTCCAATGTATATGACACCGTTGTTGATGCGACGCTTCTATTCAAAGAAAATAAGTCATAGTAAAAATTGAATAATCAAACGTAGTTAACGATTTTTTACTCGAATTTCTATTCTCATTTGAGGATAATATTTACACGTTACGCGCTAAAAGCCTCCTAGCAGAATTATTGGGGGGCCCCATCAATGCGCATAGCTGGATCACTTTCTACCGCTCTCGTCGCAGCGCTCGCGTTTGCATCAACTCCGGTTCACGCCGCCTCCCCAACTGAGAGCACTGCGACGTTTCTAAGTCAGCATATTGAAGTGGTCTCTGCATACGCTCCGCAAGTGACGTCGATCTCAAGCCCCACTGGACGCGTTACAGGACGCGGGCAACCCGCCTCGTATGGCAGAGGGGCGCTAGAGCCCGACTTTCGCGGGATGGTCAAACTCTCCATGCGCTATGAGATTGGCGGCGGAAAAATAATGACCGAGCACTGCGGAGGGAGTGTCATCAATTCACGTTGGATCGTGACAGCCGCGCATTGTATCCGCCCCGAAGACGGTTCGCGATGGAACCGTATCGACATCACCGCGGGCGATCGAAATCTGGACGGCATTGGAACGGTGCGCCGGCGCGCACACGAAGCCATCATCCATAGCGGATTCGACTTCTCGACATTGACGAATGATATCGCGCTGATCCGGTTAAAAGAGCCGCTACCGCGCACCGTCGTTCCCACACGCCTCGATCGAGCCGCCGAGCCGTCGGTACAGGCCGGTCAAATCCTTCGCACGGCAGGTTGGCCAATTACCGGCTTACGGGCTGGTCAGCGCCGATTACAAACCACGGATGTCTCCGTCAATGACGCTTCCTACCACGGCTATATCACCGTTAGCAGCGCCCGAGGCGACGTCGAAGGGGTTTGTCAGGGCGAGAGTGGCGGACCGTTGATTTCAAATACCGCAATTGGCGCTGAACTCGTTGGTGTCCTGTCAGGCATTGCGCCGCACACCCAAAATTCGAACGGCGAACCCTGCATGACGAGTGGATACCAGATGTATTTCACCCCGATTGCCTCCCACCGGCCTTGGATCGAGCGCGTCGTCGAGGGTTGTGGCACCAGACCCGAATCATGCTCATCTCGGGGCGCAACAACCTATGTTAATCAGCAAAATTTCCCGTTTCCCGTTCCTGAAAACGCCACAATTTCTGGTATTCTAACGGCCTCAACTCAGATTTTGCGCGAAGTCGAATAAGTTTCCAACAATTTGCGCCG
>CAZXMX010000132.1:0-9213 GCA_964641645.1 uncultured Neomegalonema sp.
TACTCTAACCCGCCTCATAGCTCTGAGGGAATAGAGCAAGCATCTTGTTGTCGGAAGGTGCCGGGCGAGAGTAAATAACTTTGTATCTTAGTAGATTTCAAAGCGCCCGACATTGTGTGCAAAGCTCGAGTGTCAATCTATTCGATCTCGTCGATCCGATTAATTAGTGGGGTGCCGCTATCCCCGATCCAGATGAGCTCACCTGCTTCCTCGTCCAGCATCACATCATAGCAAGTCCAGCCGCCGAACGGGGGCCATTTCGAGCAATATTGTGTCTCGCTCGTCCGCCAATATCCGACGCTAGGTCGTCCGCCGTCGATATAATCCGTCGTCCCGCCCTCGTAGAAGGTCTGCTTGGTATTTTCGCCATAGGCCGTCACTGTCGGCAGTAGTCGCTGAATTTCTGGCCCAGTTAGCTTTTGCGCCTCGGCGAAGGCGACCGTCGGGAGGAGAACTGCTAATAGTGCCGTATTTCGGAGCATAGCGAAGGGTCTCGGTGTTGTTTTTTTCTCAAGGCTAGTCAATCGTAGGCGAGGTATTGGTTGAGGGGAAGCCATGAGTCTCAGCATGTTGATTGCTTTCGCGGTTGCTTCGTTCTTTCTTGTCATCGTTCCGGGGCCAACTGTCACGGTCATTGTGGCGAATTCACTCCGAGATGGGCCCAGAGCCGGCCTGCTGAATGTTGCGGGAACGCAGGCGGGATTGCTCGTCATGCTTATCGTTGTTGCATTGGGTCTCGAGACTGTTGTTGCGTTAATGGCCGACTGGTTCGATGTCGTGAAGTTGATCGGTGCCGGATATCTTGTTTGGCTGGGCATCAAACTGTTGCGCTCAGATGGACAGATTAGATCTGCGGAGGCACGAAAGCCTCGGATCGGCTATTTCTGGCAAGGTGTTTTGGTCATCGTCACCAATCCAAAGATTCTCGTCCTATTTGGTGCTTTCATTCCACAGTTCATTGACCCGGCGGGAAGTGCTTTTTGGCAGACGCTGGCTCTTGGCGGAATCTTTATGATTGTCGCGACGGTTTTTGACACGCTCTATGTCTTGCTTGCTTCAAAGGCAGGCCGCGCTTTGACGCAAGCGCGTGTGCGCTGGGTCGAAAAAGTAAGCGGTTCTTTGCTGATCGCGGGGGGCATATGGATGGCACTGTTGCGGAGGGCTTGAGCGTGGAACGACCCCACATCACCATTGACATGCGCTGGAACCGCGCGGAACGAACGCTGGTCGAATGTTTCCGAGATGCACCAAGCGGAAATGTTTCAGATGCGGCCGGACGTGTGGTTGGGATGCCGAATGCGATAAAACCAATCACGAGCGCATATCGCTTCTGCGGCACGGCACTCACCATAGACAATGGACGGACCGGAAATCTCGGCGTGTGGGCTGCCTTAGAGTATGTCCAACCCGGAGACGTCCTCGTGATTGCAACGGGAGAGGCTAGAGAGCGCGCGGTAATCGGCGATCTTCTCGCGGGCTTCGCGTTTAACAGCGGCGCGGTTGCTGTTGTCACCGATGGGATGGTTCGGGACCAAGAGACATTAGAGCATTTTGGCAAACCAGTTTTCGCGGGTGGGATTACGCCAATCGGACCGATTGGCGATGGACCTTGCCGTGTTGGCACTCCGATTACGCTCGGCTCACAAGTTGTCTGCAGTGGTGACTTGGTCGTTGGTGATCTCGACGGCGTTGTCGTTGTGGCACAGGCAAAACTGGCTTCGTCCGTTGGCGCATTGACGAAAATCACCGAAAAAGAACGCGGTATGGAAACGCAGGTGAAAGCCGGCGCGAGAGTCCCTGCCGAAGCTGAGGCCATCCTAGCGGCAGCTCAGATCACTCGGTTGGAGGATTAACATGGTTGACACCCGCACACTTGCTGGACGTGAAATCTATCCCATCGGCTTCGGCGCGATGAATGTGTCGCATTGCTATCAGCCTAGACTACCAGACGAAGAGGGGGGGCGCGTGCTTCAGGCCGCGCTTGACCTCGGATACACACACTTTGATACGGCGTCGGTGTATGGGCATGGCCATAACGAGGCGCTCATAGGCACGTACCTTTCGCATCGTCGCGACGAAATCGTCCTCACCAGCAAGTGCGGTATTGTCAAAGACCCGGATACTGGCAAACGCGGCATCAATAATCGCACGGACCTGATACGGCGCTCGATAGATGAGACGCTCTCGCTGCTCAAAACTGACCACCTCGACATGTTCTATCTTCACAGGTGGGATAAAGTGACGCCAATTGAAGAAGTCGTCGGCGAGATGGGGCGCTTGGTTGAAGCGGGCAAAGTCCGAACGCTCGGTCTCTCGGAAGTCGGCGCGCAGACACTTCGAAAGGCACATGCAACACATCCAATTTCTGCACTCCAATCCGAGTACTCACTTTGGACACGGAATCCCGAAATTGCGGTTCTCGATGTCTGTCGCGAAATCGGGGCGACCTTTGTTGCATTCTCTCCGGTCGCACGTCAGTTCTTGACCGGGAAGCTGTCGGCTGTTGACGGCTTTTGCGAAGACGACATCCGCAACTCGATGCCTCGATTTGAACCGGTAACTTACTCAGAGAACTTGAAGCTTTTGCCCGAATACAAAGCCATCGCAGAGGAGGCTGGTTGTACGCCAGCGCAACTGGCGCTGGCTTGGCTACTCACTCGCGGGGAGCATGTCGTTCCCATCCCGGGGACGCAGAGCATTCCACATATGGAAGAAAATTTCCAATCCGCCGAAGTGAAATTGTCTGCGGACATCTCGGCGCGGCTCGATAATCTGATTAACGAAAAAACCGTCAAAGGGGGCCGGTATAATCCAACCGTCCAAAAACAGATCGACACCGAAGAGTTCACCTAGCGCTAAAACTTGTGCGCGCTAAACGCACTTGTGCGACATGTCGATCTGCATATCGGTTACGTATCCGCGCTCGTTTTCCCCCCAAGTGAGAGTGTAGTTAGTGATGCAGGGAAAGTCTGTTTCTATGAAACGGGCAGCGTGGTTAACGCCGGTGCTGGTCACTCTGAAGCCGTCCATCTCCAGCAAGGCGGTTAGGGTTGAGGTTCGAATATCGCGCGGAAAACTAGCTCGAATACCTTCGGAGAACGCCTCTTTAATCGCCGCGTCCTGTGTCGTTGGGAAGTTAACGAGGATGCGGGGCACAGATTCAGCCATCGCCTCCGAGCATAAAAAGATTGAAAAACCCAGCGATACTAAGCTCTTTGGATTCCGTCCCATGATGTCGCTTCCCCCTCCGCGAATAATGGGAGAAGGTCCCTGCAAGAATTGGCGCAGTAGAGATTGCCAAGCCAGCGAGCCACATCGATCGACCGTAAGATAGCAATCTGAGCTCTCCGCTCTAGGTAGTGTGGGAGCGTTTACAAAAGCGCGAACTAGTCGATTTGGGAGGATCATTGATGCGAATGCTGAGCAGACTTTGTACGGCTGGTGTTTTCGCGCTAGCGGTGATGGGAAAGGCCTATTCCGAAGAACCTTCGGGTGCCGAAGGGGCCCGAGCGGTCATTCAATCCCAGCTCTCCGCGTTTGAAGATGAAGCAGTCAAATCGGCTTACGAATACGCTGCACCGAACATCCAGCGCATTTTTCCAAACCCAGAAGTCTTTGGCCGAATGGTCCGCGAAGGCTATCCGATGGTTTGGAACCCGTCCGAAACGTCATTCTTGGATGCCGAAAGACGGGGAGAGACTATCGTGCAACGTCTTCGGATTATCGATCAGGCTGGTACGCCCTTCATCGCGGAATACACAATGGTGCAAGTAGACGGTAAGTGGCGGATTGCGGGCGTTCAGATCAAGAAAGATGAAAGTTACGGCGTTTAGTGCCCATTCCGGAACATTCGCCCAGCCATTCCAATATCATCCGCCGAGTTCACGTCAGCGCAACCAATTGCTCACTGAGACCCGTAAGGTACAGGTTCCTCGTTCTCAGCATGAAAAACACTCTCCTTCATAAGTGAAAAGTGTCCATCAAACTGGGAAACTCCACATCGCAACCTGATTCAAACGGCCTTCGTGTGGATCGCGGACGCGCCTTTTTCAATAATTAACTGCGCTTCACGGGAGGTGGTTTCAAATTCAGGAATATACAGCTTGAGCAACCTCAGAACCTCATCCGAGTCACCAGCATTTGCCGCAGTTTGGATTACGTCGATCTGGCTGCGGACAGTTTGGATTCGAACGAAGCGGGGGCGCGCGACCATGAGGCTCGGATGTTCGGTTGGAACCAAATTCTCAGTTTCATGCATCAACTCTTCGTATAGTTTTTCGCCCGGGCGAAGGCCAGTATAGACGATTTTCACGTCTTTCTCAGGCGTCAAACCGGAGAGACGAATGACTTGCCTTGCAAGGTCGATAATTTTTACGGGCTCGCCCATATCAAGTACGAAAATCCCGCGATCACCGTCTCGATCTCCCGCCCCGAGTAACAATGCTTGTAGGATCAAACGCGAGGCTTCCGGAATCGTCATGAAGAAGCGTTCGACATTGGGGTGGGTGACCGTCAATGGTCCGCCTTGCGCCAGTTGTTTTTGGAACAACGGTACGACAGATCCGTTCGACCCTAGGACATTGCCAAAGCGGACTGTAACAAAACGCGTAACGCCTTTAACATCGACTTTCGACGCATCCATCGCCTGGCAGTAAGCTTCAGCCAGTCGCTTTGTCGCGCCCATGATATTTGCAGGATTGACCGCTTTATCGGTCGAAACCATGATCATTGAGTCGACTTTCGTCGCCGCTGATGCATCTGCGACATTTCGAGAGCCGATCACGTTCGTTACAACGCCCTCACAAGCTTGAGCCTCGACAATTGGGACGTGCTTAAGGGCGGCGGCGTGGAACACATACTTCGGTCGATGGATTTCCATGGCGCGGAAGACCGCATCTCGATCTCGGACGTCAAGAAGCTTGGAAACGATCTGTAAAGCAGGGAATACCCGGCGAACCTCCTGATCGATCATGTAGAGTGCATGTTCCGACGCGTCCGTTAGGATCAAAGTATCGGGTGCAAGACGGCAAATTTGACGAACCAATTCAGAACCGATTGAGCCACCTGCACCCGTCACGAGCACAGTGGATCCGCTCATTAGTTCGCCGCACGCTTGCGCGTCAAAGAGGTTAGCGGAGCGCGGCAAGAGATCGTCAAGCTTGATTGGCCGCAACTGCTGGCCAAGGCTGGAATTAATTCGATCAGAACGTGGGAGCCATGCAACCGGAATATCGAATTTGTCGGTGATTGACAAAATTTCTCCGACCGAGCGAGTACTCATTTCGTCCCGGGTGAGCACCAGAAAATCGGGTCGATTTCCGTTGGTCGTGAACCGCCGGATGATGGCACCTAATTTACTGATCGACCCAACAATAGGCACTCCGCGCAGAGATGCTGCCTCGCATTCTGCTTTAATGTGAGCAACACCGAGGATCTGGTAATCACTATCGGCTCTACTTTGTGATCGGATGAAGTCTGCGACATGATCGCCGAAACCGATCATCAGCAGCTTCTGTCGCTCAGGCGATGAACCGGAGTCTTCGGCGGATTCGCCTCGTGGTTGCTTTTGCCAGAATAGAAGGTCGTGACTGTGGGCTAAACGGGCAAAAAGCCGAGGACCAAATACGCCCGATATTGCCGCGCAGAGAACCATCATCCATCCTGCGAAGGGGATCGCGCTAGATAGTACGATCCCGGTCGCGACCGCAGCGATGAAGGTGGAGAGCAATGCGGTCTTTCCGTCTTGGAACGAGAAAAACCGCCACGATGAATTATATCCGCCAAGCCATGTATGGAGGGCCGCGTGGATAACGCCGATCAAACCCGCAATCCCCGTTGCGACGAGGAGGCTTGAGGGATGAGCGCCAAGACTTCGAATCCCAATCAAAACGAGAAAGACGGCGCTGAAAACAGCAGAAAACTCGAAAAGTACCTGACGAACGTTAACTCGCCGCGATAGGCGCAAAACCATATTCATTATTGTTCTCAACGACCTTAACGCCCCCGCAAAACTATCAACACTTCATCAACACTGACGCGACTCAAGGCGCTACATATAATCGGCTAGGTTGTTCAACACTTTCTCGAAAACCGCAGCTTCTGCCGAGGAACGAACTCGCATTGGAGTGAAAGATCGAGCGCTGTGAGTCAATTTCTTTCCAATCACAATTCAACAGTAAATTCAGAAATGCGCGGTTTCGTTGTTAACCAACTTAGACAAATTTGTTCGGCGACTGCGCGCGTAGAATACTTAGGGTTCTTAGGGTTTAGAGGCGCGAGTTTGGTGTCCCCGACAGGATTCGAACCTGTGGCCCCCAGATTAGGAATCTGGTGCTCTATCCGGCTGAGCTACAAGGACGTTTGACTGACTATAAAGATACGTTGGTAAAGAGACGAGTCTGACACACAGAAAATCAATAAGTAATTGATTTATAATATTTATTGGTAAGTTCGGTTCCGGACCACCCGATTTCTAATGTGGTAAAAACCGCGCCGCAGCCTTATCAAGTTTTGTAGGGTTTGTGATATGAGAATGCAATCGAGGCGTGTGCCAGTTTTACGCGGTCATGCGCTTGAGCTGCCGCTGCCATTCTCTCGCTCGCCCCATTCAACACCCGAAATTGGGCGTAACCATTCGCGGCGACACACCCAGTCCGTGTCTTTACGGTCGCAATTTGACTAAATTCCTCAGCAATGATTCGTCCACAATGCGCCCGTTGAGCGGAGCGCCCCTCCAACGAGATGCAACCTTGGTTTGTGAGTCGGTGCCAAGCTTTCATTTCAAACCCAGGGTCAGTACCTTTTTCATCACGGTGGGCAGAGCTTCCGACATTGCATCCTCCGCTGAGATCCATCTTCCACGGGTTGGCTTCGCATTCATGTCTACGTCGGCTCTCTTGACCGCGAGGGAAAGGTGGAAATGCGTGAAAGAATGGAGGGCATCAGAGACATCATGCCAGACTGCCTCAATCGGGGCGCGAGTCATTGCTTCACCATGCACCAAATTTTCGACCCACTCCGATCCCGGTACCTCCATCATTCCTCCGAGCAACCCGGTCTGAGGGCGGCGATCCAACAATATCGCGCCATCGGAGCGAACAGCCAAAAACGCAATCCCATAGCGTGTCGGTTTCGCCTTCTTGGCTGTCTTCTGCGGCAGGGTTTCGGCAATCCCCGCTTTGCGTCCCGCGCACATCGTCATCAACGGACACAGGCCACACGCCGGTTTTCGGGGCGTGCAGATCGTCGCGCCCAAATCCATCACCGCCTGAGCATAATCGCCACTTCGCGAGTCGGGTGTCAGGCGATCGGCTGCTGCATAAAGCGTTTTCTTGGAACCAGGCAGGGGGGCATCAATGGCAAACAACCGCGCCATGACCCGCTCGACATTGCCGTCCAAGACCGTCGCGCGCGCGTCGAAGGCAATTGAGGCAATCGCTGCCGCCGTATAGGCCCCAATCCCCGGCAGGGTCAGTAATTCCGCCTCAGTTTCGGGAAAATCCCCTCCAAATTCGGAGACAACCGTCTGGGCGCATTTATGCAGGTTCCGAGCGCGGGCATAATATCCTAGGCCCGCCCATTCTTTCAGGACTTCATCTTGAGGTTCTGCCGCAAGCTTCTCGACCTGCGGCCACCGCGCTGTAAACCGCTCGAAATAGGCTTTGACGGTCGCCACCGTGGTTTGCTGCAGCATGACTTCCGACAGCCAGACGCGATAGGGGTCCGGCTTAACGCCGTGCGCGCGGTCAGACGGGCTTACACGCCAAGGCATCTCCCGAGCATGCCGGTCATACCAATCGAGAATCGCCGGAGCGACGGCCTCATCTGCAAACTCTTCACGAAACTGTGGCTTTTTCCGTTTTAGCAATCGTCGGTCCTATCGGATAAGGTGCGCCAGAGCTTTGAAGGATAGCGTGGAATAGATGACAGCACAGGCTGCTCATAAACGATACGGCAAACGTGGGTTTTCCCGCGCCAGTGATGCTGCGAAATCGCTGATCCGAAAACCGTTGGCAAAGCGCGGGTTCGCACAGGCGCAATTGCTGACGGAGTGGGATGCGGTCGTCGGCGCACAAATCGCCGAACTCGTGCGGCCTTTGCGTCTCAGCCATACCGCGAAAGATGGAATGGGCGGTACGCTTACCCTTGGTGTGCTGGGCGTTCGCGCTTTGGAGGCGCAGCATCAGGAACCGGCGATTATCGAGCGGGTTAATGCCCATTACGGCTATCGCGCCGTCGCCCGTGTTCGTCTGGCTCAGTTGGGGCCGAAGGCGTTTAGCAAAGCGAAGCTGGAAACCGCGCCGCCGCAACCTAGCTCTCAACAGATCGAAGAAGTGAAATCGACCGTCCGGCCCATATCTGACGAGGGGCTGCGCGATGCACTCGAACGTCTTGGTCGTAATATCGCCACCAGAGCGACCAAAGGTACTCGTTAACAATGATCTATCGTAATCGAAAACAGGCATTCACATGAGCAAGTCACTTATTACCGGAGGCGCCATTGTCGCCGTATGCGCCGTCCTTGGCTACACGGCGTTCAGCTTTGCGACAAAGTCCGAGGCGCCAGAAACCAGCAGCTCAGTATCCAGCAGTTCGGGCGTTCAAGTTGCTGATGCGAGCGGAGCGACTGTCGCCATCGCAGACAGTGATCCAAATGAACCTTATGCAGGTGGGCTGACCGAGAGCGGCGGCTTCACCGGCGATGTCGTTGAAGGCAGCGCCGATGCAAAGGTCACCGTTATCGAGTATGCCTCGCTCACTTGCCCGCACTGTGCGGCCTTTCACAAGACGATCTACAACCCGATGAAACCGGACTACATCGACAATGGAAAAATCCGTTTCATCTACCGGGATTTTCCCCTCGACAACTTTGCTCTTGCGGCCAGCGTAATTGCACGTTGCGGCGGCGAAAAGCGGTTCGTTGGAATGGTTGATCTGCTGCTCGACAAACAGGATCAATGGCGCAACGCCGACAACGTTCTTGACGAGTTGAAACGCCTCGCGCGTCTTGGCGGTTTGGGTAGCGAACAAATTGATGCCTGCATGAGCGATCAAGAACTTGGCCAGTCCATCGTCGATCGCGCGCGTCAAGGCCAAGACGTCTTTGAGGTTCGCTCAACGCCGACCGTGTTGATCAACGGCAAGAAATTCCGAGCCACCAGCCTCGCTGCAATGCGCGCCGAGTTGGATGCGGTCCTCGCCGAATAACCGCTC
>CAZXMX010000133.1:0-9208 GCA_964641645.1 uncultured Neomegalonema sp.
TCCACGCGATGCGTTTTGAATATCCCGAACGGGCGTTTTTCGGATAACTCTCCGTCACAAAACAGGTCAGCGAAGGTTGGCCGGGGCAGGGTTCATCGCGCAGCCATTTGTAGGTGTTGTCGTTTACTTCTTGGCTGCCGAGGTCTTCGAATGAAAACTCCGAGCTGACGAACTTGCCTGTTCGGTTCGATGACGAGATGCGCTTTACGCGTTTCACAGCGGGTAAGAAGATCCATTGATCATCGTCAGCTGGTTCGATCTTTGAATGCGTAAGCGTGGCAGTGCCCTTGATGTCACGGGGACTGTCGAAGACGATGACTGACCAATCGCCCTCTGCGGGGTTAGAGCGCTCTAGGTTCATGCCCTTGAACTTCCGGCGGCTTTCATTGCCAGCAGAATCGCGCAGGATCATCTCTCCGGAGGAGCGAAAATCACCCCAGCCCAAATCCCGGCGGTCGGATTCTTGCGCGATGGCGAGTCCTTTCTCTGCGGCACTTTGCGCGCGGGCTTCGGGGACGAGGCTGAGCCCGAGGGCGACGGCGAGAGCAGCAGCAGTTGCGTTTTTGACGGTCATGGTTTCGGTTCCCTTGTCCAAGGCAATCAGAATAGCGGGCAACAATAAGAAGTCTGCGATCAGTGCGAGCGAGATCGTAATCGCGGTTAGTTTGGCCATATCGCCATTCACGGCGAAGCCGGATTGAGCGAGGATTGCAAAGCCAATCACAAGGCCCACCGTGGTCACGAAGAGTGCCATTCCCACCTTGTCAAAAGCATGACGCACGGCGTCTTCGGCAGACATGCCTCGGCGCTTTCCTTCCTTATATTTTGACAGGAAGTGAACGGTATCGTCGACCACGATGCCGAGGGTCATGGCGATCACCACAGCAATGGCGAGCGTCACGGCCCCGACCGAGTATCCCCAAACTCCGAAGGCCATCCCAGCGGGAATCAAGTTCGGGATCAGGCTAATTAATCCCAGTTTGACGTCGCGGAGGATCAACAAAATCAGCGCCGAAATCGCAACGAGAGCGAGGACGGTCCCGAGCAGCATCGCGCGGACATCGCGGTACGAGATTTGGTTGAAGACGTGGGTCAGGCCGGTGGGTTCAACGGCCATCTCGGGCGCATTGGCTTCCAACCATTCCCGCGCGTCTGCCGTGACTGCGTGCATCTGCGTCGTGGTGACATTGGCCATGCTCGCACTGACGCGTAGTTTGGATTTATCGACATTGATCTGATCGGTCAGGTCCATGCCGTAACCCAGCGACAATTCGTAGAAGAACAGGAATTGTGCCGCCTCTTCCGCGCCATCGGGTAAGCGCAAAAAGTTCGGATCGTCGCCGTGCATATTCATGTTCAGGCGCTTGATCGTGTCCGTCAGCGAGCGGACATAGCGCACGTCTTCTTGCTCGCGCAACCACTCCGCAAAGGCACCGACTTGTTTGAGGTATTCGGGGTCGTTGATGCCATCGGCTTCGCCGGCGGGGAGCGCCCATTCGAGGATGTTCATACCGCCGAGACGATTTTCATAAAAATCGGTGTCCTGACGGAACTGATACCGCTCATCGAAATACCGAACGAAATCATCTTCGAGAGATAGGCGCGGAATGCCGGCGACCAAGGCGACGACAACGGCGAGGCCGCCAAGTAAGAGGGCCTTGCGGAATTTAATCACGAACTCTGCCAGAGGGCGCATAATGCGATCCGTGCGGGCGGGGGTCGTGTGACGTTTCATCGGCATCAACGAGATAAGCGCCGGCAGCAGGGTGAGCGTGAAGACCATTGCGGCGATCACTCCCACCGCGACAATATTGCCGAGCTGCCGGAAGGGGGGCGAGATCGAAAAGTTCAGCGCGAGGAAACCAATCGCCGTGGTGATACAGGCGATGGCGATCTCGCCCATGTGTTCTTCGAGCGCGCGCCGCGCCCATTCCGACCGGTCCGGCGTCTCGATCATGGTTTGTCGAACCGAGGCCAATAAGTGAACCACACTCGCCACTGCGAGCGTCATGGTGATGAGCGGCGCGGAGATGGTAACCGAGTTCATCGCAACGCCGGACCACCCCAATGCGCCGAGTCCGACCACCGCCGAGAAAATAATTACGAGGACGGTCATCAGTGTGCCGATGAAACTGAAGAAGGCTAGGAAGACGATCAGAAGGATCGCACCGAACATGAGCGGCGTGAGGGATTGAGCATCTTGCTGCCCGGAGGCCGCGAATTGGTTGTTGATCATCACCGATCCGGTCAAACGGAGGTTGATGTCTTTGTTGGTGTCTCTGAAGGCCCTCGCTAGGTCTTCGGTTTCTTCGACGATGAGCGGGACTTCGACGGTCGGGTTTTTACCGGGCAGACGGAACAGAACATTGACCGTCGTGACATCCGCCGCCGGTGGGATCACCGAATGAACCAGCGAAACCCGATCCAAGGCGACCGCTTTGGCGGCATCTGCTTGTTCTTGCGTGGTGTTTGCAGGGTCTTCCACCAAATCCCGAACCGTCATGACATCGCCGTCGGCGGTCGTATTCTGAAAATTCGTGATCGAGTCTACACGGCGAACGAAGGGTAAAAGCCAAGCCTTTTCAGTGAGTTCACCGACAGCTTTTAGGGTGGCGGGGGTAAAGACTTTGCCGTCTTTAGGTTCAACAACGAGGATCAGATTGTCATCTTTGGCAAACTCTGCCTCAAACGCGTCCAGCGCCACTCGGTCTGGGTTCTCCTCAGCAAAGAAGATCCGTGCATCTGGATCGAGGGTGAGATTCTTCATCCCAGTCCCAAATCCAAGAACCAACAGCAGCGATAACACCACCCAAACCCAGCGAAGCCGGACAATCAAACCAGCCAAACGCGCCGAAAACCCCATTACGCCACTCCTTGTGGGAAAGACTCACTACGGCGATCATGGCAAATCAATGAAGACTGAACAATGAAAAAAACCAAAAAAATTCATTTTTACCAATTGCGGACCTGTAAACTATTGGAATTCCGTCTCGTTTACGCGCTGGTGCCCTGCGGGATGATCCGCTACGACCTAATCCGAAAATGAGGAGGGGCGAATGACTGAGCCGGTCAACATCGTGTGCATGAAATGGGGAACGTTATACGGGCCGGAATACGTCAATCGGCTCTATGCAATGACAGCGCGAAATTTGACGCGACCGTTTCGGTTTGTCTGCTTTACCGACGATGTTGCCGGTATCCGTTCAGAAGTTGAATGCCGCGATTTACCGCCTATTACGCTTGCTCCTGAGCACAAAGATCGGCCTTGGCGGAAGATTGGCTTGTTCAATCCCGAACTGGCAGACTTGAAAGGGATTGGCCTATTCCTCGACCTTGATCTCATCATTGTCGGCAACATCGATCCTCTATTCGATTACGAGCCAGGGCGCTTTTGTATCATTCACAATTGGACGCACCCCAATCGGATTGTTGGGAACTCCTCCGTCTACCGATTTGAGATCGGTGCGGACAGCTATGTGCTTGACCGGTTCAATAGCGAAGATCATCTGCATTGGATTGACAAATACACCAACTCGCAAACGTTCTTATCCAACTCTGTCAAGGACATGGCCTACTGGCCCGCTGAGTGGTGTGTGAGCTTCAAGAAACACTGTTTGCCAAAAGGACCTTTTGGCATTCTCAACGGAATTTTGCCGTCAAAGGTTCCAGAGGGTGCCCGTATCGTGGTGTTTCATGGGCACCCAAATCCTGATGATGCAATCATAGGCCGTTGGCCTGGTGGTTTTTATAAGCAGCTCAGGCCCGCGAAGTGGATTTCAGATTATTGGCATGAAGAGGGTGCCTGACAGGTCTATGTCATGATCAACTTTGATCGTACCTGAGGCCGTAATCTCAAGAACGCGTAGCGATCCGGAAATCTAGTAATTGACCATCATCGCATTGAGCTTCGTTCGCCCCGCCTCTTTATAGCCCTTCGATTTAAGAACGTCAGATAGCTCGGCTGTTTCTTCCGTGTCGTGAATGGTTTCGATAACGAGCGAGCGGGGGAAGAGTGCCGGATCTCCGTCGCGGAAGAATGGGATCAGTACGCTAGCTTCAAAACCCTCAACATCGATTTTTAGGGCGTCGACCTTTTTGATTTCGAGACTTTCGAGGACCGACTGAAGGCGACGCACTTGGACATCGATTGTCTTGGTTGTCGGAATCATCGCCCGTCGCTCGTCGACCATTGTGCTTTCGCCAAGATTTTCGTCGCTGATCGCCAGTTTCGCGATGCTCTCGGATTCTCCGGCCGCACAGTTCACGATATGGATCGTCGCTCCCAACCCTTTGAAATTATTATTGGTTTGGAGGTTTTCTCGAAGTCTATCGAGCATCTCTGGATTAGGTTCGATGCAAACCACCTCTATTGATGGTTGCTTAGACAACATTGAAACGGAGTAGAGACCAGCGTTCGCACCGATATCGACGAATACGGACCCTGGAGCCGAGAGGTGGCCCGCCAAGAAAGCGCGCTCCGTCTCATCAAAAGCGCTGGGTGTTATCAGAGCTTTTCGTTCGCTGATATTGTCGAAATACAAGCGGAGGTTTGAGTCGAAGCGGCGGACATCGATGGCTTTGGGATCGAGCTTATTTTCAAAGAGTGTTCTGAAAATTGATCTGAACCATCCGCGCGCAATCGACGATCTGGTTGAGATGGAGAAAAAAATCTTCAGCAGAATTCCGGGAGCGAGTGCCCCAAATGGAGCGGAGGAGTGCAAATCTGCACTCGTCTCAGTAGATTGCGCTTTCATGAGCCACCTGAATTTTGACGTGCGGACCTTAAAGCGCGTGGAATCGTTTAAGTCCATCTTCATGGAAGCGGACGCTTAGTCGTGAGTTACAATCTTCTCACGAAAACCCTCAAACGCCCTCAGCAATTACGATTTCAGAGTTTGAGTATGCTTGACGGAGCTTCACCGCTGCTTGGTATTCTGGCGAGTTATAGCACTCCATTGCACGTTCATAGCTATCGAACTCGATCACGACATGGCGCGAACGGATTGGCCCCTCGGGCCCTTCACATTTGCCGCCCCGAACATGGAACTTCGCATCATATTTCTCGAAAGCCAGCGCGTCTTGCGCCAGATACTTGGGATAGTTATCCGCGTCCGTGACATCGACATGTACGATCCAGTAACCCTTTGGCATCCAACCGCTCCCTTTTCCAAAACAGGTAAACCATCCATGGATATGATTGAGGAATACGAAGAACGCAAACGTCTTCGCCGCAGCCGCTTTCGTTGGCGGGTTATCGCTATTCTTGCTGTCGTTGCGGTTGCTGGGATGGTTCTGGCCCAGAAAAAGCCCAAGGTCGGTTCGCACATCGCCCGATATTCGATTGAGGGTGTCATCACGGATGACCGCGCCCGTGACAAAGTTCTCAAGAAAATTGCAGAGAATGAATCGGTCGACGCTTTGATCCTCAGCATTGACAGCCCCGGCGGGAGTGTCGTGGGATCGGAGATCCTATACGAATCAATCCGCAAGGTTTCGGAGAAAAAGCCCGTTGTCGCTGTGATGCGGAACGTAGCGGCTTCAGGCGGGTACATGGCCGCGATTGCGGCAGATCATATTGTTGCGCGAGGCAACACCATCACCGGATCGGTCGGCGTGATTGCGCAGATGCCGAATGCCCATCAGCTTCTCGATCGCCTCGGCGTGTCGATGTTGGAAGTCAAGAGCGGGCCACTCAAGGCGCAACCGAGTCCCTTCCAACCGCTAGAGGAAGACGTGATCGATGCCAAGCAAGCGATGGTCGCCGAATCGTTCGATTGGTTTCTTAATCTCGTATCCGAGCGCCGAACTCTCTCAGACTCTGCCGTAGAACAGATTACGGCTGGGGGCGTTTTTACCGGTCGGCAGGCCCATGCGATTGCTTTGATTGATGGTTTGGGCGGTGAAGAAGAAGCCATCGCATGGCTGGAGAATGAGAGAGAAATTCCTGAGGATCGTAAGGTTATCGACTACGGGATTGCCGAGAAATCGATGCTGTCAGCGCTCGCTGACATCGTGGGCCTCGCGCCAAACGATACTGGGTTATTGTCCTCTGGGCTCTATGCCCTTTATCGCTAAATGCCCTATTCGATTCCTCACTGCACTGGACATTCCGGGGAAAGCGTGAGAAATTAAGGGCATAGCCGCACGGGGCGAGTGTGGGAAAAGGACTCACTTACGATGATTAAATCTGAACTGATCGCGAAACTAGCAGAAGAAAACCCACATCTCTATCAACGTGACGTTGAGCGAATTGTCTCCACGATATTTGATTCAATCTCTGAGGCTCTGTCTCATGGTGATCGTGTCGAGCTTCGTGGTTTTGGCGCTTTTTCGGTGAAACACCGCGACGGTCGAATTGGCCGCAACCCGCGAACGGGTGAGTCTGTTGAAGTACCTGAAAAGTCAGTACCTTTCTTCAAGACGGGTAAAGAATTGCGCGAGCGGCTGAACGAGGGCTATAGCGGAAGTTAATGCGATATCTGACCATCATCCTCGCAGTAGGCTTTGGCATGCTGCTCAGTTGGATCATGTTGCTGAACCCGCAGCTTGTGCAGGTTCGGTTAGACTCGATTGGAGCCAACGGCCTGAGTTGGCTTCGGGAGCCGGTCCGTCAGCTTCCGATGTGGCAAGTCATCTTCTGGTCAGTCGCGGTCGGTATTGCCATCGGCTTTCTTTTGACTTGGAGCAGTGGTGCGGATCGGCGTCGTCGTCTCCGCGATCTCGAAATCGAGCGTGATAATGGTGTCATTGAAGATGATGAGCCAGATTATGTCGTCGGGTTGAGCCGCCGTCGGTGACATCAGTTTCAGTGAAAATTTGTGGCCTCTCCACGCCGGAGACGCTCGACGCATCTGTTGAAGCTGGTGCGCGATACGTTGGCTTTGTCTTCTATCCGCCTTCCCCGCGTTCCGTGACGCCAGAGCGGGCGGCTGAGTTGGCGCTTCGCGTCCCACCAGGCGTTGCTAAAGTTGGGCTCGTCGTTGCGCCAGATGATGCATTGTTGGATGAAATCGCGCGCGTCGTCCCGCTCGATATGATTCAAGTTCACAAGGTTCATGACCCGGTTCGGTTGGCAGCGATTGGAGAGCGGGTTGGTTTGCCCGTGATTGCTGCGGCACCGATTGCAAAGCCCGAAGATGTCGATGCAGCCATTCGTTTTGCCGAGCCTGCTCAGATGATCTTGTTTGATGCCAAACCGGCTCAGGATGCGACGTTGCCCGGCGGGAATGGCATTCGCTTTGATTGGCGACTTTTATCCACGCGCCGTATCCCCAAGACTTGGATGCTGGCCGGAGGGCTTACGCCGGACAATGTAGCCGAGGCGGTGGCCTTAACGGGCGCGAAAAACGTTGATGTGTCGACTGGTGTCGAAAAGTCTCTTGGCGAAAAAGACAGTGATCGCATCGCTGCGTTTATCCGTAACGCCGGTATGCCTCAGCTATAAAATCTCATCACGACTTCGGAACCTCCTTTCACTCCCCGCGTTTAGTTTCTGTCGCGTCGGGGTGGCTCGATTATCGGAGGATTTCTTATGTCGGCACTGCCCCATCGTCTCGAGGCAGCGAGAGACACGTTGCCTAGTGCTCTGTACGCGAAATTTGTAGCGTTTGTGCCTCTGAATGATTCCGAAGCGTCTGCCTTGCAAAGCTGCGGGGACGTTGTCCACCGTGTTGGTCGGCGAAAAACCGTGCGCAGGCAAGACGAAGCAGCGCCTGATTTGTTCGTTCTGCGCTCCGGCTGGGCGTTCAGCTTCTCCATCATGCCGGATGGCGGTCGGCAAATTCTGGACATTCATTTTCCGGGAGACCTGATCGGCCTTTCATCGGTGGCCTTCGATAGCTCGTTCAATGGGATCGGCACGATCACGCAGGTCGAATTGTGTCCTGTCTCGAAATCGGAATATGCGGAACTTTTTGAAGTCTCTCCCCGGCTCGCTTCGGCCCTTCACGCGATGGCGATGGTAGAGAATGCCATCCTTGTTGATCGACTAAAGTCAATTGGCCGGATGGAAGCCCGAGATCGCCTCGCTCATTTCTTTTTGCAGATTATCACCCGGCTCGAAATGACGACGCTAGGTAAACGATCAGCACCAGTTGGTTTGCGAGAACTGTCGATCGTCGATGGTCGGGTCAAATCGTCCACCCAAGATCGTTTTCAGTTGCCAATGAGTCAGGAATTAATCGGCGATGCGCTTGGACTGAGCGCGATCCACGTAAACCGGACGCTTCGTCGACTGGAGAATGAAGGTCATCTCTTTCGAGATCACCAACAGATGACGCTTCTGAACCGGGAAAAATTGGCCGAATCGGTCAACTTTACCAACCGCTATGCACAATTCACCACGTCATGGATGCCAGAGTGAAATTGGTTTGCGGCTCCCGAATCTTGCGGTGATGGGGCAATGTAGACCACCTCGGCGCTAAACCCCTTGAAGTGCGGGGGTTCTTTCGCGTATGGCCCCTCTGTCGGGGCATTCCGCGCGAGAGCGCGTGCAACTCCCCTGCTTGTTCTACCGCTCCTGACAGGGAATGCCGATGACCGCGCACGCTCCGAACAGTTTCCGCACAGGTCCTGATGAAAAAGGCCGTTTCGGTACCTATGGTGGCCGTTTCGTCGCTGAGACATTGATGCCGCTTATTCTCGAACTGGAGGCCGCATACTCAGAGGCGAAGCAAGAGCGTAGTTTCAAGGCGGAGATGGAGAACCTGTGGCGGAATTACGTAGGGCGCCCCTCGCCTCTCTACTATGCCCCTCGCCTCACAGAGCATCTCGGCGGCGCGAAAATCTATCTAAAGCGTGACGAGCTGAACCACACGGGTGCGCACAAGATCAACAACGTCCTCGGCCAAATTCTGCTGGCGCGACGCATGGGTAAGACCCGGATCATCGCTGAAACGGGTGCGGGTCAACATGGCGTCGCAACCGCGACCGTTTGTGCGAAATTCGGCCTGAAGTGTGTCGTCTACATGGGCGCAACGGATGTCGAGCGCCAAAAACCCAACGTGTTCCGCATGAAGTTGCTGGGCGCTGAGATTGTTCCAGTGACCTCGGGCCGCTCAACGCTCAAAGACGCAATGAACGAAGCGCTGCGCGATTGGGTCACCAACGTGGATGACACTTTCTATTGCATCGGAACGGTTGCAGGTCCTCACCCGTACCCCGCAATGGTTCGCGATTTCCAATCCGTCATTGGCTGGGAAGCAAAAGG
>CAZXMX010000134.1:0-9174 GCA_964641645.1 uncultured Neomegalonema sp.
CTAGGTACTTTGCTGAAAATTTTAGCGATCACTCCAAACTAAGGCGACGATGTGGCGCGAAGCTAACGTAGATCATACTTCTTGATGCCCGACATGGCTTTGGTTGCGATGCGCTCTAGAGGTCAAACACGAGGCAGGTCGTCGTGCCCGTCGCATAGACTTTGCCATCCGGTCCAAGCATCTCACCGGTCGCTGTCGCAACCCGCCGTCCAGAACTGATGACCCTTCCCACAGCTTTCAATGGTGGGGTCGTGACAAAGGCGGGGCGTAGGATGGTGATTTTGTACTCGATGGTGGTATAGCCTTTACCCTTGGGCAAAGTCGTCTGCACTGCGCAAGCCATGCAACTGTCGAGCAAGGTTCCGAACCAGCCACCGTGCGCGCCGCCCAACGGGTTATACGCGGCAAAATCCGGCGCGCCCTCGAAGACCACCCGTCCTTCTTCCACTTCGACAAGCCGAAAGTTCAAAGTTTTTGAGATCGGAGGAGCGGGCAACCGTCCGGTTCGCATGCCATCGATAAACTCGAAACCACTCATCGACGCGAGATCGGCAGGGGTTAGCAACTCTTCGGGTGACATTGCATAAACTGGATCACTCATTTCGCGCTCTCTCTTTCAGTTCTCGGCGAATGATCTTTCCGGTCGTCGTCATTGGCAAGGCCGAAACAAAGGAAACTTCGCGAGGGTATTCATGTGCTGCCAATCGGGTTTTGACAAAGCCTGATATCTCTTCTGCTAAGGCAGGCGTCGGCTCGTTTCCCTCTGCCAAGACAATATAAGCTTTGACAATCTCGCCGCGCAGAGCGTCCGGCTTTCCCACCACAGCGGCAAGCGAGACCGCTTCGTGTTTAAGCAAGCAGTCTTCGATCTCTCCGGGGCCAATTCGATAGCCGGCTGAAGAAATAATATCATCATCACGGCCAATGAACCGGATGGCACCGTCGCTCTCCTGAACACCTCGGTCACCGGTAATGAGCCAATCGCCATCGAACTTTTCTGCCGTCGCCGCTTCGTTTTTCCAGTATCCTAAAAACATGACGGGAGACCCCCGCTTGACCGCAATCCGCCCTTCGATCCCGACAACGGGATTTGCCATGTCATCCAAAACCGCGACGTGATGCCCCGGCACGCTCCAACCCATCACCCCCACTCGTTGTGCATTGAGATGCTGGCAGGACGAGACGATCATGTTGCACTCGGTTTGGCCGTAGAACTCATTGATCGTAACCCCGAGCGCTCTGCGCCCCCAATCCAGCAATTCTTCACCGAGGCTTTCACCGCCGCTGCCGACGGTGCGCAAGTTCAGCTTGGGAGGGTTGGCAACACCGCGCATCATCTTCAACGCGGTCGGCGGTATAAACGCGTTTCGAACTTGGTGCTTTGCCATCAACTCGAACGCGGCCTCGCCCGTGAATTTGGTGAAGCGTCGAACAACAACCGGCACCCCGTGATGCAAAGCAGGCATCAAGACGTCGAGCAGCCCGCCGATCCACGCCCAATCCGCTGGCGTCCAAATCTTGTCTCCGGCCTGCGGAAAGAGATCGTGACTCATCTCAACGCCGGGGAGGTGACCCAGTAGAACGCGCTGCGCATGGAGCGCGCCCTTTGGTTTTCCCGTGGTTCCAGACGTAAAAATGAGGATGGCGGGATCCTCAGACGATGTATCGAGCGCGGTGAACACATCGGACTCTTCGTTCATCTCATGGTTCAAGCCGTCGTCCACATTCAAAACGCTGACGAGCGAAGGGAGGACGGATCGCATCGCCGAGATTTTCGCCGCGCCCTCGTTATTGGTCACGACCGCCCGCGCGGTTGCATCGGACAGCCGGTGGTTCAAAGCCTCTTCGCCGAACAACGTGAAAAGAGGGATCGTAATCGCACCTAGTTTAAGCGCCGCGATATGGGCGACGGCGGTCTCCAATTGC
The DNA here is from genome assembly GCA_964641645.1 of uncultured Neomegalonema sp. Taxonomy (GTDB): domain Bacteria; phylum Pseudomonadota; class Alphaproteobacteria; order Rhodobacterales; family Rhodobacteraceae; genus JAHDDY01. Next base: position 1,927 of record CAZXMX010000134.1, read on the forward strand.
TGAGGCAATAAGACGCCAACACGATCTCCCGGCACGATGCCTCGCGCCGCCAAGAGGTTGGCCAGACGGTTGGAAAGAGAGCGCAATTCACCAAAGGTCACGCTTCGGTTCTCTTCGTCGAGGTTCAACGCGATACGATCTGGATCCTTGTCCGCCCATTTATCGCAGACGTCCCAGCCCATGTTATAACGGTTTGGAACCTGCCAAGCGAACCGATCACGTAAGTCGGTTAGGGTTGCTGCGTCAGAAAGCACGGTACGCCTCAGCCTCAAATTGTTTCGACTAGAACACCAACCGACACAAACACGTGATGCCCATATCGCCGTGGTCAATGCCGCACTTAGCATTGAGATCACACAACGAGAAGGTAGGTGTCGCCATGGTTCGCAGTTTTATTGCCGGTCTCATCCTGTTGATGTTTCCACTCAACGCCTATGCCGAAGATAGAAGAGCGGGCTATTATTATCCAGCAATCACATCGGAAGAAGTTTTTGATCGCACGCTTGCGAAAGCACCGAAAGCCGTAGGTCCGGTTCGGACCGCATTCGTTACGGAATTTACTAAAAGCCAGCTCAAGTCGCCTGCAAAACCGCGAATATCGGTTTTCGCAAAGGGCAGCAACAAAGACCATCTGATCGTGATCGCGTTAGATGACGAGATTTTCGACACGCTGTTCCGCGCGCGCGCGGTGATGGCCCAAATGACCTCTCAAGCTCGGACGACGCCGTTCTTCCAGAAAAATGGAATTCAGTTTGGCGCAACTTGGTACGATCTGGCGAAAATTCTTGGCTTCAAAGATATTGTATTGAGCGACGGAAAAACCTGGGCGCATAAAGTCATCATCAAATGATGAGATGCGCCCCTTGCGAAATTAGACTCTGAGAACGCGCCTTAATATCAGGCTTTCTCAGCCTCCAAAACGATCATGATCGCGCCGTCTTCAACTTGCTCTCCCACGGCGAAGGGGACTTCGGCAATGGCACCATCGCGCGGCGCATCCAGAGTATATTCCATCTTCATCGCCTCTAGAACGAGGAGAGGGTCGCCCGCGGTCACCAACTGGCCGACTTTGGCACTGACACTTTTCACCACGCCGGGCATGGGAGCCATCACCGTATCGCCACCAACTTCCTCGGATGTCAGAGCGATTGGGTCTGGAAACCCGAATCGGTGATCCGCCCCATCCATAAAGATTGTGACACCGCCGGGGTGTTTGATGATATCGGCCCGTTTTCCATGTCCGTTTATCTCGACCATACCGCGCGCCTCTTTGTCGTGAAGACGGATCGGCGTCGTGTCCGAGCCGATTGTCACTCGATACGAGAGACTTCCTTCAATCGAAACTCTCGCCTCGATCCGCTCTCCATCTCGCTCAAGAGTGGTGCTTTGCTCTGCCGATCCCCAAGCCCGCCACCCGGTGAGCGCTTGCCACGGATCGTCGCCCGATTCAGGCGGAAGACCAAGCGCACTCAATGCCGCCAAGGCCGCGACCGCAGGTGACGGCTCCGCTTTCGTTGTCAGTGCTTCGAAGTCACGCTCGATGAGTCCGGTATCAACCTCGCCCGCCGCAAAGCTCTCGTGCGACACTAAAGCAGACAGGAAGGGGACATTCGTGACCGTCCCTGCGATCCGTATCGAGTCAAGTGCCACGTGCAATCCAGCCAGCGCAGCTTCTCTGGTTTCGTCCAGAACGATGACCTTCGCGATCATCGGATCGTAGTGCGGCGTGATGGTATCGCCCTGCCTCACGCCGGTATCGACGCGAACCTCGGATGGAAACGAGAGATGATGCAACGTTCCTGTTGCAGGCAAAAATCCGCGACTGACATCTTCGGCGTAGATCCGCGCTTCAACGGCATGGCCAAAAATTCCCAGATCCTTTTGCTTGAGCGGCATCGGGCTTCCTGCCGCAACATGAAGCTGCATTTCGACGAGGTCGTACCCCGTGATGGCTTCAGTAACAGGATGCTCGACCTGCAAGCGCGTGTTCATTTCCATGAAATAAAAGCGGTCGGCGCGAAGCCCGTTGGACGCATCGACGATGAACTCGACCGTACCTGCGCCCGAATAATTAATGGCGAGAGCCGCGCGCACGGCGGCCTCACCCATCGCCGCGCGAACGCCCTCCGTCATGCCGGGAGCGGGAGCTTCTTCGATGACTTTTTGGTGGCGGCGCTGCAACGAACAATCCCGCTCGAACAAGTGCACCGCATTGCCTTGGCCATCGCCAAAGACTTGAATTTCGATATGACGAGGGGTGGAGACGTATTTCTCGATCAAGACATGAGCATCGCCAAAGCTGGCTTGTCCTTCGCGCTGCGCCCCCTCAAGCGCCGCCTCGAAGTCTTTTGGATCGTCAACCCGGCGCATCCCTTTACCGCCGCCGCCTGCGCGCGCTTTGATGAGGACCGGATACCCGATCAATTCGGCTTGCTTTGCGAGAAACGCCGCGTCTTGTTCCTCGCCGTGGTAACCGGGAACGACGGGGACGCCCGCCGCCTCCATCAGGTTCTTGGCGGCGTCCTTGAGGCCCATCGCGCGGATCGCATCGGCACTGGGTCCGATAAAGACAATCCCTGCCGCGTCAAGCGCCTCGGCGAAGTCTGGATTCTCGGACAGGAAACCATAGCCTGGGTGAACGGCTTCAGCCCCAGTGAGTTTACAGGCATCAATGATCGCAGGAATATTGAGATAACTCTCGGCAGCAGCCGCTGGACCGATCCGCACACTTTCGTCAGCCATCGCGACGTGAAGTGCCTCGGCATCCGCGTCAGAATAGACAGCGACGGTTTTTACGCCGATTTCGCGGGCCGTTCGCATAACGCGGCAAGCAATTTCACCTCGGTTAGCAACAAGAATTTTGCGGAACATAATCTCTCCGAACCAGACGGTCAGACTCTAGCTTAATGTGTTGGATCAGAACAGAGCGAACCAAAGATTGGCAAGGGCGCCAATAAGCAGGGCGAGAAAGGTCAATACCATCCCGACCTGACGGAGGATCATAATTTGTGGGTGGGCGCTAACGCCCCACGCATGCGCAACACGGCCAATCAACACCATGAGACCAAGGCCATGAACTAAGATCGCGCCACCACCGAGCAGCTCGGCCATCAGCATCAGCAACAGCGCCAAGGGTGTATATTCCGCGAAATTAGCGTGAACACGGACGCGCGCTCGAAGGGCTGGGTTTTCTCCATCGCCAAGAGAAATTCGTTCTCCGCGACGCACAAAGATAACACGGAAGCTCAGAACGAGAAAAACAAGCGCGAGCAACGCAGCGTAGAGGGGGGTGATCGATAGGGTCATTGAAATAGCCTATTTTCTTTCGCTGCGGGTTTAGCCAATCGGACTTACAGATGATAACGAACTGTCTCTCTAGCGAGGAAATTTATACGGATAGCACTGTCGCCCTGCTTCGTGATGAGACGGATTGGTAGCCTCGCGCTCTTGCCCGGCGGGAAAGGGGGCCGCGCGGGAAAACGTGGTGCACAGCTCGTAGGATCTGTCATCTTTCACGGTCATTTCGAAATCATCGACGTTGAGCCCTTGCATCCGCCGACAAGAATAGTCGTGCCGACCTTGGCACTCGTCGATGAGTGACTTGAGCGCTGCAGGAGCTTTTTTCTCAGCCCGATGATACCGGTTGATCGCCGACGAGAGAGACCGCAAATCTTGGACGCGAAGCTCGTCTTCACGGAACAGACGGTTCTCGCTTGGCGACCCAGTGAGGTAAAAGCCAAAGGCGATGATCGCCAATACGATCACACCAAAGCTGAGGCGCAATGCGTTCTTCATGACTTGGCCTCGTCATGGGCCAGCTCGATTCGATAGTGCAAGAACATTCCGGCACATAGTGCCAACAGGATGACCGCTTTGATGAGAAAGCGTAGGCCAAGCTCGCCTCGCAATAGGTAATAGACCGCCGAACACGCCGTCCCGAAGATAATGAGCGCGCCGATAAACATCGTGAAGTAAGCGAGGGTCAATCGGATGCGTGGAATGGCTTGGCCTGACTTCTTTTGTGCGCCAGAGATCACCCGCTGTGTCAGAATCAACAGAGGCGCCGCAACGATTAGGATCGAGAGATTGTCCTGAATCGAACGACCCAGATTTGTACTCCAATACACCCCCCGATATCGACCCAAACCATCAGGCAGATAATGATCTAGTGCGCTAAAGAGAATCGAGACCGCGTTGTAGGTCACCAGATAGAGCAAAATGAAATAGAAGAAGTGCATGAAGAACAGGCGCGCGGAAACAAACGGGCGCGGCTTAGGGACCGGGACTGGAAAGTCTGCTTCGACATAGCGGCCCACTGATGCGGTAACGCGCTCGGTGTCCCAGCCGGACTCGAGAAGGACAGACTCAATGCGGCTGAGCGACTCGCCCTTCGCGACGGCAAGTTTGATGAAGTCTTCGAGCTCGTCTGTTTTAGCCATGTGACCGTTCCCCCAGCGTTGCCCGCCCTACATCCTGAACACGCCGAAGCGCTTTACGATAATGCGCCATCGTCGACTTATCGACGCAGCACAAGATCACTTTTTGGAGCGATTCGTCCGTCTCCAAAAAGTCTGATATCGCCTGAATAGCAATGATCGCCGCTTCCTGAGCGGGATAGCTGTAAGCGCCGGTCGAGATTGCTGGAAACGCGATGGTCTTACATCCATTCTCAACAGCTAAGTTTAACGATACCTGATAACATGACCGCAACGCCTCTGGTTCTTCGTTCTCGCCACCGCGCCAGATCGGGCCGACAGCGTGAATGATATGTCGCTGCGGTAAGTCATGCGCGCCCGTGATCTTGGCGCTTCCCGTCTCACATCCATTTAACGCGCGACATTCCTCCAATAAGCTCGGACCCGCTGCACGATGGATCACCCCATCAACACCACCCCCACCAAGCAGAGATTTATTCGCAGCGTTCACGATGACGTCTACATCGACGTCAAGAATGCCTGCGCGCACAATGTCGATGCGCTCAATCAATGCTACATCCTGAACACGCCGAAGCGTGTTTCGTCGATGGGCGCGTTGAGCGCAGCGGAGAGGGAGAGACCCAAGATGTCGCGGATTGGGGATGATGGATGAACCATGATCTATTGCTCCCAATCGTTTGGATCGTGGCGCTTATTAGACTGCTTAAACATGGGCCATTTATTGTAATCGACCGCGCAGGACGCATCTTCCGCGAAATAATAGTAGCGGCGTATTGATCTGGACGAGTCGGAAAAAGTGATCATGTTTGCCTTTGGATTCGTGGTCTGATCGTTCGGATCTACATGAGGCGTGTACCTTTCTCGAATATACTGGCAAGCCAATTCCAAAGCTTCATCAAGATCACCAGAAGAAAGTTCGTCAACACCCGCTTCCTCTGAAAATTTAAACTGTGCAAACCAAACTTTTCCGGGATCCAAACCATCCCATTGCAACGCTTTTGCCATATCGCGGAATTGGACTGACGTGAGGGAGAGGTGATGAGAGCGCAAGCGTATGGCGAAATGGCGTGCGGCTATCGACACCCAACTCGATAGAGGCTCTTGAATTTTGGCCTCGAAACCAATGCAGTGCCGATATGGAGGAAACTCTTCGTTGCTTTGAATCGCCTCTCGCCGCCTGACCGTGAAGACGGGGGACAACAGGATTGATGAGGTTCTTTCATCCGAGATGACCCGCTTGAACTCAACGATCAGCTTCGTCTCGAACGCATCGGCCCCGAGTTCTCGCCTGTACTTCTGGCAAGCAAGTGACGCGACGGTGCGCATGCTTTCGGGTAAGCGTTTATCATCGTAAACGTAGTCATCAGGCGGGCTGTAGGTGATCGTCAGACCTTTTCCTTCAGAACCGTCAGTCTCGATATGCGTGACAGGCTTTTTCTCGACAAAACTCACACCCGCTGCGTCGATCGCCTCTTCGAGCGTGAGGCGACTAGACTCAGCGAAAGCGGCGGAGAACGAGAAAATCGTCAGGCACAGCGCAGTCGCAAGGACTTGGGCAACAGACATCATTACATCCTAAACACGCCGAAGCGCGTTTCGTCGATGGGTGCGTTGAGGGCGGCGGAAAGGGAAAGGCCCAAGACATCTCGGGTTTGGCGGGGGTCGATGATCCCATCATCCCAGAGCCGTGCGGAGGCATAGAGGGGGTGCGATTGTTCCTCGAACATATCCTCGATGGGTTTTTTGAACGCCGCTTCTTCTTCGGGGGTTTCAAACCCGCCGCGTTTGACTTGCGCCAGCACGCCTGCCGCTTGCTCGCCGCCCATTACCGAGATGCGGCTGTTCGGCCATGTCCACAAAAAGCGTGGCTGATAGGCACGGCCACACATGCCGTAATTGCCAGCACCGAACGATCCGCCAACCAGCATGGTGATCTTGGGCACCGAGGTGGTCGCGACGGCTGTGACCAGCTTTGCGCCATCCTTGGCGATGCCGCCCGCCTCGTACTTTTGGCCCACCATAAAGCCGGTGACGTTCTGGAGAAAAACAAGCGGGATATTCCGTTGCGAGCACAGCTCCACAAAGTGTGCGCCTTTGACAGCGCTTTCGGAAAACAACACGCCGTTATTGGCGATGATGCCGCAAGGCAGGCCGTGGATATGCGCGAAGCCGCAGACCAGCGTCGTGCCGTACCGTGCCTTGAACTCGTCAAAGCGCGAGCCATCGACCGTGCGGGCAATGACTTCGCGAATGTCATAGGGGGTTTTCAGGTCTGCCGGGACGACGCCGAGAATTTCTGCGGGATCGTAGGCGGGGTCTTCGGGGGTGGTCCGCTCGACCGACGCGCGGCTCGGTGCGCCGAGATTGCTGACGATCTGGCGCGCGAGGGCCAGTGCATGGGCGTCGTCTTCTGCGAGGTGATCCGCAACGCCCGAGAGGCGCGTGTGCGTGTCGCCGCCGCCCAAGTCTTCGGCGGTGACTTCTTCGCCGGTGGCCATTTTGACGAGAGGCGGTCCGGCGAGGAAGATCGTGCCTTGCTCGCGCACGATGATCGTCTCGTCCGACATGGCCGGGACATATGCGCCGCCCGCCGTGCAACTGCCCATGACGACAGCAATCTGGCTGATGCCTTTGGCGGACATGCGTGCCTGATTGTAGAAGATGCGTCCGAAGTGATCGCGGTCGGGGAAAACTTCGTCTTGGTGAGGCAGGTTCGCACCGCCACTGTCCACGAGGTAGATGCACGGCAAGTGGTTCTCTTCGGCGATCTCTTGCGCGCGCAGGTGCTTTTTGACCGAAAGCGGAAAGTAAG
>CAZXMX010000135.1:0-9106 GCA_964641645.1 uncultured Neomegalonema sp.
GCCGCGATGTACTCGCGGGCTTTGTCTACTTTGGCGCGGTATTCGTCGTCGGTGGTATTTGAGATCGCTTCGCCTTCGAGTGCGCCGTCCGGCAGGCGCGGTTCAGGTGGCAAGGCGCGACTCATGTCCTCGACGGTGTCGGCGATCCTTTCAGCGGCACGGGCGTAAGCTGCTCTTGCATCGACGCCGGACTGTGCGCGAACGGGCGAAACAATCGTCACCATGTCAGCGACGTTATCGATAATGACGACGAGGGTTGGCCGGGTCAAAATGGCGTCGGGCAGACCCAGCGGATCGGCGTTCGGCTTTGGCAAATTCTCAACATGACGAATCATGTCGTACCCGAGGTATCCGAAAACGCCAGCGGCCATGGGTGGCAGTTCTTGGGGCAGGTTAATTGCGCTCTCGCGTAGCAGCGCGCGCAGACTGTCGAGCGGAGCGGTCTCGTCTTTTTCGAAAGCCGTATCGTCCCAACGGGCGGACCGGTTGATCTCGACGGTATCGCCCCGACATCGCCAGATCAGGTCCGGCTTCATCCCGATGACTGAGTAGCGTCCGCGTTTCTCGCCGCCGGTTACGGATTCGAGCAGGAAGTTATCGCGGCGGCCCTGGCCGAGTTTCAGCATTAAGGAAACGGGCGTGTCGGTATCAGCGCCCCGCCGAGTCCAGATGACTTGGCTTTCGCCGCGCTCGTAGCGGGCGGAAAAGTCGGCGAAGCTAGGCTCGATGAGCACGTTATTAGTACCCGCCACCATGCCCGCCGCCATAACCACCTTGTCCTGTAAACAAGGCTTCAAGTGCGAGCGGGTTCGGTTGGAATGGGTGGCTGTCACGGGCTGTGCGCGAGAACTGATCGACAAAATCCTGAGCCAACCGTGCGGCGTAGGCTTCGGTCGAGCGATCAATGGCGGTGACGTCCTCTTCAGACGTCGCGGTCTCGATTTCCGTAACCGTTCCGACGAGGCGTTCAAGGCCGTTCGACGCGGAGCCTTGGAGAGGTTTGTCTTTGTCGGCTTCGAACAACTGCGTCAGCAATTCTGGCGACAGGCCAAGTGAACGGTCGGTGCGGGTGCCCGGACCTGCGGAGGCGACGTCGAGCCCTCTCTCTTCAGCAAGTTCTGCGAGGGTCGCGCCGCCTTCGATTTCTTTAACGAGGCTCTCCGTGAGTTCTTCAAGTGCGGCTTCCCGTTGGGAAACTTCCCATGCGCCGGAAACATCGTCGCGAACCGTGTCCAAGGGACGCAGGGCGGAGGGGGTCACTTCTTCCACCACGACGGCAAAGTAATCTCCGGTCGAACCTTCGATCAGTGATGGCTCGTCACCCACCTCGGCATCGAAAATGCTGGTCAGAAGGATCGGGTCACGGGGTAGGTCAGGAACTCGCTCACCCTCTGGATCGCGCCCCGTTGCATCTACGGCAGCAACTTCAGAGAAACGGCCATTCGATGCCTTGGCAGTTTCAAGCAGCGTCGATCCACCGGACAACTCATCGTCCATGTCGATCGAGTATTCTGGGACGAGCTGTCGTGCCTCGGTCGTCGTCAATTCCCGGCGCAAGTCTTCTTTTGCTTCCTCGAAGGTGACAACGTTTTCGGGTTCGATTGAGCGAATATTGAGGAGGGACCAGCCGAGTGCGGTGCCAATAGGATCGGCGATCCCCGGTTTCTCAGCAGAAAAAGCCGCATCAGCCAGCGCGCCCGGCAACTCAGCGCGAGTTTGAACGCCGAGGGAAACATCGTTTGCACTCAAGCCGCGCGCTTCGGCAAGCTTTGCGAAAGGTTCGCCATCAGCGATTTTTTGAGCAGCCTCTTTTGCCTCTTCCTCGCTATCAAAGACGATTTGTTCAATATCGCGCCGTTCGGGCGTGGTGTAGGCATCGATCCGCGAATTGTATTCAACCCGCAGCTCTTGGTCAGACCTGTCGAGGCCCGCCGCGACCTCGGCGATGGTCAGGGCGACGTAGGAAACTTTGCGGAATTCTGGTGCCGTGAAGCGTGCCGCATTTTCTTCGTGGTAGGTAGACAGCTGTTCGTCCGACGGCTCACCGGGTTCGTCCACGTCGGAAGGCGACAGCGCGATGTATTCGAAGGCACGTTTTTCATTGCGGTATTTGTAGAGCGCCTCCGCGAGCGCGCGCGGAGCCGTTGTGCCGTTACCAATGGATTGAAGCATCGCATCTCGCGCAAGATCGTTTCTGATGCTCTCTTCATACTGGTTTTGACGCAGGCCGTTCCGGCTCAGTGTCGCATCGTAAGCCGTGCGATCAAACTTGCCATAGGCGTCTAAAAATTGTGGTGCGCTGACAATCGCTTCGCTGACTGCGGTATCTGATGCGTCGAGGCCCAGTGCTTTGGCTTCTTCACTTAGGGCCGTTTCCGTGGCCATTTGGCTGAGAATAATTTGATCGAAACCGCTGCGGCGCGCGTCTTCAGCGGTCAGGCTCGAACCCGTCGTCTGCCGCAAAGACCGCAAACGACCGTCGAATTCGCGGGCAAAATCTTGAATCTGGATTTCAGCCTTCCCGACCGTGGCCGCCACTGTCTGAGTTCGCGCAGCAAAGACGCCCTCTAGCCCCCAAGCCGCAAAAGCCAATACGAGCAATCCGAGAAGGATTTTTGCCCCGAGCGAGTTAACGGAGTTGCGCAGTGCGTGTAGCATGGGTTGTTTCCGACGTGAGGGTTGCGGCGTTCTGCCATTTAGTCTGGCGGGACCATAAGTAGAAGGCCCTAGCGGTGCAACACTTTGCCTCCTCGCATTTCTGCGATAATTACCTTGGATTTTTGTCATCCCGTTGCCGCAAACGCTGTGATATGACCGCGCGAAGCGGGTCTGATCGCGGCTGGCGTAATCTGGGGAGTGACGGGGCGCATGCGTCAAGGTCTTATCGAGAAGACATACGAATGGGATCTGTCGGCGGCTCCCAGCCAGCTTTGGCCGCTTCTTTCGGATACGGCTCGACTGAATGAGGCGCTCGATTTGCCGCGCTACAGCATCAGCGAAACCTTCGATAGCGAGAGTCTTCGGCGCCGTTACGGTGAGATGGTCGAAGACGAAAAGCGCGTGCGCTGGGAAGAACCACCCTTTGAGTGGGTCGAGAACGGATGGTGGCGCTGGCGACGGTTTTACGATCACGGCCCCCTGAGAGAAACGGGCGGCGTGCTGATGTTTATGCCCGCTGAATCGGGTAGAACGCACATGCACTACACGTTGAGCGTCGATCCACGAGGCGCGATGGGGCGGATGTTGGTTGCGTCCGGGCATCTCAAGCAAGCCGCGCGCAAGTTCAAGAAGTTCACGTTAGAAGCCGAGGCGTATTGCGGAAAGCCAATTGGCGACTTTTACTCTAATTATTCGGCGAGGGTGCGAAAGAAACCCTTGAAAGCAATGCCAAAAGGGAAGGGTAAGGAGGCGCAACTCCTCACCCAATTTGCACAATGGTTGGCGGTTGCGCCCCTTGCCGATCGCATTGACCTGCGATCGAAGCGGCTCGCTCGATCCCTAGGAGTCAGTCATTCGGAAGCTTTTCGGGCTTGCCTCACCGCCGTTCAATCCGGCGATCTTCGGATGCGTTATCGGGCCGTGTGTCCGGTTTGCCGCTCGTCGGCTGTTGAAATCGCAGAATTGAAAAAGATCCCAGCATTGCTGGCTTGTCAGGGATGCGGTGCCGGGTATCACCGGGATTTGGCCAAAAGCGTCGAGTTGTTGTTCTCCGTGGCCGGTTTGAAGAGTTCTGTGGCGACATTTTGTGGCAGCGGGCCGAGTTCGGCTCAGCATGTTGCCGTTCAACAGAACTTGGGGGCGATGGAGCGCCGGGACCTTGAGCACGAATTCCCTCAGGGCGCATATTCAGCGCGGGCCATTGATGGGCCGGTGTCAGAGGTTTTTCACGCCGATCAATCGACCGGTGTTCATGTTCGGCTCACCGATGAGGGTATCGTGATGCTTCCTTTACAGGGCAGCACAGTCGTCGAGAACCATACGAAACGTCCCTATGCCATTACGATAGAGCGATCTGAATGGCCCGAGGACGCTTTGTCCGTTGCGGAGGCTCTCGCAGAGCAAGCGTTGTTTGATGTCATACCTTCTGAGGCCCTGCCAGACGGGGATTCCGCATCAATCGGTGACGGAGTTGTTCTCGGGGTTGCCGATTTAGCGAAACCGTTTTCAACCAAGCCAACCGCTGCCGTGATTGAAGCAGAAGACGGTTATACGGGGTTGTTGGTTGCTTCGTTGAAGAATGCAGTCGCCTTGGCGGAATCGTTGCGTCAACAGGACCCGGAGGCTCGCTTTGCGCTTGATTATGGACCGCTGACCGTCGCGACACTGGGCGGTCACATGCGGCATATCGGAACTGTACCTGATACGGCGAGATCGATGTGTCTTGGCGGTCATCGCGGTGTTATCGTCATGTCGCCGCGCTTCAAAGACGCCTTAAAGAAGCATGGCATCGCTGAGCCAAAAGCACTGTTCACCGCCGCTGCCAAAAAAGGAACCTAGGGCAGGCGAATTTTGCTTACTGGGGTTTGAGATATCGATGGCCTTGATCATATTTTGTATTTTCGTCGCGATGGCCGCGCTCAGCGGGGCCTTTTTTAAGCCCGGCGAGTGGTACGATCGGTTGCGAAAACCTGATTGGAATCCGCCGAAATGGGTTTTTCCAGTGGTTTGGAGTATTTTGTACGTGCTCATCGCGGTGGCTGGTTGGTTGATCTGGCAAGAAGCGGGGTTTGGACTGATATTGAGCATTTGGGGGGTGCAATTGATCCTCAACGCCGCATGGTCATGGCTGTTCTTTGGGATGCGACGCATGGGGTGGGCGTTCTGGGACGTTTGCGGTCTCTTGATTGCCATTTTGTTCTTTATTGCGGTTGCTTGGCCTGTTTCGCCCCTCGCTGCACTGCTTTTCGTACCTTATTTTGCTTGGGTCAGCATCGCAGCACTTCTGAACTGGACGGTTTGGGGACTCAACCCGAATGCGGCTTCCGACTGACAAAAAACAATCTCACGCCTCAATCACAATTTTATCACGTTCCGGTAACGTCATCCTTTATTGATCTCACCCTTTCAATTCCCATATGTTTGAGACGGGCGATATTGAACGGGAGTAATGATACATGTCGAAGATGAAATTGAGTGCAGTTACTTTGGGTCTAGTTTTGGCTGCGAGCATAGCCCCTGCTTCTGCTGCAGATGTCGCCAAAGGCGCTAAAGTGTTCAAGAAGTGCAAAGCGTGCCACGTCGTCGACAGTGCGAAGAATAAGGTCGGACCTTCGCTGCAAGGCGTGGTTGGACGGACGCCAGGTTCCGTTGGCGGGTTCAAATACTCTAGCGCGATGTCAGGATTTGGCGCTTCCGGTATCGTCTGGGACGCAGCAACGCTCGATGCATTCCTTGCGAAGCCAAAAGCGCTCGTAAAGGGAACGAAGATGTCGTTCCCCGGTTTGAAGAAGCCAAGCGACCGTGCTGATGTGATCGCCTACCTTCAGTCGAACAGCTACTGATCTAACGCTGAACGGTTTTGAGGCGCCTGCTCGATTTTTTCGAGCGGGCGTTTTTTTTTTGAAACGGTAGCCGGAAGGGGCAGAGGCGGGCGAGCCTTGTTTTCCGCTGCGATTGGCTTTTTCCCTTGCACTCTTGTTGTCGTCTGAGCGCTTGATCTGACGGGCAAAATCCGATGATTGTCTGACCATGCGAATCTGTCGAACAATCTCTGAGATGCGGGAATTCTCGCGCGAGAAGCGCGCTTTGGGTTCGTTGGCCGTTGTGCCGACGATGGGCGCCCTGCACGCCGGGCATGCCGCTTTGGTCAAAGCGGCGACAAAGGATCATCCGTTCGTTGTAGCGACAATATTTGTCAATCCGACCCAATTCGGAAACCCTGACGATCTAATAAAGTATCCGCGCACAGAAGAAGCTGACCTTTCCTTGCTGGAAGAGGCGGGGGTTGCAGCCGTCTTTATTCCACGAGCAGATGAGATCTATCCAGAGGGCGACGAAACGATCGTGGAAACGACCTCATTGGCTGGTCGGTTTCACGGCGAGGTACGGCCCGGCCATTTTCGGGGTGTTGCTACCGTTGTCAGTAAGCTGTTTCACATTACTGAAGCGGATTTCGCGTATTTCGGCGAAAAGGACTATCAACAGCTATCCGTCATCAAGAGGATGGTTCGAGATCTTCATTTTCCGATCAAAATCCATGGGATTCCAACCGTGCGCGCTGATGACGGTCTTGCTCTCTCGTCTCGCAACGTGCGCTTGACCGATGTGCACCGCGCGGCCGCACCGATCATGCATCGGTCCTTGGTCGAGGCTGAGGCTGAATTACGTTCTGGAGGAACAATTGAAGCGGCCATTGCTGGAATCGAGACCCTCTTTGCCAGTGAAGATTTGGCGGACCTGAAAGCTGTGGATGTCGTGAATGCCAGCGATTTCAGTCTCGCCAGCGGTCGTCCTACAGAAACGATTGGAATCATGATCTCCGCACTCTTTGGAGAAGTCCTTTTGATTGATCAGAAAGAAGTCACACTATGAGCGTTCAATCGACATCCGTTCGCAGGAACACTGTTCCGAAAATCGCCAATCGCAAAGGTGGCGAACCGATCGTTTCGCTCACGTCCTATCACGCTCACACGGCAGCAATCGTCGATGAGTTTGCCGACTTTATTCTGGTCGGTGATAGCCTCGGGATGGTGATGCACGGGATGGATAGCACCGTCGGTGTGCCGCTTGATCTAATGATTATGCATGGCCGCGCTGTTGTTCGTGGGACCCAGAAAGCCTTGATCGTCGTGGACATGCCTTTCGGCACATACGAGGAAAGCCCCAACATCGCTTTTAGAAACGCCGCAAAAATCATGAAAGAAACTGGCTGTGGTGCGATCAAGCTGGAGGGCGGATCACGCATGGCGGAGACGATCCGCTTCCTCGTTGAACGGGGTATCCCGGTGATGGCGCATACTGGACTCACGCCTCAATCCAGCCATGTGCTTGGCGGCTTCAAGACGCAGGGACGCGACGAAGAGACGTGGGCCGCTCATATCGACGATGCGCACGCGGTTACGGAAGCGGGCGCTTTTGCCGTCGTTCTTGAGGGGATGGTCGAACCACTCGCTGCGAAAATTACGAACGAAATTGCGATCCCGACAATCGGGATCGGTGCGTCTGTGCAATGCGATGGGCAAATTCTAGTTCTTGAGGATATGCTGGGTATGAACCCGTGGACCCCAAAGTTTGTTCGCGAGTACTGCGACCTGGGGGCGGTGATCAAAGGGGCAGTCGAGCAATATGCCTCTGACGTCAAAGACCGTTCCTTCCCCGGCGAGGACGAAGTTTATCGCTAAGCGATCGATGATCCGTTCCGAAGGGTGAGACCCGCAGCTCGATACATTTGTTGTCACGGTAACGTGCGCGCTCGCGCAGCGCGCCTTTACACGACCGATAGCAGTGCTTCATAGTGAAGTATGTCCGATAACCTGCGCAACTAGCTGACGTTATGTTCAATGAAATGCTCTGCGATGGAGACGTTCGAAGTCTTTATCGCACAATTGAAAGTTGGATTGCGGCAAACGGTGTGGAAGCGCTACTGCAGCGCCGTCCTGAGGCAGAGGCCCTCTTTCGACGTGTTGGCATCACCTTCGCGGTTTACGGTGAGGGTGGAGATCCAGAGCGGTTGATCCCATTTGATATGATCCCGCGCGTTTTCTCGTCTCGTGAATGGGATATTGTTGAGCGCGGCTCAATACAGCGCGCCAAGGCACTCAATGCGTTTCTTGCGGATGTGTATGGGGCGAAAGAGATCCTAAAAGCGGGGATCGTGCCTGCGGACCTCGTTGAGAAAAACCCCGCCTATGAGTCGATCATGGAGGGGATCAGGCCCCCGAACGATATCTGGGCGCACATCATTGGCGTCGACATTGTTCGGACCGGACTTGATGAGTTCTATGTGTTGGAGGATAACTGCCGCACGCCGTCTGGGGTTTCTTACGTTCTTGAGACACGGGAAGTCATGGCGCGAATGTTTCCTCAGCTTTTCAACTCTGGAGCCATTCGCCCGGTCGCGGGGTATCCTGATATGCTCGCTACTGCAATGGATGAGGTTGCGCCGCCAAACTGCGAAGGCTTACCAACGCGAGCGCTTCTCACCCCAGGTTATATGAATTCGGCCTATTACGAGCACAGTTTTTTAGCTGATCGGATGGGGGTTGAACTCGTGGAGGGTCAGGACCTTTTCACGCAGGATGGCCGACTCTGGATGCGAACGATTGATGGCCCCCAATCAATCGACGTTTTGTATCGCAGGATCGATGATGCTTTTCTGGACCCTGATTGTTTTCGTCCGGATTCTCTGCTGGGTGTGCGCGGCCTCATGGACGTTTACCGAGGCGGCGGCGTCACGATTGTAAACGCGCCCGGAACAGGAGTCGCGGATGATAAGGCGACGTATGTATTCGTTCCAGACATGATCCGCTTCTACCTCGGAGAAGAACCGGTCTTGTCGAATGTGCCGACTTGGCGATGCTCGGAACCCGAAGACTGTGCTTACGTGTTGAGTCACCTAACCGAGTTAGTGGTTAAGCAGGTCCATGGTTCCGGTGGATATGGTATGTTGATTGGCAATGCAGCGACCAGTGTTGAAATAGAAGAATTCGCAAGGCGGATCAAAGCAGAACCTGGAGCGTATATCGCTCAACCGATCCTCGCTCTCTCAAGTGCGCCGTCACTCACCGAACGGGGCATCGAACCACGCCATGTCGATCTGAGGCCTTACGTCATCACCGGGCGGGAAACGCGATTGATCCCGGGCGGTCTGACACGTGTGGCTCTGCGAGAGGGATCACTGGTCGTCAACTCTAGCCAAGGGGGAGGGGTGAAGGACACTTGGGTCCTTCGCGAGGGTGCCGATGCTTAGTCGAACAGCAGAGGGACTGTTCTGGCTTGGACGCTACATTGAGCGTGCCGAAAATACCGCGCGGTTGCTTGAGGCCGCGTTGCAGATTGATCAAATGCCGATCTCTTCGCCCGAAGTAGGCAGCGAGTGGTCGGCCATCTTGATCGCCGCGGGATGTCGCAGCACGTATCCCGGCGATATTGAACGGGCAGACGGCCC
>CAZXMX010000136.1:0-9023 GCA_964641645.1 uncultured Neomegalonema sp.
TTACCGGACAGCGACCTCAACGCTGCGCGTCTACCAATTCCGCCACGACCGCACATTTACGTGGTAGGCGGCTCAATTAGCAAAGGGCGACGAGCTTGGGAAGCGGTTTATTCCTTCCCCGCCACTATTCCATCTTCCACGCGATCGCGAAGGAGTTGAGAACCCCGGCAATCTTGGCCTCGTCACTGCCATCTGTGGGCTTAACCACAGCGATGACACCCTTCTTTTCGTCCTTTTCGCAGCTAACTTCAGCAGTAATTCCAGCTTTTCCAAGGGCTTCGGTGTAAACCCGTCGAATGGCAGCCCGCCGCAGGTCGGGTTTAAAGATTTTCCCGACATGGGTTTTCGGCAATTCATCCATGACTTCGGCATAAACTGGCTGTGCTGCCCGCTCCGGGACATGCTCATCGGCAAAAGCAACGATTTCTTCCGGCGTAGCGCTCGCTCCCTCGTTTAACTCGACGTAAGCGCAGGGCAATTCTCCGGCGTAAGAATCAGGCTGGCCGATCACGGCAACCATCGCGACCGCAGGATGAGTCATGATGGCCTCTTCCACCATTCCGGGATCGATATTGTGCCCACCCCGTATAATTAGGTCTTTTGCACGCCCGGTAATCCAATAGTAGCCATCCGGATCAACCCGTCCCAAGTCGCCGGATCGCAACCATTCATCTCCATCCGGCCCTTTAACGAAGACCTTGTCGCGAGGAATGTCTTTATAGCCGGGAAAGACGTGCGGGCCAGCGATGCAAATCTCACCGATCTGGTCCTCTTCAGCTTCACCTGTGCACACGCCATCATCGTCGATCAGCAACAGCTTCATGCGGGTATAGGGCAGCGGAAATCCGACGGAGCCGATCTTGCGCTCCCCATCAGGTGGATTGACCGAGCAAACGACCGTGGCTTCGGTCTGACCATAGCCCTCCAAGATCTTGATCCCGGTCTTGCTCTCAAACTGATTGAACAGTTCGACAGGCAGAGGAGCAGAGCCGCAAACCGTATAAGTCAGCGAAGACACGTCAGCGTCCACAGGCCGCTGGTTCAGCGCCGCTAATGCTGTCGGGACAGACATGAAGAAGTTAACCTTATAGCGCTCGACCAATTTCCAGAAATTGTCGATGACGCCCTCCCCTCGGAACCCCGCTGGAGTCATGAGGATCAGATGCCCGCCATTCATCGGCGAAGTCAGTCCCATGACATAAGCGCCAAAACAGTGGAACAGGGGAAGAGCGCATAAAATGACATCGCCCTCGTCGAGCACGCCCTCTTTCACAACATGGCCGATAAAGACCATTCCACCGATCTTGTGCGTCGCGAGCTTCGGGTCGCCCGTTGTTCCACCGGTATGGAAATAGGCTGCGACGCGCTCCCGTCCGCCGGGTGGGATGTCGAAATTCAGTTTGTCATCGGGTTGCTCGGCCAGCGCGGTTTCCCATTGCAGGACCTTTTTCCCATGGCTGCGGTCAACCTTCGGGCGGATCAGAGGGATCAACCAAGACAAGGGTGGCGTGACATACTTGCGCATGTCCACCTCGATCAACGTCTCAACCATCGGAGTTGATTTCAGGGCCTCAGCGACATTCTGCGCGATCTCTGTTTTGGGAAATCCGCTCAACGTCACGACGATCTTCGCATCCGCGTCGCGAAGGATTGAGGCGATCTGTTCTGGCTCCAGCAGTGGATTGATCGGGTTAACGATGCCCGACGTTTGCGCGGCGAACATCGCGGCCAGTGTTTCGGGTAGATTTGGGAGAACGAGGGCCACCGAGTTTTTCTCTGTCGCCCCGAGGCTGCGGAATAAGTTCGCTGCCTTCGTGGTCACTGATAACAGTTTGGCATAGTCCCAACTATACGACTTGTCGTTGGGCTTACCTTTGAGCTGAAATGAGACCGCAGGGTTGGACGGCCACTTTTCTGCAGCCCGCTCTAAAACCTGATAGGTTGATTCAAGATCATATCGATCGTCGAGAGGGATAGCTTCGTGCTTGGCGATGTCTTCTCTCGCCGCCATCCGCATGGTCGCGCCCATTACAATCTCCCAATCTAGAAAGCGGCTATCAAACGCCGCAACGCTGCTTAAGACCCTTGCACGCACGCAAAGGTCACGCAAGACGCGCCCCTAGGTCAGGTTATAGAAGTCTCAATCGTCGGTGAAAGGCCAGTAGCGACGTGGATAAACCAGCCAACCCAGCCCGAACCCAAAGAGGATCGCAATGATTACCGTCAGAATGCGAGGGAAGGCGAACAAGTCGACCATGAACCCACCTTCGCCCCAAATGGACTGAAGCGCCATGGCCACGAAGAACACCCCGAGAGCAATATAGGCCCACAGAAAGTCTTTCGTTACGAACTTCGTTTCGGTTTTCTCGTCCGGCATAGCAACACTCCCATGTGCCCCCAGAATACGGTAAACTCAAAGCTATGGTTTAGGCAACGGCCCGTGAAAGCGCGCATTGCGACCACAAGCGCCCTAATGCCTGCACCAGATGTTCGATATCCGCGTCTGTGTGCAACGGCGATGGTGTAAAGCGCAGGCGCTCGGTTCCCTTTGGAACGGTGGGATAGTTGATCGGCTGCACGTAGACGCCGTACTCATCCAGCAAAATGTCGCTGATCATTTTACACTTTGCCGCATCACCGATCATGACGGGCACAATATGCCCCGGATTCATGAGGTGAGGAATGCCAGCCTCATCGAGCCGATTCCGAAGGGTCGCAACCTGCTTTCGCTGGCGCATCCGCTCCATATCGCTGCCGCGCAAGTGCTTGATCGACGCGAGCGCGCCGGCTGCAACTGCTGGTGGCAAAGCTGTCGTGAAGATAAACCCACTCGCAAAAGATCTCACAAAGTCACAAAGCGAATGAGAGCCGGTGATATACCCGCCCATCACGCCAAAGGCCTTGCCAAGCGTTCCTTCAATGAGCGTCACGCGATGCGCGATACCCTCTTGCTGAGCCACGCCACCACCTTCTGCGCCGTAAAGGCCAACGGCGTGAACTTCGTCCAGATACGTCATCGCGCCGTATTTATCGGCAACGTCACAAATGGCTTCGATCGGAGCGATATCGCCGTCCATCGAATACACACTCTCAAAGGCGACGATCTTCGGTGCATCCGGATCAGCAGCAGCAAGCTTCGCCTCTAGGTCAGCGACATCATTGTGGTTCCAGATCACCTTCTTGGCCCGAGAATGGCGCATGCCTTCGATCATCGAGGCGTGGTTCAGCTCGTCCGAGAAGATAATGCAATTTTCTAAGCGAGAGCCGAGGGTGCCAAGCGCCGCCCAGTTAGACACGTAACCCGAAGTAAACAGCAAAGCGTCTTCTTTGCCGTGCAGGTCAGCAAGCTCGCGCTCCAGCATAACGTGGTGATGGTTCGTGCCAGAGATGTTACGGGTTCCACCGGCGCCAGCGCCGCACTCTTCCAAGGTATCGTGCATCGCTTGCAAAACCGTCGGGTGCTGCCCCATGCCGAGATAGTCGTTCGAGCACCAGACCGTGACCTCGCGTTCGCCACCATCAAAGTGGTTCCGCGCTTTCGGAAAGGCCCCACGACGACGCTCTAGGTCCGCAAACACCCGATAATTGCCACCTTCACGCAGCGTATCGAGTTGGGCTTCAAAAAGAGCATCAAAAGTCATAGCAACTTCCCCGTTCGTCATCGCAGGATATTGATAGCTTAAGTTCTGTAGATTCGGAAGGCTGGTGCAGCAATAACGCCAGCCACAATTTTTCGTCAGAAACCAATTGTCCGACCGAGCATGTACGTTCGGCATCCAGTTATAGGTCTGCCCCTTCGAGCGTTAGAACGCTTTTGCGCGGCTATAGGAAGAACAAGCTGTCAACATTTTCTGACAAATTAAATTCTCGACCTCGTCTTTCACGTAATTGTTAGAATCCACGTTTCTACCCTAACTATCAGTTTCTTATGAAATTGATTCAACTAATCGACGAGTTCACATGTGAATAAGCGCACGAAACTCTCGACAAGTCGAACAGGCCCGTGCGACCATTCGTCTACCTGAGTAGACAACGAGTCCGCCGTAGCAATTGCTGCCTGAAATCGGCAAGTGACCAGAGGGGAAATCGGTAATGGCGCGGGAAATCCGGCCACACAGATCTGGTTCACAATTCACGAAATTCATAAGCGATGCCGGGGCGAGTACCCTGATCGTAAAACCCGGGGCGGCGGGCATTGATTGCTCTGATGATGTAGTCGCCGACTTTGGGGCAGACTTGATCGCCAAGACCGCAGAGGAAGCATTCGGCTTCTTTCAGATCGAACCCCCAGCAAGGAACTTGTGGCGGTTCGAAATTTTTGCTTCTTAACGATCTTATTGACGGGACAAGCGTCTTGGCGAAATCGCAGAACAAACAGCTCCGCGCCGACAATGCGCCAGAAGATGCGGTTTCACCGATCGAACTGGCGCTGCGCAATGCGAGCGACATTGTGATTACGCTGGACAACGCAAACGTTGTCGAAAGCGTTTCCCTTAATGACGCGAGCCAATCGCTCGGCCCCCTCGATCACTGGTGCGGCCAAGCGATCGGCGATTTGCTGACGGAAGATAGCAGACCTAAACTGACGAAGCGGCTAAAGGCATTGTTAGGCGGCGAAGAAACAGTTTTTAGCAATATCGAACTAAACCATTTCGACGGAAAGCATTGGAAATTTCCGATCCGATACACCGTGCAACGCCTCGGGAAGTCAGGGCGATCCATCATGGTGGGCCAAGACTTACGCGGCACCGCCGAAGTGCAACAACAGCTGGTTCACGCGCAACTAGCCTTGGAAAAAGAGTACGAAAAGCAACGAGACTTCGAAACCCGGTACCGCGTATTGCGGGATAACCTGAGCCACGCGATGATGTTTATCGAGGCGTCCAACGGGGCCATTGTTGATATCAATGCGCTTGGGGCGACATTGCTCGGCGGCAAGGTTGATGGCCTATCGGGACTTTCCGTTAACTCGCTTCTGAACGACAGCGACAAAGGGCGAGCCCTTGATCGGATTCTCCGAGCGGCGACCGGCGACGATCCCGATTTTATCCGCGTGGTGGCTCGAAAATCTGGGGACTCTCTCAGGATCAAGCCCAGACTTTTTCGATCCGCTGGTGACATGATGATCTTGTGCCATTTGGAGTCGAACGAGAACGCTCCTCCCGCCTCGGGTGACCTCGCCGTCGCGCTGAATACGCTTTATCAGATCGGTTCGGATGCGATTGTATTTACCGATGCTCAGGGCTCAATCCGCCATGCAAATGAAGGCTTTCTCGCTCTTTGTGATGTCATTCAAATAGCCGATTTAAAAGGCAAGCAGTTAGGGGATTTCTTGTTGCGCGGCGGCATTGATCAGAAAGTTCTGCTCGAGTCGACGGCACGGACAGGGCGCCTCAAAACCTTTACGACGAAACTCAAAAGCGCGCATGGGGGCGAAGTCAATGTTGAGATCGCGGCCACGCATTTGAACGATCAGCCCAAGCCTTACTTTGGATTCGTTCTGCGGAATCCGGCTCGATCCGAGGTACCCTCTGACCCTGCGGATCGAAGTAAATCGATACAAACAGCAAAGAGTTTGGTTGGAACAGCTCCTCTCAAAGAACTTGTTGCCGCCACCGCCGATGTTGTCGAAAAGATGTGCATTGAAACAGCCGTCGAGCTGACCAACAACAATCGCGTCGCTGCGGCGGAACTGCTCGGTCTTTCGCGTCAGAGCTTCTATGTCAGGCTGCGAAAGTATGACTTACTCAAAAAGGACGAAGACGAGCCATCATGACGACGATGATTCCGGCATGGAAAGATGGCATGCTCATGCCCGTCGAAAAATTGGAGGTCCATCAACGTGGCCTCCGGCACAAGGCCGTATCGGCTTTCGTCATGCACGAAGGACGGCTGTTGATCCAACGGCGCGCGATGAAAAAGTATCATACGCCGGGCCTTTGGGCGAACACCTGCTGCACACACCCGTTTTGGGAAGAAGATCCTGCGACCTGCGCCGCGCGCCGGTTGACCGAAGAGTTGGGCTTTACCGTTCCGCTCGAACACCGGGATCAGATCGAATATCGCGCTGACGTTTTCATGGGCCTGATCGAACATGAGGTGGTCGACATCTTCATCGCCGACCTCGATGCTGCGCCAACCATCACGCCGAATCCGGATGAGGTGATGGACTTCGCGTGGATCACCTTAGAAGAATTTCGCGAACAACTCGCGGCGTTCCCCGAACGCTTCACGCCATGGATCAAAATCTACATCGACAAACACAGCGATCAGATCTTCGGACAAGAAGCTTTAGCGTAGCTGAACGCGACAAGTCACGCTGTTCCGAGGCGAACGCAGCCCGGAATACCGAGAGGCTACGCGCTCGCCTGACCGAAATCAGGCGTGGAGACGTCCAATGTCTTCAGCACCTTCTCAGCGATGTCGTCCTTGGTCAGTCCGGCTTCGGCATACATTTCAGCGGGGCTGGCTTGATCGATAAACGTGTCTGGTAGGGTCATCGACCGGAACCGAACACTGCCATCGAGCAAGCCTTCGTCGCTCATCCAATGCATGACATGGGCGCCAAATCCGCCTGTCGCGCCTTGTTCGACTGTGATCAGAACCTCATGATTCTGCGCCAAAGACGCGATCAAATCGGTATCGAGCGGCTTGGCGAAACGGGCATCGGCAACAGTGGTCGAGACGCCACGCGCGTCGAGGTCTTCCGCCGCAGCGATGCACTCTTGAAGATGTCCGCCAAATGAGAGCAACGCGACCTTCGAGCCTTCTTTAACAATCCGGCCTTTTCCGATCTCAAGCGGCACGCCGCGCTCCGGTAAGTCAACGCCAACACCAGCACCACGCGGAAAGCGGAAAGCGATTGGCCCACTGTCATGCGCAACCGCCGTCGCAATCATATGCATCAGCTCAGCCTCATCCGAGGCCGCCATCACCGTGAAATTTGGCAAGTTGCTGAGATACGCAATGTCAAAGGCCCCAGCATGGGTCGCCCCATCCGCTCCGACCAGACCAGCGCGATCAACTGCAAAACGCACTGGCAAGTTCTGCAAGGCCACATCATGCACAACCTGGTCGTAGCCTCGTTGTAAAAAGGTCGAATAAATCGCGCAGAACGGCTTCATTCCCGCCCCAGCCAAACCTGCGGCAAAAGTCACACCGTGCTGTTCAGCAATCCCAACATCGAAGGTCCGCGCAGGAAAGCGCTCGGCCATCTTCGAAACACCTGTGCCATCCGGCATTGCCGCTGTGATGGCGACAACACGGCTGTCGCGTTCGGCTTCCGCGACCAGAGACTCACCAAAGATCGCGGTGTAGCTGGGCGCGTTCGAGATCGTTTTGGATTGTTTACCCGATGCAACGTTGAACTTGGATACACCGTGGTATTTGTCGGCAGACTTCTCAGCGGGCGCATAGCCCTTTCCCTTGACGGTCACGCAGTGGATCAGCGTCGGACCCTCGGCACGCGCTCGGGCGGCGCGCAACACCGGCAAAAGCTGGCTCATATCGTGTCCATCGATGGGACCGATGTAATTAAAACCCATCTTCTCAAACAGAGTCGTATCCGCCGCGCCCTCACCGGTCACCAACGACCGGGCACGCATCGCGCCTTCGCGCAATGGCTCGGGCAGGTTCTGCGCAAAGCCATCTGCAATTTCTTTCAGCGCATGAAGCGGTGTATTCTCATAGAGGCTAGACAGATAGTTCGACATCGCACCGACAGGAGGCGCGATCGACATCTCGTTATCGTTCAGGATAACGAACAATCGCTTACCCAAACTGCCCGCATTGTTCAGCGCCTCGTAGGCCATGCCCGCACTGATCGAACCATCCCCGATTACGGCAATCCCATCGCCGGTCGAAGCGCCCATATCCCGCGCAGCAGAAAACCCGAGCGCCGCAGAAATCGATGTCGACGAATGCGCAGCGCCGAACGGATCGTATTCGCTCTCGCTGCGTTTGGTGAAACCGGACAGGCCACCTTTCTGGCGAAGCGTGCGAATACGGTCGCGTCGCCCCGTCAGGATTTTATGCGGATAGCATTGATGGCCGACGTCGAAGATCAGCTTATCGTGGGGCGTGTTGAAGACCGCATGAATAGCGACGGTCATCTCAACCACGCCGAGGCTCGACCCCAAATGCCCGCCAGTGTCTGAAACCGCCGAAATCGTCTCAGCACGCAGTTCTTTGGCAACCAACCCCAATTCGCGATCGCTCATCTTGCGCAAATCGCTTGGGAAGGCGACGCGGTCAAGCGTCGGTGTGACGGGGCGCTGTTCGGTCTCGGTCGTCATCGTCTCGGTACCACCTCAGCATTGTTCCGCGCCGCCATTCGAATACCGGCGCTTCAGACGTGGCTCATTCAGGCCAAGCTTTATATATCAAGCCCCCGCAGTCGTTCATACACTCGATTATGGTAAGTTTTACATGCGGCTTTGGCGCGCGTCACGGTGTTCGATTAGGTGATGCACACCGCCCTAGGCAGCAAAGATCATTGCAGTCGCACGATGGGTTTCGTCTATCGTTTCGCGGAGCACGCTGATGTCTTCGCGCGCGGAGCCAGAGATCATTCCAATTAAACGATTGAACAGCGTTTTCGGAAACACGGTGACGATAAGTAATGAGAAATAGAGCCAGTATTCGATGAGCGGTGGATGCTTTTTGGAGGTTTTGTCAGTCATGCCATCTCCCTTCCATCCGATAGTGCCTACATTCGGCGCCTATTTAGCCCACAGTAGATTAAGGATGCTTAGGCTGTCATCTTAAATAGACAAATCTTATTGTCAAATTATCGAGACATCTCTATTCAACCGGCTTTTCTTAGCGACCGGGCGGCCGCCGACAGCGTCATGGCCTCTTGGGGCCTGCCCATGTGCAAATTCCAGACGCAATCAGACGCGACGAGGCGTGTCGTTATAGTTGGGGGTGTTGGGGTGATCGTTGAGAGCAAAGGTTCATGTTGATCTGCTGATTAGTGTGGCGGTGACCGACTTTCCCGTCGCTTAAGCGACAGTATCATAGGC
>CAZXMX010000137.1:0-8916 GCA_964641645.1 uncultured Neomegalonema sp.
CTTGTGTGCGAGCAGCCAACCCATCAGCCCCGCTGAGAGGATGGCGAAAACGATCATCGGAATGGCCGCGTCGGGCAACGCGCCGGTTCCCATGAACCCAAAAACAGCCACCGCCACCAACGCACCAAAAGCGGCAAAGAGCAGAGCGGTTCGGTTTCGTGACAGCATGACGGAGCTTTCTTTGCGAGTGCGCGAGCCTCGTGGATTGTCCTATAACACCACGATTGTTGTTATGGCTCGTTCTTTCAAACGCTTGCAGCGCAAATATTTGACGAGATCGACGGAACCTGAATCGGATGGCCAAACCGCCAACGCCTCCCACCCCGAAATCGGGAGGAAGTTTCAAAAACCCTGATCATCTTCGCACCGTCTTCGCAGCGAATGTCCGGAGGCCTTGCGAGTCTCGGCGCGAACCACTGACGGTGCATGGCAGCCTTGCACTCGATCATCTCGACCCCCCGACGAGACCAATCAAAAGCCGAAGAATTTTGACGTTGGCCGGATCGCTGCAAAGCATGTTGCGGTAGATTTTCCAACAGCGACCGCAGCTTTTCCATCCGCCGAAGCAATTCAGCGGGAGAGGGCACATCATCCTCTGCGCGTGACATCGTTGGCTTTGGCACATCACCCAAAACCACAGCATTGCCCGCGCCCTGCAAAAAGATCGAAGCCGTCAAAAGGTACTGCGCCGCCAACTCCGCTCGGATGAGGAGCGTGTCAAAGAACGCGAGAATCCATCGAGGCACGGGCAACTGAAACGGACCAGCAGACAAAACCCCAACAAGCGCAAACCACCCCGCCAAAAGGCGAAGCAGCTTAACCCGCTGAGTTTCTAATGCCTGCTCCAAGTCCATTCCGTCCGTGATCTCCAGTTAAGAACAATAAGTGAACAAACTGGATGAAGAACGAAACCTTGTCAAGAGGAAACGGCAGCGCGCGGTGCAGGGCGGCATCGAAAATATTTGGGACCGGAGATAGAGGTCGTCACGCACGATGGCCGAGATCGAAAGCAGTGCTACCATCCTCGATCAATCGCGAGACCGGCAAACTTTGCCCCCAAAGCTGACCCACCTGTCGGGAGCAAAGCCTCTGGAAGAGATGCTGTCGCGTTTCAGAATATCGAATCTGAGACGCCTGCCGTTTTCATAGCCTTGGAAAAAATCACTTGTTGACCAAGGATATCGCTCCCCCAATCGTCACAAGAGCAAACCAATCCAGTTAAGCTAGGATATTTTTGATGATCGACATTGTATTCGGCGTATTGGCTCTAATTTTCGCAGTTTTTATTGGTTCATTTGCTTATTTGGTTTTCTTTTCAATTAGGCAGATCAGAAATGTGACTGCAAAGACATTGGTCGGTGTTGGAGTCCGCCTGGCTCTGCTATGGACCCTATGGGTAACTGTAGTAATGGTTTGCGCATTTTACGTCACCCAATACGGAACCAAGCATCCCGCTTATGAAACGGAGCCGCAAAAATTCAGTTGGGGCAGTGCCTATGTCTGGATGTCCATACGCCCTCCAAATCGCGGTGTGGAGACCACCTCCGGCGAAGGTTATATTCTGATCAATACGTACTTTTATGAAAGTGTCTTGAACAAGAACTGTGCGATGACCATCAAGCACGTCTCGATGACAGAACCGGATACAGGCGTTGTTTTGATTGATGAGACATCCCCCTCATTTAGAGACGGCTCACCGATGACGAAAGACATAAAGGATTTTCCCAACGGTCAATTTTCTTTCCATGATATTCCTTTTAAGTTCGACAGGGATTCATTTCCTTATGATGTGAAAATTAAGATTGATCTGAATTGCCCGAACGCTCATTCAGAGCATGAATTTTCGAAGCAAATTAGATTTTATATGAAGCGACACGTCAGCATGATGCCGTGAGCTGCAATGCCAGACAGCGCAGCGCGCATTGGTTGCCAAACAAGACCAGTGATCGGAACGATGTTAGTTAAGCGAGGCAAACCAGTCAGCGGTCATTTTTCTTCTCGACCCAATTTAGTTTTCTTCGATCTCTTGCCCAACGCACGATAAACGCAGCGATGACCATTTCCAGCCAAGCCAACGGAAGCGCAACGAGCACGACGTTTATCGGTGCGAGGTTCATGTTCCACAAACCGAGCCACAGGATCACAAAGATCGTCGCCCAAACGAAAGTGCCGGAAAGGATGACGGTGATCGGCTTGCGTCCGAACCGATCTTGGATCATCCAACAAATCGCGGTCGCGGCGAAAACGAGGATCGTATCCCAGACTCCCCAAATTATGAAGACGGGCAGGTTCATCGGCGCGGCATCAGGAACCATCGAAAACGCGTCGCGCATCATCGGCATGACGAAGGCGAAGTATCGAACGACTTCAGAAAAGTTGATCCAGAGGAAATTGATCAGCAACGCTGTCACGAAACCGCGCTCAAGGATGGGCTTCGCCATTTGAACTTGTGACGCCATCACGTAATTTCCCGTTTCAATGAATCCAAAAACACAGTCACAGCCCGCCTCAAGGTATTGGTGTCCGCAACCGTGCGCGACGCCGACCAAAGTCCGTTGGTAAAAACGCACAGCGTCATCGCGATGTCCGAAATCTCTTTGCCGGACAGACCGGCTTTGGCTTCGGCTCGAAGCACATTTCGAAATCCGCGCGTCAAGCGATCATTGTGAGATTGGACCCGCGCCAACACCGCATCGTCATGCGGTGCGATCTCGGTGGCGGCGTTGGCGACAAAGCAACCGGGCCTTGGGCCATCTGATGTTTCGGCGAGTGCGATCTGCTGTTCGAAATACTCGGCGACGCTGGCGAGGGTGGCTCCCTTTGCTTCGACGCGCGCAAAAGCCGGGGTGACGACGATCTCTTGATACTGATCAAAACAGGACAAGAAGAGTTCATGCTTCCCGCCAAAATCGGCGTAGATGCTATGTCTGCTGGCTCCGGTCGCTTTGACGAGATCATCGACCGATGTGGCGTAATACCCTCGTCGCCAAAATGTCTGCAAGGCGGCTTGCGACAGGGATTGTTCCGTGTGGGTTTTTGCTCTGGGCATATAGAATGAGTAACAGAACGATTATTCTGATTCAAGTGAAATTCGAGCTTTGCGCATTCTTGCTCCTCTCTGGTTGTCGATGAAAACAATCCAGAGTGATCTGCAACACGCCCTCTAGGGGATTTTTCAAGCTATGTCTGTCGCCTCTAAGGGTAGTTATTTGAGGCGTTAGAAGATGCGATTTACGCGATTTAGTTTATCATCGACGATGCTCGGTGCGTTGTTTTTGGCGGCGTGCGGCGATGGGGAATGTCCGACGGTGACGGTTGAGTTCCCGGACGGTGAAACGAGCCTGGAACGGAGCGTTCTGAAGTCCTTGCGGGCGGACGCGAAGAAAACACTCGCGAGTTGTCCGCATGTCCACATTGAAAGCTATATTGCGGACGGTGATGAAGAGACCGCAACGAAGCGGAAGAACCACGTGAAAAATCTGTTCTCGATTGCCTTTAGCGAGGAATCCAAGAGCCGGACAGATGCCGTGATCGCGGCACCGTCTGATGATCTCGTCGGCAAGGTGAAGGTGACGTATTCAGCCACGGCTGCGGAATAGGGCTCCACCCAGTTGGGCGTCAGCGCAGATGCCAAAAAAGAAAAGCCCCGCTCGATGGCGGGGCTATATCTGGATGATGCGTTGCGCGCTTTGCCGCCATCTTAGGCGGCAAAGCCTCTGTCAATTCCAATCATGCAAGTCGCGACGGTCCAACACCGCGACAGATTTTAAGCAATCAAATCCCTAAGCAGTAAGCCCCTTGGTCGCGCCCGCTTTCCGACTGGCGAGACGAGACACGGCATTCGGCTTTGACTGATAAATTTGCTCATTCGAGAGGGTCGCATGCGTCTCAGCCAGATATTGCGAAGGGATCTGAGGAAACAAGTGATGGACCAAGTGAAAGCAATCGTTGCGTGGAAAGAACAAAAGCCTGAGCCATGCCGGAGCCAATATGTTGCGCGATGCATGCAGCTCATTACCCGAATGGATCAGCCCGGCATGGTCCATACAATCCGCCCAATAGTTCAAGGCTGAGTAAATCACGCCGTAAGGAAGAATGATGAAGAGGATTGCCGTAAACGGGAAGATCGTAGCCAAACCAATCGCGCCCAACAACAGCGCGATTTTCATGAGTTGAAAGCCAACTCCATCGCCGCGCGTCAGGTTCGAATGCAGATAGTAAGGCAGGTGTCTGAACGTGAGCGGCGTGAATACGTGACGCAGGATCGTTCGAGCCGTCAGCGGATCATGCAAACGCAAATCTTCAATACCCTGCAAATCCAGATCGTGTTCGTAATCTCCAAGATGCGCGTGGTGAGTCAGGTGTTCCCGTTTGTAATCGCGAAAACACCCCAAAACGAACGATGCGCAAAAACTGCCCATCCGAACATTGTCCTGACGATCGCTGACAAAAGTCGCATGTGAGCACTCGTGGACGATGTTGTTTAATCCACGCAATCTCGTGGCAATGAAGATCATCAGGAGTGCCGACCCTGCGACCGTCCAAAAGGATGTGGTCAGTGACAGCAAGTAGTGTCCTGCTAGGATCGCGGCGACGATCTGCAAAACGAAATTTGCAATGATCGCCCATCCTGCGACGCGCGTATTTTTTCGATAGCCTTTGAATTTCGACAGGTATTTCCTGCGAAGATTTTCCGCTGACATTGCGAGCCCCTATTTTGTCGTCCCTCCAAAAGTTAATTTGTGAAATCAGAAAAATTCAATCTAAAAACGAACTTTTTTAGACCGTACACTGATGGATTGAACCTAAGTTTTGGAGCCCTCCGTTTCAGGTTGCGATGAGACGGTCGGGGGGTGCCTGCCAGACGTAGGGCTAGCCACAAAAAAGCCCCGCTCGATGGCGGGGCTTTTTCGTCGATATGGAGGTACCTGCTTAGGCGCTTTTGCCGATCGCCGCTTGGCGGTTTAGGCGTGAGCGATCCCGGTCGCGGCGCGAGGACATTGGCTGATAAGCCGCTGCGACGTGCGACGAGCAGTACGGCTTACCCGGCGCAACGGTGTGGCCGCAGAAATAGAACTCCCCGGCGCTTGGGTCACCGATGGGCCATTTGCAGGTGCGCTCGTTCAACTCAAGCAGTGACAGCTTTTTCGCTGCAGCATCCACCTCGACCAGATCAACCAGCGGCTCAGAAGGCGCAGGCGGATGCGGAAAGGTCGACGTGACCACAGGCGGTTTGTGCATCGTCACCGGCTTTGGCTTTTCCTTGGCCGCAGGCTTTTCGGCAGCCTTCGGCGCGGCCTTTGGTTTGGCCTTTGCCTTGGCTTTGGTTGCCGGAGCCTCTTTTGCTGCTTTCGCAGGCTCTGGTTTCGCAGCCGTACGGCTGGCCAGCCCCAGACGGTGAACCTTGCCGATAACCGCGTTGCGGGTTACACCGCCCAGCACCTTCGCGATTTGGCTCGCACTTTGTCCTTCACCCCATAGAGTTTTCAGCGTTTCGACGCGTTCGTCAGTCCAGGACATAGTGAACCCTCAATTGGAGAAAAGCCGAGACCGGCAGTATGCGCTGCGAAGTTCGGCTTTTTGATGATGTGGAACCAGTTTATTACAGGACTCATGCCAGTTACAAGGCGGCTGTCGCCTTGCGGGACGTATAAATATCGGAGAATTTTCAGTATTATGTCCGTGACACCGAATACCGTTCCGCGCAGACCGATGGGGGAACGCCGCTTTGGGCGGGTGAACTGGCTTGGCTTGAAAACGCTGTACAGCAAGGAAGTCTGGCGGTTTCTCAAGGTTTACATGCAGACTTTGGTCGCGCCCGTCGCAACCACAGCGCTTTTTATGGCGGTCTTTACTCTCGCTTTGGCTGCGCCGCGGGGGGAGGTGGATGGAATGCCGTTTGCGGCGTTTCTCGCTCCCGGCATCGTGATGATGGCCGTCATCCAGAATTCCTTCGCCAATTCGTCTTCTTCGCTGGTTGTGGGGAAGGTTCAGGGCAACATCATTGATGTGCTGATGCCGCCGCTGTCACCCGGTGAATTGACCACCGCCTATGCGCTGGGCGGTGCAACACGGGGGTTATGCGTGGCGATGTTGGCGACGCTGGTGATCTTTCCGTTTATCGGATTGGGGATCGCCAACCCGCTTTGGGCACTGTTTTTTGCCTTCATCGGGGCACTGATCCTCGCGTTGGTTGGCGTCATGACCGGAATTTGGGCCGAGAAGTTCGATCATACGGCGGCGGTCACCAATTTTATCGTCACCCCTTTGGCGTTCTTATCCGGCACGTTCTACAAGGTAAGTGACCTACCGGAACCTTGGGCGAGTGTATCAAGCTGGAACCCGATCCATTTTCTAATCGACGGCTTCCGCTGGGGCGTGCTGGGCACCGGAGAAAGCAATCCATGGGTCGGCGCGGTTGTCTCAATCGCTATCGCCATTGGGTTGTGGATGATTTGCTTACGTATGTTTGCAACAGGCTATCGTTTGAAAAGCTGAGCTTGGGTCTCTGGTGGTTGAAATTTGGCCGGAGAGAGGGCAGTCCTGACTTGAGAAAATGGGAACGAGTCAGATGACCGATAACAGCAGTGATCCGCGCCACCTCGAAACTCTCGACCGTGACCTCGGGCGGTTTGCCAATCTGGAGAAGGCGACTAGTTTTGTCTCCCGGCCCGCGATTGCGCCTGGTGTTGCTATCGTTTTCATCGCACTGGCGGGTCTCATCGCAGCGCTGTTTTTCGGGCAGGACAGTAGCAGCAGTCTAATCATTGTCGTTGCCGCCTGCCTCGGCGCTTACATGGCGCTGAATATCGGGGCGAACGACGTTGCCAACAATATGGGCCCCGCCGTCGGTGCCAACGCCCTGACCATGGGCGGCGCGATTGCTATTGCTGCCGTGTTCGAGAGCGCCGGGGCGCTGCTTGCGGGCGGGGACGTGGTTTCGACCATCGCGAAGGGCATTATCGCGCCTGAAAGCATGGGAACCGCGAGCGTCTTCATCTGGGCGATGATGGCGGCGCTGATGTCTGCTGCGCTATGGGTCAACCTCGCGACATGGGTTGGGGCGCCGGTTTCGACGACGCACTCCGTTGTGGGCGGTGTCATGGGTGCCGGGATCGCGGCGGCGGGCTTTGCTGCCGTCAACTGGGGAACCATGAGCAAGATCGCGGCGAGCTGGGTGATCTCTCCGGTTCTGGGCGGTTTGATCGCGGCCGGTTTCCTCTGGCTGATTAAGTCGCGCATTATCTATCAAGACGATAAGATCGCGGCAGCGCGTAAATGGGTGCCGGTGCTGGTTGGGATTATGGCCGGCGCTTTTGCGTCTTATCTGGCTCTCAAGGGGTTGAAGAAGATCATCAAGATCGACATTCTGACGTCGCTGATGATCGGAGCCGGGATTGGCGTCGCGATCTGGTTCATCATGATCCCCGTTATTCGCAAACAATCCGAAGGGCTGGAAAACCGGAACAAGTCGCTGAAGGTTTTGTTCGGCATTCCGCTGGTTGTTTCTGCTGCGCTGCTCAGTTTCGCACACGGCGCGAACGACGTGGCCAACGCCGTTGGCCCTCTCGCGGCGATTGTACAAGCATCGGCATCGGGTGACTTTACCGAAGCCGTCAGCATTCCGCTTTGGGTGATGGTGATCGGTGCGCTCGGGATTTCGTTCGGCCTGTTCCTCTTCGGTCCAAAACTGATCCGCATGGTCGGCAGTCAGATCACGAAGCTGAACCCCATGCGTGCGTATTGCGTCGCGCTGTCGGCGGCGATCACTGTGATTGTCGCGAGTTGGCTTGGTCTGCCGGTGAGTTCAACGCATATCGCGGTTGGCGGTGTGTTTGGGGTTGGGTTCTTCCGTGAATGGGACGCAGAGCGCCGTATTCGCTTGGCGCGCGTTGCGATGCCGGAGCGGACACAGTATCCGCCAGAAGAACGTCGCCGCCGCAAGCTCGTGCGCCGGTCTCACGTGCTGACGATCCTTGCGGCTTGGGTGATTACGGTTCCTGCTGCGGCGATCTTGTCCGGCGTGATCTTCTTCGCCATCAACGCGATTGCCGGATAACCGAGCGCGGAGTCTCACAGCTTCACGCCTTCGCGTTCCTCCCACGCCGTCCGTAACGCCGAGCCTTCGCCCGTGAAGGTTCGCTCAGTCAGCGTACAAGACGCGATGCGGTCGAGGCGGAAATGCCTAAAGCCAACCCGCAACTCGCACCACGCGGCGATGACGAGCGCGTCGACATAATAGATCAACGCAAGGGGCTTGATGGTGCGTTGGGTCTGCTGCCCCTGTTCATCCTGATAACCAATCTCCAAGACATGCTCGCTGCGGATAGCATTGCGGAGTGTATCCGGGCTGACCGAACTGGACGGAATAGCATTCCAGCCGGACACAAGAAGAGGGCTATCTTCGACGGACCCCGCATGGTCCGGCAGC
This sequence comes from uncultured Neomegalonema sp., assembly GCA_964641645.1. Classification (GTDB taxonomy): domain Bacteria; phylum Pseudomonadota; class Alphaproteobacteria; order Rhodobacterales; family Rhodobacteraceae; genus JAHDDY01. The sequence continues at coordinate 8,432 of CAZXMX010000137.1, forward strand.
ACATCGCTGATCTTCTGCGTGACGCGCCGCGCTGCCGCCAGCAACCTGGCATCACCAGAACGGGTCAGCAGCGCGAGACCAACCGAGATCGCCTCGACTTCCTCTGATGAAAACATCAGCGGCGGCAGGTCAAAACCGGGACGCAGGATATATCCAATCCCGGCTTCGCCTTCGATGGGCACACGTTGACCCTGTAGCGTGGCAATGTCGCGATAGATCGTGCGCTTGGTGACTTCGAGGTCGTCTGCCAAGCTCGATGCTGTGACCGGCGCCTTGGCACGGCGCAGGGTTTGGATAATCTCGAACATGCGGTCTGATCGGCTCATATGTGCAGTATAGCAGAATGCTGACACAGTGTTGTCAGCAGTGTTTTCGTAGAGTGCGACCACAAAGGAGATCGAGATGATCAAATACATCTATCCAGACGATACAATCTGTTACCGGGCGCTCCATACGGTCCAAGCGGTCTATCGCGACGAAGACGA
>CAZXMX010000138.1:0-8889 GCA_964641645.1 uncultured Neomegalonema sp.
CCGATATCCTGCGAATAATCACTTGCGAGCGGCAGCCGGTCCATACATTGGGTCACGAGCCAAAATCGCCATCCCCTGAGATTAACGTCAGCTATCTGGCACATCGCCGCCGACACTCCGCTTTACTTATCGATATGCCCGTCTTCTTCTGAGCTTGATAAATCCGAGATCAGGACACCCCAATGAAAAACGCCGCCTCCTTTCGGAAGCGGCGTTTGGTTTTTCGTCCTTAAGTCGACCGCCCTATTCCAGCGTGCGTTCGACTTCAGTGGTTTCGTAGATCTCGATGACGTCGGCGGCGCGGAGGTCTTCGTAGCGTTCGAAGGCCATACCGCATTCTTGGCCGGACTGGACCTCTTTGACTTCGTCTTTGAAGCGTTTGAGGGTCTTCAGCTTGCCTTCGTGGATCACGACGTTGTCGCGCAGCAGGCGGACACCAGCATCGCGGCGGGCGACGCCCTCGGTGATGCGACAACCAGCGATGTTGCCGACGCCCGTGATCTTGAAGACTTCCAAGATTTCTGCGTACCCAATGAAGGTCTCTTTGATCTCTGGCGAGAGCAGACCGCTGGCGGCCTTTTTCACGTCGTCGACCAGATCGTAGATCACCGAGTAATACCGAAGCTCGATGCCTTTTTGGTTCGCAGCATTCCGCGCGGCGGAGTTGGCCCGAACGTTAAAGCCGATGATTGGCGCGCCGGAGGCCTCGGCCAAGGTGATGTCGGATTCCGTGATGGCGCCGACGCCCGCGTGAAGAACGCGCACGCGCACATCTTCGTTGCCGACTTTCTCAAGCGCCTGAACGATGGCTTCGGAAGACCCTTGCACGTCGGATTTCACCACGACGGGCAGCTCGGCCATATCGCCGTCGAGTTTGGCTTGCGCCAGCAATTCGTCGAGCGAACGACCCGCGCCGCGTGCGGCTTGTTTTTCTTTGGCTGCGTTCTGGCGGAACTCGGCAACCTCGACGGCTTTTTTCTCGTTCTCCACCACGACCAAGGTGTCGCCCGCTTCGGGCGTGCCATTGAGACCCAGCACTTCGACCGGAACCGATGGTCCGGCCTTCTTGGTGCGGTCTCCGTGATCGTCGATCAACGCGCGGACCTTACCCCATTGCTCGCCGACCACGAAAATGTCGCCGACTTTGAGCGTCCCGCGATTGACGAGAACCGTTGCGACCGCGCCGCGACCCACATCAAGCTGCGCCTCGACCACGATACCTTCGCCGGGACGATCCGGGTTGGCTTGCAGGTCTTGGAGTTCGGCCTGAAGCACGATGGCTTCGAGCAGTTTGTCCAGACCTTCGCCGGTCATCGCGGAAACTTCGACGTCGAGAACCTCGCCGCCCATGCTTTCCACTTGAACGTCGTGTTGCAGCAAGTCGGTGCGCACTTTGTTGACGTCCGCCGCGGGCAGGTCGATTTTGTTGATCGCCACGATCATCGGCACTTCTGCCGCTTTCGCGTGGGCAATCGCCTCGATGGTTTGCGGCATGACTTGGTCGTCCGCCGCCACCACGAGAATGACGATATCGGTCACGCCCGCACCGCGTGCGCGCATGGCCGTAAAGGCCGCGTGGCCCGGTGTATCAAGGAAGGTCACGATACCGGAGTCGGTCTTCACCTGATACGCGCCGATGTGCTGCGTGATCCCGCCAGCCTCGCCCGCGACGACATTCGCCTTGCGGAGTTTGTCGAGTAGCGAGGTCTTGCCGTGGTCGACGTGGCCCATGATCGTCACGATCGGAGCGCGCGGTTTCTTTGGCTCGTTCGGATCGTCATCGCTGACCAGATTATCGACGATTTCGGTATCGGAAACACGAACCGGTTTGTGGCCGAATTCTTCCACGATCAACGTCGCCGTATCGGCATCAATCGGTTGGTTGATGGTGACCATCATGTCCTGTTTCATCAGGAACTTGATGACTTCGCCCGCACGCTCGGTCATGCGGTTGGCGAGTTCCTGTACCGTGATGGTGTCGGGAATACGCACATCGCGATAAACTTTTGCAACCGGCCCTGCATTGGCATTGGCTTTGCGCTTTTCACGGTCCTGACGGCGCTTCATCGCCGCCATCGAACGGCGACGTCCACCTTCGTCGCCCGACGTTGCTTGCGCAATCGTCAAGCGGCCCGAGCGACGTTGATTGTCGCCTTGCTTCGGACGCGCGGAATCGTCGCCCTTTTTCTTGCCGTGGTTCTGCTGGCCCGGACGCGCATCGGGGGTCGTGAAGTTCGGACGACCACGCTCGGGGCGCGGCGCAGCCGAAGACGGCGCTTCCGCAGCGGCAGGCTTTGGCTCTTCTTTTGGTTTTGGCGGCGCACGGGAGATGATTTTTGGTCCCGGCAGAGCCGTGGTGAGTGCCGAGATGTCGACATCGGAGCCGGTCTTGACGCCATCTTCGCGTTTACGGGCCGCTTTGCGTTCGGCGGCGCGCTCTTCTTTGGCTTCAGCCTCTTTGCGGCCTTCGCCAGCAGCAGCGGCATCTTTCGCTGCGGTTTCTTCGGCTTCCTTCGCCGCCTCTTGCGCTTTACGCGCTTTTTCGGCCTCAAGCTCAGCGACCTTTTTTGCTTCTTCGGCGGCTTTGGCCGCCGCTTCGTTCGCTTTGGCCTGCGCCGCTTCGTCTTGCTCTTCCTTAGCCGCTTTTTCCGCGGCCTCAGCAGCGGCAGCTTCGGCGGTTAGACGGGCTTTTTCTTCAGCCGCAACACGCTTGGCTTCGGCAGCAGCCGCCTTTTCGCGGGCGGTGTCAGCGGCCTTGGCCGCATCGAGCGCCTTGACGCGTCGTGCGTACTCTTCGTCCGACAGCGATTGCAGGACCGCGCTTTTGCCGCCCTTGGGCGCTTTGGCCTTAGGTTTGGCAGCGGGCGCTGCTTTCGGTTCGACCTTGGCCGCCGGTGCCTCGGCTTTCGGAGCGGGCTTTGCCGCCGCTGATTTCACCGTCGGGCGCTTTGCTGCCCCGGTCTTCGGCGTGACGACGCGCTTTTTCTTGGTCTCGACCACGACGGTTTTTGACCGCCCGTGGGAGAAGCTTTGGCGCACCTGACCGGCTCCGGCACCCTTAGAGATGCTGAGTTTTCCAGGTTTTTTAGCGTCCGTATCGTTGTCGCTGTCGCTCATTAGTACCCTTTCGAGCGGTCGGCCCCATGCCAACCCTCAAGTCCAATTCATATCAAGTCATCGCCGTCTCCAACGAAACCAGCGGCACCCTTCAGGATCGAAATCCTTCCAAACGCCGCGACTCTCGGATGGCACGAGTCGTCGCACCTCCGTCCAGAAGTGCAGCGTGTATCACAAAATCACGTCCGAAGGCCAAGCCCAATTCGTCGGATGACAACACAGAAACAATCCGTGCGCTTTCTGCCAATCCGCGCAATTTCGACTTACCGTCTTCGGACCCGTCCGAAGCCGCAAAAAGCAGGCGGGTTCGGCCCGACCAAAGCGCCTCTTTCGTCCGTTCAAACCCGCAGACTGCCTGACCCGCTTTACGCGCCAAGGCAATCGCATCAATCTGCCGTTTGACCAGCAACATCGCCAGCCGATCAACCAGCCCTTCCGGGATCGAAACTTGGCGTTTCAGCCCCCGTGCGAACATCCCCTTGGAAACGGCTTTTTCAACCGCATCGCGCGTCGAGGAAACCCACACGCCCCGTCCCGGCAGTTTTTCCGCCAAATCCGGCGTCACCACCCCAGATGGGTCCGCCACAAAACGGATCAAGCCAGCGCGCGGTTGTGCCTCGCCCGTGGCGATGCATCGACGGTCAGTTCCGTCTTCGCGTTCTCGCGTTTTATCGCGTCCGCCGCGCGGCATGATGAGGGTCTCGCTCAGACCGTTTCCTCTTCTTCGGTGTTGTCGCCGTTGTCCTCGGTTTCGTCTTCGCTGGCCTCGGTTTCTTCGGCGCCTTCTTCTTCGTAGACATCCGCTGCGTCGACGATGCCAAGCTCGACCCGCGCCGCCATCACGAGGTCACGGGCCTCTTCAGCGGAGACATCGAAGGGTTCAAGAATGCCGTCATCTTTGACCCGCTCGCCATCGATATGCACGAAGCCGCCCGCGATTTCCCAATCGGCGAGTTCAGCGAAGTCATTGAGAGATAGGATTTTTTCAGCAGAAAGCGCTTCGAGCATCGGGGCCGTCAAGCCACCGAATTCGATCAGGTCTTCTTGCATGCCAGCTTCGCGAGCTTTGGTCATATGCGCGGCGTTCTTGGCCTCCAAATTGTCGATGGCGCGGGCTTGCAGCTCGGCGGCGGTGTCTTCGTCGAAACCGTCGATGGCCGTCAGCTCGTCCAATTCCACATAAGCAACTTCTTCGAGGGACGAAAATCCTTCTGAAACCAGAAGGTTAGCGATCATCTCATCCACATCGAGCGCGCCAATAAAGAGGGCGGTCTGCGCTTCGAACTCTTTCTGACGGCGCTCGGACTCGTCCGCTTCCGTCATGATATCAATGTCCCAACCCGTAAGCTGAGACGCGAGGCGGACGTTCTGCCCCCGGCGGCCAATCGCCAGCGAAAGCTGCTCGTCCGGGACGACAACTTCGATCCGCGCGGCGTCTTCGTCCAGAACAACCTTAGCAACTTCAGCAGGTTGAAGGGCGTTGACGATGAAGGTCGCAGCATCTTCGGACCACGGAATGATGTCGATTTTCTCGCCTTGCAGCTCGCCAACCACGGCCTGAACGCGCGAACCGCGCATACCAACACAGGCCCCGACCGGATCAACCGATGGATCGTGCGAGATCACACCGATCTTCGCACGAGAACCGGGATCGCGGGCCACGGCTTTGATCTCGATCAAACCGTCATAGATTTCAGGAACTTCCTGCGTAAACAGCGCGGTCATGAACTGCGGCGCTGAACGGGACAGGAAGATTTGCGGACCGCGCATTTCACTGCGCACATCCTGAATAAACGCCCGGATGCGGTCGCCTTGGCGGAACATTTCGCGCGGGATTTGCTGGTCCCGGCGAACGACTGCTTCGCCCCGGCCCAGATCAACAACGACGTTGCCATACTCAACGCGCTTGACCGAGCCGTTGATGACCTCGCCGACGCGGTCTTTATACTCTTCAAACTGTTGCTCGCGCTCGGCTTCGCGGACTTTCTGCACGATGACCTGCTTGGCGGTCTGGGCGGCAACGCGGCCAAATTCCATTGGCGGCAGAGGATCAGAAATGAAGTCGCCAACCAGCGCTTCCGGGTTCTTCGTGCGTGCGTCTTCAAGCATGATTTCGACGTCAGGATTCTCGACTTCCTCGACGACTTCCATCGCACGGGACATCGCCAAATCCCCGGTTTTCGGGTCGATATTGGCGCGAATGTCATAGCCCGCACCGTATTTGGCGCGCGCGGCTTTCTGGATCGCCTCTTCCATCGCCTCGATCACGATTTCCCGTTCGATCAGCTTTTCGCGGGCAACCGCATCAGCGATCTGAAGCAGTTCGAGTTTGTTGGCGGCAACAGCACTAGCCATCATTCGTCCTCCGTAGGAGCTTCTTTGTCATATTCGACGTCATCGGCTTGCGAGGCGTCAGGAATTCGTTTCTTCTTCAGGCTTTCCGCGATCAGCGCGTCCGTTATCACGAGCTTCGCATCGGCAATATCGTGGAGCGGCAGTTTGACTGGACCAAGGTCATCGAGTTTGAGGACGACCGAGTCGCCCTCTAACCCCGTCAAATCCCCGCGAAAGTTTCGGCGGCCATCCACGCCCATGACCATCTCGATCTTGGCGCGATGGCCCGCATACTCGGCAAAGTCCTGGCTGCGTGTCAGGGGGCGGTCAATGCCGGGACTAGAGACTTCGAGCTCATATTCGCGGTCGATGGGATCTTCGACATCAAGCACGGCAGACATGGCCGTCGAGAGCGCAGCGCAATCATCCACTTCCATCGTTCCGTCCGGGCGCTCTGCCATTACTTGCAGAGTCAGCGGCGTATCGCGCCCCCCCGAGCCCATGAGACGCAGGCGCACGACGTCGTAGCCCATCCCTTCGACGGTGGGCGAGAGCATCTCGACAAGACGCTCCTCGACAGGCGTTTTGGCAACAATCAGTGCAGCGCACATGGGTGGAGGTGACTCCCGGAAACAAAAAAGCGGACCAAGAGCGGCCCGCTGCGAATTCCGGTGGCTGATTTTGCAATCGAGCCGCTGATGAACCCGATATAGGCCCAAGTTCAAAGAGTCGCAAGCGTTTTAGGAGACTCGGCCCCGTCCGAAAAGGAAGGGGCCGAAAAGGAAGCAGCTTAAGGCTTAGTCAAAGACGATGACGCCGTTGAGAATCCGGTACGAGCTGGGCTGTGACGGTGCAGGAGCCGGTGCCGGTGCCTGATAGGATGGAGTCGGCTGGAACGTTGGCTGTTGATAGGTCGGTTGCTGGTACGTCGGCTGTTGATACGTTGGTTGCTGGTACGTCGGTTGTTGGAATGTCGTCACAGCGGGCCGAGTGTAAGTCGGATTGGCAACCTGAGGCGCGCGATAGATCGGAGGCGGCGTGTAGGTTTGCACACCGGTCGGAGCATAGACTTGTCCAGCAGTCTCGACCGGAAGTCCATTGCTGCCAATCGTGTCCCCATTGATAAACAACGGCTTTCCGCGATATTTGCGAGGGACTTTGCCCCGGCTCACACGAACAGGATACTTTGGCCCTTGCCCGGCATCCGGCACGAAATCGTAGGCCGAAGCGCTACACTGAGCGACGCGTTGGTCTTGGACGTCTTCGCGGCGGTCTCTCCGGCTGGTCGTTTTGCGAGCGTCCCGGATGTCTTCACGGATATCCTTACAGCGCCTTGGATCGAGAACCCATTTGCCGGTTACGGTCGCAAACAACTCAACTTGAGGAATGGCAACTCTCGACTGAGCGTGAGCTGCGGCTGGGAAGACAAAGGCGCCCGCAAGGGCGGCGGCAATAATACGATTGGACATAGAAAACTCCTAAGACTGTCGCTTCGAAAGAAATGCGCGCTCTAGCCTAAGCCCGAGCGCGCAGAGGAAGCAATCAACGACTTGTTGAAACGGATCGTTGGCTACAAATTAGTACCGGCTACGCACGAAACGCTTACGATTATCGATCAGGCGATCGCGGCGATTTTCCAGACGGTCAATCCGTTTGTTCACGTTGCGGATCCGACGATTGATCTGCTTACGCTTATTAACCTTCTTGATCCCGCTATTGCGGTGATTGAACGTGTTTCCAAAGTGGAAGCTGAACGAAGGAACCGTGTTGAAATAGCGCGGTACGTAAACCGGAGCGCGGTACACGGGTGCCGGCGTGTAGATGATCGGCGCTTTATAAACAGGCACCGGAGCATGGTAGATTGGAGCCGGCGCATGATAGATCGGCGCGGTCGTATAAATACCCGCAGAAAACGAAAAGTTGCTTCCAGCTTGAGCGGGAGCGGTTGCTGCAGCGCCAAGGCCAAGGGTAGCGGCAAGTGCGATCATGAACTTCTTCATGGGGTATCCTTTCAGTTGATCGAGAACCGATAACTGGCCTCGTTACGGGTATGAAACGCACGAGAGGCCGGAATTCCGTCGCGAAGATGTGGTGGTCATTTTCGGGCAAAGCCGCCATAATTGGCCACAATGCCATTCTTCGACCCTAATACACTGGAATCTTTATGAAAAATCGGGCCCACCTGATCACGCTTGGCGTGGCAAATTTAAGCGAAAGCCTCGCATTTTATGAGCGATTTGGGTGGGAAAAGGCTCCTGAAAGCGTCGAAGATGGGGTTGTTTTCTTTCAAGCGAATGGATTTGTTCTTGGATTGTACCCACAATGCAAGCTGACCGAAGATATGGGCGGGAAGGTCACTCCCCAGCCCGGCGGGACCAGCATCGGTCAGAACTTTGAGAGCGCCGATGCGATGCGGACGGGGTTGGCGCGGTTTATTTCGGCGGGCGGTACGATGCTGCGCGAGCCGTTCGAGGCGCCTTGGGGTCTGATTTCCTACGCTGCCGACCCGGATGGTCATGTGTGGGAGTTCGCGCATGTACCCGGATTTGAACCGAATGAAGCAGGCGAGTTTATCCTGCCGAGCGAGCGCGCGGAATGAGTATCAAGGGTGTTTTGTTCGACAAAGACGGGGTTCTGGTCGATTTCGATGCAACGTGGTGCCCCGCCGCCGTAAAGGTGATCGACACATTGGCGGCCGGGGATGACGAGAAAGTTCAGGCCCTCGCAGCCGCTGCGGATTTCGATTTAGCCGCAGAGCGGTTTTCAAAGAACGCAATCTTCATTGCGGGAACCGCCACCGATCTGGTGGAGGCTTGGGCACCCATTTTGCCGGACATGCCGAAATACGCTGTCGCCAAAGAGTCGCGGGCTTTGTTCACCCGCTTCGGAGCGGAGCATGTGACGAGCTATGACGATGTTGCCGACACGCTCACTGCGCTCGGTGAAGCACGGATCGCGATGGGCATTGCCACGAATGACGAAGAGGTTTCCGCCAGAACGCAGATGCGTGCGCTCAGACTCGATGGGCGTTTTTCATTTGTCTCCGGCGCGGATACCGGTCACGGAGCCAAGCCGGAACCGGGGATGCTACTCGCTTTCGCCGAACATATTGGTGCCGAACCGGGGGAGATTGTCATGGTCGGAGACTCGACCCACGACATGCGCGCAGCGCACGCCGCCGGAATGATCCGTGTCGCGGTCGGAACGGGACCCGCTTCGCTCCAAGATCTAGAGCCATTCGCGGATCACTGCCTCCCGCGTTTGGGCGGCTTGCCCACCCTCGTCGCATCGCTCTGATCGGCCCGCCCGTCCTGCGACCCCTTGACCGCCAAGAATCGTCGCTCAGGGGGTGGTTTGGCCGTGTGCGGCAGGTTATCTGAAGGGTATGACCCGTGACCCCGAGACTCACTTTGGTGCCCGTACCGTGTCCGAGGCTGA
>CAZXMX010000139.1:0-8852 GCA_964641645.1 uncultured Neomegalonema sp.
GCGCTCAACGAGATTCCAGAAGTGAATGCCGAGATCGACGGCACTGACGTGATCTACAAAAACTACTGCAATGTCGGCGTTGCCGTTGGTACGCCGAACGGTCTCGTTGTGCCAGTGCTGCGCGACGCGCAAGACATGGGCTTTGCTGAGATCGAGAAGACCATCGCCGGTCTTGGCGTCAAAGCGCGCGACGGAAAGCTGTCCATTGCGGAGATGCAGGGCGGCACCTTCACAATCTCGAATGGCGGGGTCTACGGCTCCCTGATGTCCACACCGATTCTGAATCCACCGCAATCGGGTATCCTTGGCATGCACGCGATCCAAAAGCGTCCAGTGGTCATCGGCGATGAGATCAAAATTCGCCCGATGATGTATCTGGCTCTGTCTTACGATCACCGCATCGTGGACGGCGCTGGCGCTGTGACCTTCCTCGTGCGCATCAAAGAAGCCCTCGAAGATCCGCGCCGCTTGCTGATGGACCTCTAGGCTGATGCCGACTGAAGTCACCATCCTCGCATGGGCAGGCGTTGTGCTGGTTGCTCAGTTTGTCCTGATGGCGATCTCGGTCAACAATCAGCTTGGAACCGCCTACAGTGGCGGGCCGCGCGACGAGCGGCGAGAGCCGACAGGAATTCCCGGCAGGCTTCATCGCGCGTTGCACAACATGTTTGAGGCGGTGGCATTCTTTACGCTCGCGGTCGTCGTTGTAACGCTCGGTGATGCGGCGACGCCCGCGACGGCATTGGCCGCCAAGGTGTTTCTCTGTGCACGCATCGCCTATGTCCCGGCCTATGTCAGCGGAATACCAATGCTGCGCTCGATGATCTGGATCACAGGCTTCCTCGCGACGGCCTTTATGGTCGTTCAAGCGTTGTTATGACACTGGCTAAATCGCCCTAAGAAAACTCGAACCTTCTAACGACAGGAACCAAACATATGGCCGACTATGATCTCATCGTTATTGGGGGTGGTCCCGGTGGATACGTTTGTGCGATCCGCGCCGCTCAGCTTGGGATGAAAGTTGCGTGCGTCGAAGGGCGAGGCGCGCTGGGTGGAACCTGTCTCAACGTCGGCTGTATCCCGTCGAAAGCCCTGCTGCACGCCTCGCACCTCTATGCGGAGGCCAATGGTCACTTCGGCGAGATGGGCATTTTGGCTGAACCGTCTCTCGATATGCTCAAGATGCAGAGCTACCGCGCCGATCAAGTCTCCCAACTCACCGGTGGCATTGCCTTCCTGTTCAAGAAAAACAAAGTCGATTGGATCGACGGGTGGGGCAAGATCGAAGGACCGGGCAAAGTCTCGGTGAAGACGGCGGTTGATGCGGATAAAACGCTTACCTGCAAGAACATCGTCATCGCGACAGGTTCTGAACCGGCCTCCTTGCCGGGTGTCGAAGTGGATGAAGAACGCGTCGTGACTTCGACCGGTGGCCTGACGCTCAAGACGGTCCCGAAGAAGATGGTTGTCATTGGCGCTGGCGTGATCGGCCTCGAGCTTGGCTCGGTCTGGCGTCGCCTCGGCGCTGAAGTCCAAGTGATCGAGTTCCTCGACCAGATCACCCCCGGCATGGACTTGGAGGTCTGCAAACAGCTTCAAAAAGTTCTCACCAAGCAAGGCCTGCAGTTCACGCTTGGCGCGGCTGTGCAGAGCGTCGAAAAAGGCACCCGCTTAACCGTCAACTACAAAGACCGCCGCACCGAAGCGGTCGAGTCCGTCGAAGCGGATGTGGTCTTGGTTGCTACAGGTCGGCGTCCTTACACCGATGGTCTCGGCTTGGCCGAAGCCGGTGTCAAAGTGACCGAGCGCGGTATGGTCGAAACCGACGCAAACTGGAAAACCAATGTCGACGGCATTTATGCCATCGGCGACGTGATTGCGGGTCCGATGTTGGCGCACAAAGCGGAAGACGAGGGCGTCGCTGCTGCTGAAACGATTGCGGGCCAGAACGGCCACGTCAATTACGGCGTCATCCCTTCTGTGATTTACACAGACCCGGAGGTCGCGTCGGTAGGCCGGACAGAAGAACAATTGTTGGAAGACGGCGTCGCCTACAAAGTCGGCAAGTTCCCGTTCATGGCCAATGGCCGCGCCAAAGCGCATTTCGCAACGGATGGTTTTGCTAAGGTTCTCGCGGATGCAAAGACAGACCGCATTCTCGGCGTGCACGTCGTCGGACCATCGGCAGGCGAGCTAATCCACGAGTATTGCGTTGCGATGGAATTTGGTGCGGCGGCGGAAGACATCGCGCGCACCTGCCATGCGCACCCAACGCTATCCGAGGCGATGCGCGAGGCGGCGATGGCCTGCGGCAGCGGCGCGATCCACGTCTAGCGAGTTCCTATTCCGCTCGTTTCGTACCGTATCGATACAGTGTGTATCAGTATCGACGGGGCACAAACTTCATGGAATCCATGAGGTTTTCGATCAACGGCACAGCAACCGGCGCAACGGAAAGGATCGCAAAAACAGCGAATCCGACCAAAAGCATCGTGTTGAAGTTGGACATGTGGCGCACTCCTTATGGGGAATGCGCCGCAAGTTTTACGCCATAATCTCAAGCGGAGAGGGCTTTAACGGTTCGCCGAGCCTTCACGTCCGATCGCGCAGGACCGTGGGATGTGAGCGTCACGGGCAGGCCGACCGCTGCTTCGACATCTTCCAAAAACTGCGCCGCACTACCGACCCTCGTCTCGCCCTCCACGATATAGGTGAACTCAGACACCTGATCGAGGCACGTCACGGCAAGGCACGCTTTCACAGAGATACCCTGCGCACGAACAGCCATATCCTCGTGGATGCGCTGGGCAAGGCTGTCGAGATCAAGCCACGCGAACCGCAGGCTGCCTTGAAACGCATTCGGCTGATTGGTCGCGTCCTCAATGCCAACCGGTACATTAGGCAATTCGTTCGCCAGCGGCCCCGCACCGTGTCGCGTCAGGTAGGCCCGCGTCACATAGGTCACATCGAGTCGCTCAATGCCTGCCTCTTGTGCCGTCCGCACCACATTGGCGAGACCTGTCTTGGAGCGGGTGACATGCGGAAAATCCACACCGTCCTCATCCAAGAGCAAACCCTGCGCGCCCTCAAAGATCGGCGCACCCGGCGGTAGCTCACCGGGTTCAACCATCACAACCCGCGCTCTAAAGGCAGCCATGTCCTCCATCCACCGCCACAGGATGGCATCGCTCATAAAAATCTCGCGACGATCTTCAGGGATCGTTAAGCCCAGTGTGCGCAGGCGGCGCGGCACCCAACCATCCCGAATGGCGCGCAGGCGATCGAACACCCATTCCGGTTCGGCAAAGTCTCGAACAGTGATTGTAAACCGAGGGCGCAAGCTGCGCTCCACCGCTTCGCCAAAGCCAATGCCGCAAGAGCCGTGGCGATCACCGCCGCGCGTCTCCTCAGCGAGTTGGTTGATCAGCACATCATACGGCACAGCCACAACCGCACGCGGATCGACGTAAAGCGTTGGTGTGACGCCCAAGGCTTCAAGGGTTTCCAATTCCTCACCCAAAAGCATCGGGTGTGCGACGAAAAACTGGCTCAGAAATGTGCTGGCTCCGGCGAATGCACCACTGCCGACATGATGAAACACATGACGGCGACTATCAGGCGCGACGACGGTATGGCCTGCTTGCGCCGATGAGTTATGCCGGATCACCAAAGGCTTGTCCGTTTCGCTGGTGATAAAGTCGGTCATCAGACCTTTGCCTTCGTCACCATAGTTCGCGCCGATTACCACCTGAGCCGTTTTCATGTCATCATTCCTCAAAGTTTGAGTGCGTCCCCCGCACAGGGCGGGGGACAGCGGTCTTTAGAGATGTACGGTGCCGTCGGAACCGATACGGGGCGCACGAAAGCCCAGCGGAGCAATCGCCTTGGCAACGACATCGCTGGTCTCGCCTGACCAACTCGCGGCGACATCACCAACATTGCCGCCCTCCATCACCTCGATGGCCGAGACGATCACTTCGGAGAGACGCTCGTGGTCTGATAGGCGCAAGACCCGCTGACCCAGAACCGGCACCCAGCTATCCATCACCTCGTCAAGGCGTGAGCGTGCGTAGCTGCCTTGCTCGACGACGACGTGGAACACCTCGTACGTGCGTTCGACCATCGCGAGGACATCCTCGGTCGGCATGTCGTACTGCATACCCTCGCCGAAGACGCTGCGGATGTGCTTGGCCTCCAGCACGGGCGGGCAAGGTTCATCACCGACGGTGAAAAGATAGCCTTTCTTTCGGCGCTTCTCCCACGCATCGGAGACGGTCTTGGTCGCGGCGAAGTACCAAGGCAGGTTATAGCTCTCGAAACGGTTGCCACCGCCGCCGCCTTCGATCCAGAGATCCTGGATCTGCTTCGCGACGCTGATATCCGCCTCGAACTGCGTGACCTGAAGAGGCGCTTGGTCGCACCACGCATCACCGATTGCCATCGCCATGACGTGCGGGTCGGTTACGGGCCGACGGTCGAGGATTTCCTCGAACAACGGCTTGAGGCCACTTTTCACGAGCGTCTCGGCCAGCATACCCATCGAACCCGTCACATCGACGCCGACAATGATCGGCGTGGAGAGGGGGTTATGGGCGCTGTCCCGAGACTCCCGGACCGTAATGCGCTTGGGGTCGAGGTCACGGTTCATTCCACGAGAGCGAAACAGATCACCGCGCGAACGGCCCCGCGTGGTGCGGGCGTAGCTGTCCCAGTCTCTCGGGTTCCATCTGGCGTGTCCCATTTTTCGCACTCCTTGTTAATTGCGATAAGAAAGTATGTATCAGCAGGGATAGATAAATGCAAGATACAAATAACTTGAAAGATGATGATTTACGACGCATGGCTTTCTCATGACCTATGAAAAGCCCATCGCCACCGTCGATATCGTATTGTTAACGTTGAAGAATGATGCGCTGCATGTCGCGCTCTATCCCCGCGAGAAAGATCCCTATGCCGGGGTGTCGGGCCTGCCGGGGGGATACGTGCATGTGGATGAGGATAACGACCTAGACGCTACGGCCCGCCGCGTTTTGCGCGATAAAGCGACCCTCAAGGGCATTTACATGGAGCAACTCGGCACGTTTTCGGGGGCAAAGCGTGATCCGCGCGGCTGGTCGCTCTCGGCGGCTTACTTGGCGTTGTTGCCGGCGGATCGACTCGAAGGCGTAGAACTCACGCCTGTCGATCCGCTACCGCGTAAATTGCCGTTCGATCATGGAACGATTCTCAAGGCGGCATTGGGCCGCGTGCGACAGAAATCGGTTTACTCGACGTTGCCGACCTTTTTGATGCCGGATGAATTCACCATCGCAGAGCTGCGCGATGTCTATCAGATCGTCCTCGGAATCGAGAAAATCGACCTCGCCGGTTTCCGCAAGAAAATTCTCGACCTCCGCGCCATTGAGCCTGTCGAGGGAAAGATGCGCACCGGCACCCACCGCCCCGCGCAACTCTACCGCCGCGCCGTCAAAGACATCGCGCTGTTTGATCGGACGATTTAGCGAGTTGAAAATTAGTTCGTTTTGATATAGATAAATGTAAATGAGAAATAACATAGTACCAGAGAGGCAAATTCGAGCAACCTATGCCTCCGAGACAACTTGAGCGTTGGCGTATAACCGATTTGGCACGAATGACACGTTGCCACGAGAACGCTAAACGAATGGGCGGAGCGATGGAATTGCTGCGGAAGGAGAACCCCCTTTTTCCGCAAGAGGGTTCGATTGTCGAAATGGGAAAGTGGCCATGAAACTCTATCGACCAACCGGACAGGCTGAATTAGATCTTGTCGAAGCAGCCGGCTGGCAAGCGTGGCCTCCACGCTTGCCCGATCAACCGATCTTTTATCCCGTTTTGTCTTTTGACTATGCGGAGAAGATCGCACGGGACTGGAACTCCGTCGAGGCACCGCCGAACAATATCGGTTATGTCACAGAATTCGAAATCGATGACGCGACGGCGGATCGTTATCCATCGCAAGTCGCGGGCGGGAACGAACATCTTGAACTTTGGGTGCCCGCAGAAGAACTCAGCGAGTTCAACGCTGGGATTGTTGGCGAGATCAAGGTTATCGCGACATATAGAGATCGCAAGAGGGTGGGCGCCTAAACCGCCCCGCCCAACAGCGGCACAAACCGCACATCTGACATCTCAGTGTAGTTAAAGCCCTCTTCATCGCGTTCGACTTTAATCAACTGCTGCACGCCGTCGCCTTCTCCAACCGGCAAGATCATAATGCCACCGACCTTGAGTTGATCCAACAACGTTTGCGGTGGATCGGGCGCGGCGGCGGCGAGGATAATCCGGTCAAATGGTGCTTGCACCGGGAGGCCGAGCGAACCGTCTCCGTGTTCGAGAATGACGTTTGTGATCCCGAGTTTCTCTAGTCGTGCCCGCGCCGGAGCGACCATCGGTTTATGGCGTTCCAACGCGTAGACCCGTCGACAAAGCCGGGCGAGAATGGCGGTTTGATAGCCCGAGCCTGCGCCAACTTCCAGAACCTTGCAGCGCGTATTGAGTTCGAGCGCCTGAGTCATCACCGCCACGACGGAGGGCTGACTAATCGTCTGCGCGCAGTCGATGGGCAGCGGAATATTTTCGTAGGCACGGGGTTGTAGAGCATCGCCGACGAAGATCTCGCGCGGCGTTTCCTCCATCACCTTCAACACGTTCTGATCCGTCACGCCTGCACTGCGCAGCGCAAGTGCAAAGCGCATTTTCTCCTCATCAACTCCCGACATCGAGCGCCTCGGCGAGAGGGGAGAGGGCGTCATGCGCGGTCAGGTCAGAGCGCATCGGCGTGACGGCGATGCGCTTCTCCGCCATCGCCCAAAGATCAGTGCCGGGTTCTGGATTGCTTGCATCCCGCCGGAACCGCAGCCAGTGATAGGGATGGCCACGCCCATCTTCCCGCGCATCCGTATATAGCTCGTGCTGGGCACGGTGCCCTTGCTTGACGCTGGCCAGGCCGACGACCTCGTCGGCGGAGCAGGGTGGAAAGTTCACATTGAGAACGGTGCGCGGTTCGATGTCCAACGCGGTGAGCGTTTCCAGGGTCGGTGCGCAATGGTTCCGGGCGGCATCCCAAATATCGGCTTCTTTTTCTTGGCCCAATCGCTGATAGGCTTGCGAAAAAGCAATGGCGCGAACGCCAGCCGTTGCGGCCTGCATCGCGGCCCCAACCGTGCCCGAATACAGCATGTCATTCGCAATATTGAAGCCTTGGTTCACGCCCGAAACGACCAGATCAGGCGGACTGTCCATAAACACGGCAATCGCCATGGCAACGCAATCTGCTGGCGTTCCACTGACCGCAAAGCGCTGCTCGTCCAGCTTTGCATAGCGAAGCGGATCAACCAAAGTTACGGCATGAGACTGACCGCTTTGTTCGGTCGCCGGGGCAACAATCCACACATCATCGCTGAGGGTCCGCGCGGCATCGGTGAGGATTTTCAACCCCGGTGCGTCAATCCCGTCGTCATTCGTGACCAGTATCCGCATGTGCCTCGCCTGCCTAATTTTGGAGTGGTTTTAGTCGCTGCGAGTCAAGGCGTCCAGCAGTTAGGCTGCGAGTTGACGCAGCCGTGCGACTGGCGCGCGTAAGGTCTTCTCGCCCGTCAAGATCACGTCGGCGGTCTCACTGAAAAGCGGTGCAAAAGCAGGGTTCAAGACATCAAGGCCGCCTGTATACGCACCAAAGGCGGGCATGATGAGGCGATTGTGGTCGCAGATAAAACACTTGCGACTAATCCGGCGCCCCCGCGCATGGATCATGGCTTTGGGATGGTAGTGGCCTGATATCTCGTTCGTTTCGTCAACCTGAGCAATATGCCGTAGCGTCAATGTCCCGAGGGTCATCTTTTCCATCGCCTCACCCGGCAAGCTGGTGGGCGCAGGGTCGTGGTTCCCTGCAATCCAGACCAAGCGCCGCCCGTCTGCCAGCGCCTTGATCCGTGCACGGTCCTTGTCGGCAAGCGCATCAACACAAGCCGGATCATCGAAGCTGTCTCCCAAGGTCACAAGCGTGTCAGGGCGCAGTGCATCAACTTCGGCCTCTAAGCGCGAAAGCGTCGCGTCATTCTCATAGGGCGGCCAAAGCCCACCGCCGCGCCGCGCATTCCGCTCGGCTTTGCCAAGGTGCAAGTCTGAGACGATCAGCGTTTTCGAATCTGGGACCCACAACGCGCCCAATGCACGTGCAAGCAGGTTCGTTTCGCCGAGGCGAAGGGAGCACGCATTTTTGGAGGCCTCGTTCATAGGCAAGATGTAACGGCTATGGATACGAAACGGAACAACCTATCCCAACGCCTCAAGCATATCGGCCACGCCCAAAGACTCCATCAATAGACGTTCATCCGCCGATCCTGCTACGCGCTCGCGTCCGACTTCTAGCATCAACGGTGCAGCGAGAGGCGAAAGTCGATCCAGCACAACATGATCCGTCCGACCTTTGGTTCGTTCGATCAAGTCTTCGATCCGATCAAAGTCCACCAATCCGCGCATGGCTTCGCGGCGGGTGATGTCGAGCATCAGATGATGCGGATCATACTTCACCAGCGTATCATAGAGAACGTCAGAGCTGACAGTCGCTTGTCGCCCGGATTTTTGCATCCCCGGAAAGCGCCGCTCGATCAACCCGGCGATCACGGCAGAGGTGCGGAATGTGCGCTTCATTAGCGAACTGTCACGCATCCACTTCTCAACACCTTCACGCAATCCATCCGCTTCCATCATCGCGGCGGGATCAGGCACGGGATCAAGTCCCCAGATCATCAACGCATAGTCATTGGCGACAAAGCCAAGCGGCGCGAGCCCCGCTTCTTCCATCCGTTTCGTTACGATCAATCCGAGCG
>CAZXMX010000140.1:0-8851 GCA_964641645.1 uncultured Neomegalonema sp.
AAGTGGGCCTTTGTGAAAAAGATGACCTCGATGTTGGACGCCGAAGGTGTGGCTCATGACATCGACGGGTATCGCGATGCGCCGCCTTCGATCCGCATTTGGGGCGGGGCGACGGTGGAAGCATCCGATGTTGTTGCCCTGTTGCCGTGGCTCGATTGGGCCTTCGCCAACGTCAAAGCGCAGTCGGCCCAAGCAGCTTGAATTGTTGAAAACGCAGCCTCGCATTTGGTGCGGGGCGATCCTCAAATTTTAGAAGACCCCGAACCCCGCGCGATGCGCGAATTTGGGGCAGAGAGCAAAGACCATGACCGCACCGAAAGTGCTGATCTCCGACTCCATGTCTTCCAAAGCTGCTGATATTTTCCGCGAGCGTGGAATTGACGTCACCGTCTCACCGAAAATGACGCCTGAAGAACTGAAGGGCGTTATTGGTGAGTATCACGGCCTCGCCATTCGTTCTTCGACCAAAGCGACGGCTGATCTGTTAGAAGCCGCGACCAACCTTAAGGTCATTGGCCGTGCCGGGATTGGCGTTGATAACGTTGATGTGCCCGTGGCGACCAAGCAAGGCGTGATCGTGATGAACACGCCGTTTGGTAATGCGATCACGACGGCAGAACACGCGCTGGCGATGATGTTTGCGGTTGCTCGGCAAATTCCTGCGGCGTCGGCATCCACTCATGCTGGCAAATGGGAAAAGTCGAAATATATGGGCGCTGAGATCACCGGCAAAACGCTGGGTTTGATTGGCGCGGGTAACATCGGGACGATCGTCGCTGCGCGTGCACATGGCTTGCGGATGCGCGTTGTTGCTTATGATCCTTTCCTTTCCGCTGAGCGCGCTGAGCGTCTGGGTATGGAGAAGGTCGAGCTGAACGACTTGCTGGCCCGTGCGGATTTTATCACGATGCATGTTCCCAAAACCAAAGACACGGCCAATATGCTGGATGCTGAAGCCATTGGTCGCATGAAGAAGGGTGCATTTCTGATCAACTGCGCTCGGGGCGGTTTGGTTGACGAGGCGGCATTACGGGTGGCGCTGGATGATGGTCGCGTTGGCGGTGCTGCGTTTGACGTCTTTGCCGAGGAACCTGCGAAAGAGAATCCGTTGTTCGGTCATCCGAACGTTGTCGTGACTCCGCACCTTGGCGCGGCCACCACTGAAGCGCAGGAAAAGGTTGCGCTGCAGGTTGCTGAGCAAATGTCGGATTATCTGCTCGATGGTGCCGTGACGAACGCGATTAACGCGCCGTCCCTGTCTGCCGAAGAGGCGAAAACGCTCGATCCGTATATTACACTTGTGAAGCAGATTTCGTCGTTCGCGGGTCAGGTTACGGACGAGGAAATTCAGTCGATCGAAATGACGTTGGAAGGCGACGCGAAGAACTTGCCTTACGCGCCGTTGTTGCAAACCGCCGTCCAAGCCGTACTCGCGCCGCGCCTGAGCAGCATCAATATGATCAACGCGCTGGAGATTGCGAAAGAGCGCGGCATTGGCGTTTCGCATACGAAGAGCGAAGCCGATAGCGATTATCATACGCGGATTTCTATCTCGCTGAAAACGCCGACCATGACTCGCGATGTTAAAGGGACGCTCATTGCGGGCAAACTGCCAAGGATTATTGAAGTAAAAGGCATTGCTGTTGAGAGCGATCTTGAAGGCGACATGCTTTATGTCACCAACCAAGACAAACCGGGTTTGATTGGTTCCGTCGGAACGATCTTTGCGGAAAAAGGCATCAACATCGCAACCTTTCACTTGGGCCGTGTCTCGCCCGGCGGTGATGCGATTGCTTTGGTCAAAGTTGATGCGCCGGTGCCAGAAGAAGTTGTTGCTGAACTGGGAGCACTCGACTTTCTTGATCGGGTGGTTCCGTTGCGGTTCTAACGAGCCGAGCATCTTTGCAGACGCTTCGTTCATCGAAAGAGCGGGGCGCCTTCACATGAATTGTATCGCATAGGGTTGATTGAGATGACTCACGCTTTGGTTCTTGTCGGTAATCCCTTGCCCGAAGGAGCGGAAGAGAGCGCTACGACGATCCTGTCGGCCTTCGACGCCTCTCCGATCGATGGAAAAATTCTATCGGTTGGGCGTGCGTCCGAATTATTGGTCGAAGGTGTTGAGGATCGCGAGAGCACGATCACGGCGGCGGTCCGAGAGGCCTTACCGGAAGTCGATGTGGCCTTGGTGCCTTTAGCGAACCGCCGGAAAAAACTTCTCTGTGCTGATATGGATGCGACCATCGTTGTCGGTGAGACGATTGATGAACTGGCCGATGCAGTCGGGATCAAAGACGAAGTCGCTGCGATCACCGAACGCGCCATGCGCGGCGAGTTGGATTTCGAGCAAGCACTCGATGCTCGGGTTGCGATGCTTAAAGGGTTAGTCGCGACGGAAATTGATCGGGTCGCGCAATCGCTAATTTATATGTCGGGAGCCGCAGCGCTGGTCGCGACGATGCGCCAGCACGAAGCGGACTGTGTTTTGGTCTCGGGTGGATTTGATCGGGTAACGAGTGTTGTTCGTGAGACGCTTGGATTTCATTTCGATCAATCGAACCATCTCGAAATCGGTGCGGATGAAACGTTATTGGGGACAGTCCGCAAACCCGTCGTGGGCGCTGAGACAAAGCGATCCTTGCTGTTGGACCGAGCCAAAAAAGCCGGGATTGAAGCGGCTGAGTGTCTCGCAATAGGGGATGGAGCGAATGATT
Source organism: uncultured Neomegalonema sp. (assembly GCA_964641645.1). Lineage (GTDB taxonomy): Bacteria > Pseudomonadota > Alphaproteobacteria > Rhodobacterales > Rhodobacteraceae > JAHDDY01. The sequence continues at coordinate 2,715 of CAZXMX010000140.1, forward strand.
GTCTCATGGTGGAACGTGCCGGAATGGGTATTGCGTACCAAGCCAAGCCTAAGCTCAAATCGGTCACCAATTTTCATATCGATCACACCGACCTTCGCACCGCTCTGTATTATCAGGGATATTCGGACGCGGTAATAATTGAGAAACTATAAGTATATTGAATTTCAAAGACTTTTTTGGCTTTCGGCCCGAAACTTGAACCTCAACCCGTAACGGTATCGGCATTGCTGCCTAACGCGATTTACGGGAGACGGAAGATGGGACTGCAACATACGATCAATCGCACGACCAATTTCTTGAAGCAGTTCGGCAAAGAGCGCATGGGCGGCGTGGCGCTGATGGGTGGGCTGACGTTCCCGCTCCTCTTTATTGGTGCGGGGGGCGCTCTTGATTATTCGAGCGCCGTTGCAGCCAAGCAAAAGGCTCAACGCGCCATGGACTCAGCGGTTCTCGCGTTGACGCGCCGAGACCTCGACGGCATCGACATTCAAGCCGAAGGTCAGACGCTTTTTGCATCGTTCCTCGAAGAGCGCGATCTGATGGGTGATCTGGAAAGTATCAACTTCACTTTGAGCGATACGCTCATTAGTGGGTCGGCGGTTATCGACAGTCCAACCTTCTTTCTTGGGCTGGTCGGCATGGACAAGTTTATGGCTCGGGTTGAGGCGGCTGCCATTCCTCCGATCAACCGTCCGATCGAGATTGCGTTGGTTCTAGACGTTAGCGGATCAATGGGCGCGAACCTCAACGGGTCTCCACGGATTGAGCACTTGAAAGGTGCTGTCAACGAGATGTTTGACACGCTTGACGACACGTTGCCTTCAGGGGCCGATTTGCGGGCTTCGGTTGTGCCTTACTCCACATCCGTTAATATCTCGAATTACCCGAACGCAGCGTTAAATCTGTCGGTTTCTGATCTGCCCAAGGAAGATGAAATTTGGGCGGCAGAACGCTTTGACGCTATCAATGGGGATGCCTTTATTCTCAACGACGCCGGACCCGGCACGTCAAAGGTGCCATTTGTCACCGCGACTGAAATTGGCAATGCGAAGCCAGTCGCTCGGATGTCAGCGTTGACCGATAACATCGGCGATGTCCGTGATGCCGTGGCTGATATGAACCCAGCCGGATGGACAGCCGGGCACGTCGGTATGGCTTGGGGTGTTTACAGTCTCTCCGAGAATTGGGGTGGTTTTTGGCCAACGGCGCCTGAGGCTACGGGAGACTCTGACAAGATCATCGTTTTCCTGAGCGATGGCATGTTCAACACAACGCACAACATTGGCGAGCAGTCGAACAGCGATGGCGATACTTCAAATGCATACTTTCAGAGCATGTGTACGCTGGCTCGCGATAACGGCATGACGATTTATACGGTTGCCCTTGCCCTCGACGCTGACTCGGAAGCCAGCCTTGCGGCCTGTGCCGGGTCGTCTGGTCAATCTTACACGGCGGACAGTGCGAATGAACTTTCGCAAGCTTTCGAAGACATCGCTCGCCGCCTCGGCACCCACCGCCTGACGAGCTAACGATAGAAACGAGCAATCCGGAGGGCCGTGCCTCCTCTTCGGATACTTGTGGCGCGCTGTCTCCCTCGTCAGCGCGCCACTTTTTATGTCTCGGCGATTGGTTCTCGCTGACTCCGCAATTGAATTGTTTCGCGACTGCGCTAGGCTGTTTCCCTGCGGAGGAGCCGAACTATGTCGTCATTCGATCCAAAGAAAATAACCGAAATTCACCAGCATCTGCATTCGCACCTGCCGCCTGAACCGGCGTTGCGTGTCAAAGCCATCGAAAGCTTGTTGGTGGAAAAAGGACTCGTTGATCCTAAGGCGGTCGATGCATGGATTGAATCTTACACGGAAGACATCGGTCCGAAGCGCGGTGCGCAAATCGTTGCGAGGGCTTGGGTCGACCCTGAATTTAAGGCGCTTTTGATGCGGGATGCATCCGCCGCAGTAACTGAAATGGGCCTGCAAGGTCAGGCGACGGGTCACCTTCACGCGGTTGAGAATTCAGACAGCGTTCATAACCTCGTCGTCTGTACGCTTTGCTCCTGTTACCCGTTCGGGATTCTGGGCATGGCACCCGCTTGGTACAAGGCGGCAGAATATCGGGCGCGAGCGGTGCGCGATCCGCGCGGTGTCTTGGCCGAATTCGATGTTTCGTTGGGCGACGATGTGGCGGTCAAGGTTTGGGATTCGACAGCGGAGCTGCGGTACATGGTCGTTCCGCAACGACCGGGTGGTACTGAGGGATTAGACCAAGCTGCGCTCGCGAAACTCGTAACCCGCAATTCGATGATCGGCACCGACCGGGATTTGTCGAAAGGGGTGTCGTAATGGATGGCATTCACGACTTCGGTGGTAAGCAAGGATACGGCAAGATTGATCGGTCGCATGAAGATGATCCCTTTCACGGAGATCACGATGCGCGGGCCTACGGCCTCAGTGTATCGCTTCGGTTAGAGAGACCTTATCCGATTGATTGGTTCCGACATGTCCGCGAACTCATCGACCCGGTCGACTATCTGACCAGACCCTATTTCGACTCTTGGCTTCAGACATCGTTGGCCCTTGCGATTGATGCGGGCGCTTTAGAACTCGACGAGGTGACGGGAGCGAAACCTGCTGGTGGCCCGCAGGCCAACGTTAAGCCTCTCACCCCGGACGACGTGAAACGGATGGTGCTCTATCCGCCGAACTTTGAACGAGAGAGCGATGCGCCGCCTGCTTTTTCGGTTGGCGCGAAGGTCAGAACAGCAGCGCAGGGGCATAGCGGGCACACACGCCTTCCAGCCTATGCACGCAACGCCGATGGCGTGATCCATGCCTCTTGCGGTGTGCATCCGCTGCCCGATGCAGAGGCGCGCGGCGAAGATTATGCCGAACATCTATATCGAGTGGCTTTCCGCGCTGCTGATCTTTTTCCAGAAGTGACGAATGAGGATGTGGTCTACCTTGATCTTTGGGAGTCATACCTTGCCGCAGTCTGACCCCTTAGGGCCGCTCGCGCGCCGGGATGGCGATGCCGTGTTTGACGAAGCGTGGCAAGCTGAAGCTCTGGCTCTAGCGGACTGTTTGGTGCAGGCGGGTCTGTTTACAGGATCAGATTGGGCTGAGACTCTTGGCGTTGCCGTACGAGAACACCCGGACACGACCGAAGGCTATTACCGTGCCGTCCTATCAGCATTAGAACGTTTGCTCGATAAGGGGCCGTTACCGGCTGAGGAAATCGAAGCGCGCCGGGATGCGTGGGCTCGGGCATATGAAGCCACGCCGCACGGGCATCCCGTCGAATTGGAGACGCTTGAATGAGTTACGACGATCAAAACATCTTTGCGAAAATACTACGCGGAGAGATTCCGAACGACACCGTTTATGAGGACGATCATGTCCTCGCGTTTCGGGACATCAACCCTCAAGCGCCTACGCACGTTTTGGTCATCCCAAAAGGGCCATACGTTTCGTTTGACGATTTCTGCGAAACCGCCTCCGACGTTGAACTTGTCGCGTATATGCGGGCGATCGGAAAAGTGGCGCGGCAAGAGGGCGTTGCTCCGGTTGCGGGCGGGAATGGGTTTCGGATGATTTCGAACGCGGGCGAGGACGGTGTTCAAGAAGTCCCCCATCTTCATGTCCACATCGTTGGTGGTCGGCGGACCGGGCGCATGTTGCAGCGCGTGGAGTAGGGGGCCGATCGGTAAGCTATAATACCTTGCCGGGGTTCATGATGCCCTGAGGGTCGAAGACCTGTTTGATCCCTTTCATGAGGCGCATCTTTTCCGGGCTGGAATATTTCGCGAGGCTGGCTCGTTTTTCAGTACCGATCCCATGTTCGGCAGAGAAGGACCCGCCGATCAATTTTAGGTCAGCATAAACGGCGTGGGCAATAGCATCTCTGCGAGCAGTGTCCTTCGGCTGACCGTTGCCAATTGTGTAATGGAGGTTGCCATCGCTCAAGTGACCCATGACCCAGATGCCGAGGCTCGGGTCAATTGCGTTTACGCGTGCCTCGATGGCCGAAACGGTTTCGTCTAGTCGATCCAGCGGCACCGAAATGTCATACCACTCGCGATGCGCGACCGTATTGTCGACGATGAAGCTTTCTTCGCGGATGCGCCAAATTTCGCCGCGTTGCTTTTCGCTGGTCGCTACAACGCAGTCGATCATTGCGGACTGCGTTGTCTCTTCGGTGAAGATTGAATGGACGGCTTCTTCAGTCTCATCCGTTCGTGCGGCGAGTTCAACGATGAGGTAAGCGGGCGCATCACAAAACTGAAGGACATGTGAGAGGCCGATTTCGGCTGCGACCGTAACCGCATAATTGCGCCACATGATCTCAGTTTGCAGAACATCGACGGTGGGTTCAATTTGGCAACGTCGGGTGATGATCAAGGCGTCGGCTGCGCTCTGGCACCCGATCAGCAGCGTGGTCGTTGGTGCGATTGCTGGGGTCAGTTTTAGAACGGCGCGCGTGACAATGCCGAGGGTTCCTTCGGCTCCGCAAAACAGATTCTTGAGATCATAGCCTTCGTTGCACTTTGGAACCTGGCTCAGGTCGTTGAGGATCTCGCCGTTGGCGAGCACCGCTTCAATGCCGAGGACGCGGTTTCGCATTGAGCCGTTGCGGAAGACTTCCATTCCGCCAGCATTCGTTGCGATCATGCCGCCGATCGTCGCGGTGCCTCGTGCGCCGAGATCGATCCCGACGCTTAGACCGACTTCGTTGGCTGCCTCTTCCACGGATTGGAGTGTGGCACCGCATTGAACGATAGCGGTTGCGGCTTGAGTATCGATCTTCTCGATTGTGGTCATCCGGCGAAGCCCGACGATTAACGAGTTCGCATCAGAAATGGCTCCTCCCGAGAGGCCGGTCAGACCGCCATGGGGGACGATCGAGATATTTTTCGTACTGCACAGCGATAGAGTGGCAGCTAACTCGCTTGTTTTGGCAGGATAGACAGCGAGCGGCGCTGCGAGATTATCAGGATGAAAACCGGTATCACGGCTAGAGAGGACATCGCTTCCATGAACATGGGGCCCGCCGACAATGTTTGAGAGCTCTGTTCGAAGCGTATTTGGGAATCCCGCCATGTCCACACTCTGCCGAAGACAGGCTTCAATTGCCAACGCAAAGCAGGGCCAGTGGAGACCAACGAGAATTGTGCATCCTTCAGATCTATTGATTCGTATCTGGGAGCTTCTGTGGACCCTTCCCGCCACTCGATCACATGGCTTGAGGTCGATTTACGTGAGTAAGAGGCGACTGGCAAAAATGGGATACTCGTTAGAATTGCTCCAGCAAGCTTTGGGCAACGGAAAATACCCGCATTTCTTCCAATTGACGATTCATCGGTTTCTCAGCGCCAAGCGGCTTGTTGCGCCTACCTAAGTAAGAGAAACTGCAATTTCAAAGGACTTTGCGCCCTTTTTAAGCCAAAGTTGGAACAGAACCCTGCTTTGGGGGCTATCACAGGTCTGACATCAGTGTTACCGTCAGCCCATCGTTCTAGAAATTTACAGGTGAAAAATGACCTTTCATCCCCTGAAGTCTTCACTGGCTGTTTCGGCGTTGGCATTCGTTGCTTTCGCGGGTTCGGCTAATGCACAGTCCCTATCGGGATGTAACCCGGCGACGGGCCTCGGTCCAAATGGCCAGCCTTGTGTCGAGCTAACGCCTCTCGATCCGAACCGGATTGTTAATGTTGCACCTGGCGCTGCCGGCGAAGATCAATACAGCACGTTGGACACGACGACGCTTGGGCAGACCTATGCCTGTCGCCAAGTCGATGCGAATGGCAATGCTGGGCAAGGCGGCACACTTCTTTTTGAAGATTGCGGTACGCCAATTACGTCTGCTGAACTGGGAGAGCTGACGCCGTTTTACGGAACAAGCGGAGCTCCAGTGCCACCACCAGCACCTGCGCTCGCCCCGCCACCGCCTCCTCCGCCACCACCGGCACCTGTTATTGCGGCGGCTCCACCACCACCTCCGCCCCCACCCCCTGTTGCACCGGTTGTTGCGACTCCCGCAGCAGGTCTTGGTAATGCCGGTTTGATTGCTGCCGGTGTTGGCGCTGCAGCGTTGGTCGGCCTGGCGATTGTCGCTCTGGACGACGACGATGACTCGACGGC
>CAZXMX010000141.1:0-8848 GCA_964641645.1 uncultured Neomegalonema sp.
CCGTCGTCGAAGGCCGTATCCTCTATCTGCCAGAGGCCGAAAGCACCCGAACCGGCGCCTTCGCCGCCGTCTATCGACACTTCGGCGATCACCTCAAACTCGGCGTCGGTTACAACTTCGCCGACTTCTCTGACGACCTCTCTGATGTCACTTTCAATGATGAAGGACTCTTCATCAACGTCATCGGGAAGTTCTAAAGAGCGTTCTTGCGAAAAAACACGCCCCCGCCTAACGCGGGGGTGTGAAGACGATTGATAAATGGGGTTTAACCCGTGAACGCTCGGCAATCGCGCAGCCAAACAGTTCTTACATATTGGTGATGGGCGCGCTCGCGGGCGAAGCCGTTTTGTCGCTCAGATGAGAGCGTGTTCTGCCCATCGCTGACCAGGCCATACTATCCAATGCAGTGCGCAAGGTTCGTTCGATCGAGGTAGTTATTACTTTGCTGCGCAAGCAATGAGCAGGCTACACGAAGGGTACCGTCAGCGCTTGCGACCGCGAATAACGATGCGTTCGGAGTGTCATCGAATAGACGACGCCTAACTTGTTTGCCGCTTTTCGTGACTCGAGATCGCGGACCGAAAGACATCCACGACGCCGTCAATCGTATCATCCCACGAGAATTTCTCGGCGTAGGCTCGGGTGGCGTTTCGGTCGGGTAGGGCGTTGAGGAGGGCGTCAATTTGCATCCGCAGCGTTTTGGCATCGCGCTCCATCGCCAATAGACCGGCTTCGGGAACAGCGACCACTTCGGGCGTTCCCCAAACTGATGTTGCCACTACAGGCGTGCCACAAGCCATCGACTCGAGCAGGACATTTGCCCAGCCTTCCCGGCTCGACGCCAAGACAGAAAGATCCGCAGCGCCAAAAAAGTCAGCGAGGTCTTGATGGGGAAGAGCGCCCACGAGCTTCACGCGATCTTCGACACCCAATCCTTCGATCCGGGCTTCGAGGGCGCTATGTTCCGCGCCGCTTCCGGCGATGAGCAGATGTACCCCCGGCAACTCGGCCACCGCATCAATGGTGAGGTGATGGCCTTTCCGTTCGACCAGCCCGCCAACGGAGACCACCAAGGGGGCATCAGCGGGGACGCTATATTTTTGCTTGAGTACTTCGCGCGATGTCGACGGCGGATGGAAGTTCTCCAGATCAACGCCATTGCGGAGGGTTCTAATTTTCGTTCCGTCCGCGCCGAGGTCAATCAGCTCTTGGCGCAGGGCCTCACAAACCGTGATTGACGTCGAGGCTCGCCGAGCAACATCGAGAACCGCCGCGCGGCCAAACTCGCTGACCACCGGAATCTGATTCACATCGGTGCCACGCGCCGTGCAGGTGAACGGAATACCGAGTTCGCTGGCCAATCGACTTGCGGCAACGCCATCGGGATAAAAGTAGTGCGCGTCGATCAGGTCAAAAGGTCCGGTCTCTTCGATGAGCTTGGCCGCAGCCCGGCGCAATGCGCGTAGATAAAGGACAGGCTGAGATTGCATTCCAATCTTAGGGATCATGGCGTAACGCGGATGATCAATCCGAATGCCAAAACGGTTTTCGGTTTTGGGGACGGCTGCGTGAACGGCATAAGACCCGAAAACTTTGTTCTTCGATGGGAACCACGGCGTTGGTGCAATCACCGAAATCTCGACCTCGCCGGTTTCGTGAACGCGGCGCATGCGATTTTCGACGAAGACCGCGTGGTTGGGTTGGGCTGCGTTCGGATAGAGGGACGTGACAGTCAACACGCGCATCTTCAATACTCCTCGCGCGCATCACGCAAAAATTTAGGCATGGTCTTCTCGGCCTCGTCGCCGATTTCGGCCATTTCTTCAGGATCGAAACGAAGCTGCTTTAATTTCTGAGTTGTTCGCGTTTGGCTAACCTCGGGCAAAACTTCTTCTGCCTGGCCTTTGACTTTGTATCGTTTGGTTTCTGCAAAGGATCGAAGGGCGAGAATGCCTTCACGCAGCTTCGCATCCGGCAGCTCATCGTATTTCAGGCTCCACACGGCCAGCAGGATCATCGCGCCAACGGCGCACAGTAACATTCCTCCGCCGATCATCCTGTCTCTCCTGAGTGGTTAACGCGCGATTCAGGGTCTTGGGGTACTCACGAACAAGACCGACGCCACAGTGCCCCATTGGCACTTAACAAATTGCTGCGGTTAGGAAATTGGTTGCCACACGGCTTCCACGCCAATCGGTTAGGGCGAGAAGAGGAGAGCCGACATGCGTGACATCATTATTGTCATCGCCCTGATTGGATTGATTCCTCTGATTCTCAGACGGCCCCACATCGGCGTTTTGGCTTGGACTTGGATTGCCATTCTCAACCCGCACCGCGAAGCGTTCGGTTTCAGCAGTCAGCTTCGTCCTAACCTGTTGATCGTCTTGGTGACGCTCATATCGTTCGTTCTGGCGTCAGAGAAAAAATCGTGGCCGGGCGGCAAAATTTCGCTGACTTTTGTGGCGTTTATCATTTGGACCACTTTGGCCAGCGCCCTGTCACCTGATCCGACGACTGCTTTCCAGTTCTACATGGATTTCGTCATCAAAATGGCGATCCACATGGTCATTCTCTTGGTGGTGATTAACTCGCAGCACCGCCTGATTTCGTTGGTCTGGTGCTTTGCTTTGTCGCTTGGCTATCACGCGGTGAAAATCGCGATTGTGACCGTGAAGTCAGGATTCTTTATCGGCAGCTTTACGGACTTTGGTCCTGCGGACACGATGATTGATGACCGAAATCACTTCGCGGTTGCGATGCTGATGTTGGCCCCGATCCTCTTTTTCTTATGGAAGCACGCCGCCAGCAAGATCATGAAGAACGCGGCCTTGTTCGGCATGATGTGTTGTTTTCTGTCCGTCATCGGCTCGTTCTCTCGGGGTGGGATGATGACCATGATTGCGATGCTCGGCGTCCTTTGGTTGCGCACGAAGAATAAGCTCGTCAGCGGGGTTGTCTTGGCCGTGGGCGCCGTTCTGCTCGTTACTTTCTCTCCTCAGTCCTTCAAAGACCGCATCTACAGCGCGGTGGAACAATTTGAAGAAGAGGACAGCCGGTTCTCGGATGATCGCCAGTTGGACAGCAGCTTCTGCTTGCGTTTGGCAGCATGGCAAGTCGGCTGGGATATGACGCTCGACAGTCCCTTGCTCGGCAATGGGTTGCGCTCGATCCAGAACGTGAATGTTGCGACGCCGTACCTTCGGGAAAGCGCGTGTAACAATAACGAAGGATATGAGGTCCGTGCGGCGCACAATATCTACGTCGAAGTATTGTCGGACTCAGGCTTTGTCGGGCTTGGGTTGTTCCTGATCATCTTGTTCGGTTCGATCATTCATTGCAGTCGGATCGCGAGTCGAACGCGCGGCAAGCCCGAAATGTTATGGGCGTTCGATCTGGCGCAGATGGTTCAGGTCTCGTTGATCGGATACGCGATTGGCAGCGGGTTGCTCTCGTTTGCCTATTACGACGGCTATTACGTCATGGTGTGCATGGTGATCGTGCTAGGGCGATTGGTGCGCGAGCAGGTGGACGGCGTTCCCCCGCGCCGCCTCGTCAATGGTCGAGGGGCCGGAAGGCGTGACCGCCGACCAAACGTGATCAAAGGACAAAAGCCGCTTCGCCCCGCCAGAGGTTGATTTAGTTGGCGGCGCCGCTGGCAGTTCGCCCTTGAATCATGAACCGATGAGCCGTCATCCCCGCGAGTGTTGCTAGGATAAAGACCCAAATCGGCCAACCGCCGAGCAGCAATGCCGAGAACGCTGGTCCGGGGCACAGCCCAACAAGTCCCCATCCAACGCCAAAAAGAACCGCTCCTGTCAGAAGAGGGCGGTCCGGGCCAGACGACACCGGGGAGGGGAACGTCCCCCCAGCGATCGGAGCCTCCATCCGTTGGGTCAAACGCCAAGCAATGAGCATCGGTAAGATTCCACCGATCATCACAAAGGCTAAGGTCGGATCCCACGCGCCGCTGCCGAGGTTTAAGAACGCCAGGACGCGCGCAGGATCGATCATGTCGGAAACAACGAGGCCAACTCCGAAGATGGCACCGGAAAGCGAGGCGATTAATAGTCTCATGCTGAACCTCCCGTCGCGAAGGACACAAGGCTCGCCACGATCATCGCAACGCCAACGAAGGTGAGAACGGAGGCGAGGGAGCGAGGCGAGAATCGAGATAGCCCACAAACCCCATGACCGCTCGTACAGCCGTTCCCGAGGCGGGTTCCGACCCCAACAAGCAAGCCAGCAACAATTAGGAGAGCAACATTGCTGGTCAACCCGATCTCAGGTTTGCCAAAGATCAGCGCATAGAAAAGCGGTGCCAAGATCAACCCGATCAAGAAGACGATCTTTTCCAATGCGGGCTGTCGCTCTTCCCCGCCGGTCAAAACCGACGCGATCCCGCTGATGCCAGCGATACGCCCATTCCCCAGTAGAAGAAGTGCCGCGGCACAGCCGATCAGCAATCCGCCGACCAAGCCCCTCACCGCATCATCCAGAATGAAATCCATTTCGCCTCCAATCTCTCGCCGCTGCGTTACATCTTGTTACAAATTCCGACGGTGAATGCCCACGGAGAAAATTGCCCGGGAACGGCTCTTGCGCTTCCCCCGTCAATAGACCATTTTGCGCGCGCATTGATCACCGGTTCGGAGCGTAACGCCATGTCTGCATCCCCAGCCCCGACCCAGCAGCAATCTGAACCTTGGAAACGGGTTCTCCTCAAGGTCTCCGGCGAGGCCCTGATGGGGGATCAAGGCTACGGTATTCACCCTCCAACGGTTGATCGCATTGCCGAAGAGATCGCTGCGGTTCAAAAGTCCGGTGTCGAAATTGGGCTGGTCATCGGTGGGGGCAACATCTTTCGAGGTTTGTCAGCGGCAGCGGGCGGAATGGAACGCGCCAGCGCCGATTATATGGGAATGCTCGCAACAGTGATGAACGCGCTCGCGATGCAAAACGCGCTCGAACGTCAAGGCGTTGATACGCGCGTCATGTCGGCGATTCCGATGCAAGCGGTCTGCGAGCCGTACATCCGACGCAAAGGCGTTCGGCACCTGGAAGAGGGCCGTATCGCGATCTTTGCGGCGGGTACTGGAAACCCGTTCTTCACGACCGATACGGCGGCGGCATTGCGTGCGGTCGAAATGGGTTGTGATGCTTTGCTGAAGGGAACGCAGGTTGATGGCGTCTACGATTCCGATCCGCGCAGCAACCCAGATGCGAAACGTTTTGAGTCAGTCAGCTACCAAAGAGTGCTTGCCGACAACCTGAACGTTATGGATGCCTCGGCGATTGCACTGGCGCGGGATAACCGCCTTCCGGTGGTCGTATTTGATCTGCACAAGGCCGGAGGATTTGCATCCGTGCTGTCTGGCAACGGAAAATTTACCATTGTAAATGAAACTTGATAATCGTCTAATTTCCTAAGAAAATGGACGCACCAAGAACTGTAGGGCTTTGATGAGCGACGATTTTGATCTCGATTTAGACGACTTTACCCGCCGGATGGAGGGCGCGATCAATGCGTTGCGTCAAGAGTTCGCGAGCCTGCGCACCGGGCGCGCTTCGGCGACGATGCTCGACCCGGTTATGGTTGATGCGTATGGGGCGATGACCCCGATCAATCAGATCGGGACCGTAAACGTCCCCGAGCCTCGGATGGTTACGTTGAACATCTGGGATAAGGGTCTGGTGAAGGCCGCTGAGAAAGCCATCGTAGACTCCGGTCTTGGCGTGAACCCGCAAGTCGACGGCACTTTGATCCGCCTGCCTATTCCAGAGTTGAATGAAGAGCGCCGGAAAGAACTGGCTAAAGTTGCTGGCAAATATGCCGAATCCGCAAAGATTTCGATACGAAATGTCCGTAAGGACGGGATGGATCAGATCAAAAAAGCGAAATCGGACGGCAATATCTCTGAGGACGATCAAAAGCTCTACGGCGATGAAATCCAAGAGATGACCGACAAGTTTATCGCGCGTATCGACGACACTCAGTCGAGTAAAGAAGAAGAGATTATGCAGGTCTAGCGTTCCGCGCTTTGTCTGCCTCAACTAATCGAATCTAGAAAGCGAAGTATGCTGGGATTTTCCTCGAAAGAACGAGCGACGTCTGACGAGGGTATCCCAGAAGGTGCCGACGATCTGACTCCCCCGACCCACCTCGCCATAATCATGGACGGAAATGGTCGCTGGGCGCAGACACGAGGATTGCCGCGTATCGCCGGGCATAAACGCGGTCTCAACTCGGTTCGAAAAGTGACGCGCGAGGCGAAGGCACTCGGCATCAAGTACCTAACCTTGTTCGCGTTCTCGACGGAAAACTGGCTTCGTCCCCGTGAAGAAGTTCACGGTCTGATGGATCTCTTCCGCTTCTATATGCGCCGTGAGTGCAAGACGTTGGTTGCCGAAGGGGTTCGGATCAGATTTATCGGCGATCCTTCGGAGATGCCAAAAGATATCCAGAAACTCATGATCGAAGCCGAAGAACTGACGGCCAAGGGCGAAGATATGACCCTTGTGGTCGCGTTGAACTACGGCTCGCGTGCCGAAATCGTTCGCGCTGCGGCCCGTTTGGCTGAACGTGTTGCGGCTGGCGAAATTGCGAGCGCAGATGTCACTGAAGAGGCGATCTCCGCTGAACTGACCACATCGGGTATTCCTGATCCGGACTTGATCCTGCGGACGAGCGGCGAACAACGCCTGTCAAATTTTCTACTCTGGCAAGCGGCTTACACCGAGTTCCTGTTCGTCGATAAGCACTGGCCTGATTTTGACGCCGCCGCGTTACGGCAGGCCGTTATCGCGTACAACACGCGCGACCGGCGGTTTGGCGGATTGAGACAAAAGGCTTGATGGTGTTGAAGTTGGGTCCGAGGGGACAGACCTGATGAGTACGCAAGCACCGTCCAAGCGAAATTGGTCTGATCTTCAGGCGCGCGTGATCTCCGCAATCGTTATGGGTGTGGTCGGGTTTTCTCTCGTTTATTCAGGGATTTACGGGACGGCACTTCTCGTAGCGGTCGGTGCCTGTGCAATGATCTGGGAATGGTCGCGAATGACCGCTTCGGCTGGGATCGGCGAGAAGATCGCCGGCTACGCTGTCATCGTCTTTGCGTCCCTCGGATTTCTTTGGCTGCGCAGTGATCCCGCTTTTGGATTTCTCACAGCGATTTGGCTGGTTCTCGTCGTGATCGCCGCCGATGTCGGGGCTTACTTCGCCGGACGTTTTATCGGCGGACCAAAACTCGCACCAACGATCAGCCCCAATAAAACGATTTCAGGTGCGATTGGCGGGCTCGTGCTCGCGGTGCTCGTTGGCTGTGTCGTGTCATTGGTGAGCGGCGCGGGCAGCCTGTGGGTGATTGCCGCTCTCAGTTTAGCAACAGCCGTTGCGTCGCAGATTGGCGATCTCGTCGAGTCATCCGCAAAGCGTCGACACGGCGTGAAAGACAGCAGCAATATTTTGCCGGGGCATGGCGGAGCGTTGGACCGTTTTGATGGATTGCTTGCCGCAATTTTGTATGTCGCTGTGCTCGTGGCTCTTTTCGGTTCTTCGGTATTTGTATGGTGAAGCGTCGACTGTCGATCCTCGGATCTACTGGTTCGATTGGTTGCAGCGCGGTTGACGTGATTTCTCATCTCGGCGGCACTGAGACCTACGATCTGGTCGCCCTGACCGGAGGTCGCAATGCGAGAAAGCTGGCGGAGCAGGCGCTGGCGCTGCGCCCCGATGTTGCTGTTCTCGCGCATGAAGATGCGCTCCCAGAACTTCAATCTCTGCTGGCGGGCAGCGGAATTGAAACCGCCGCGGGGAATACAGCCCTGATCGAAGCTGCAGGGCGCCCAGCCGATTGGAGCCTTTCTGCCATTGCCGGGGCTGCGGGCTTGCGCCCCACGCTTCAGGCCATCCGCGGCGGCGCGACGATCGCGCTTGCCAACAAAGAGAGCATGGTCTGCGCGGGTGCGTTGGTAAAAGCGGAGGCAGCAAAGGCGGGTATCAATATTTTGCCCGTCGATTCAGAGCATAACGCGATCTTTCAGGTCTTCGATACGAGCCAGCGGGCCTCGATAGATCGGGTGATCTTGACGGCTTCGGGTGGTCCGTTCCGCAACTACACCCTGATCGACATGGAGGATGTGTCGCCGGAACAAGCGATGGCGCATCCGAATTGGTCCATGGGCGACGCGATCAGCCTCGATTCAGCAACGATGTTCAATAAAGGCCTAGAACTTATTGAAGCCGCACAGTTATTCGATGTTGAATCTTCCCAGATCGAGATCGTTATTCATCCTCAATCGGTCGTTCATTCGATGGTTGGATACCGGGATGGATCGGTTCTGGCCCAGATGGGGGATCCCGATATGCGAACCCCGATTGCCTATGCGTTGGGATGGCCGGATCGTGTGGAAACCACTGTCGAACGGCTCGATTTCAGAAAATTCTCCCGGCTCGATTTCGAAACGCCCGATGAAGTTCGATTTCCCGCTTTGCGCATCGCGCGCGAAGCCTTGGAGGCCGGGGGATTGGTTCCCTGTGCAATGAATGCGGCGAAAGAGGTTTCTGCGTCCGCATTTATCCAGAAGCGCATTGGCTTCCTTGACCTTGCCGCAATTGTCGATCAGGTGCTGTCACGCATCAGTTTGAGCGGTTCCGCCGATAGTCTTGACGATATCCTAACGGCTGACTGCGAAGCTCGGCGAGTTGCGTCGGAAGAAATTGCGTCGCGCTGCGCCGTTTACGCCTAAGCCTCGGAGTTGGCATGAGTTTTATCGAGCAGATCCCGTTAATTGGCCCGTTAGCCTCCTACGTGATCCCTTTTTTCATCGTTCTGATGGTGGTCGTCTTTAT
>CAZXMX010000142.1:0-8474 GCA_964641645.1 uncultured Neomegalonema sp.
ACCCCTGTCACGCCGCCTGCGGCAAACATGTGATGCATTACGACGGCGGCAGACAGTGCCGCGACGAAGGCGATGATGAACGGAAGCGGGTTTTGATCCGCTTTGATCTCTTCTTCCGTTCGTCCGACGGCGGCCATCCACTGTTTCGAGAGGGCCATGTACCACACAGCCCCGACCGCAAATCCGCCGATGGCTGCTAGAAAGATCGCGAGATAGGTCATGGGAAAACTCCTGCGTTAAAATATTCACGCAGTCTGCCCGCAAACCTCGCAATCGTCACGTTTTGAAACTTTAAGCGTCCGCGCCTCGGCGGAAAGCGCGTCATAGAGCCAAAGCCGACCCGCTAGCGTCTCGCCTGCACCGGTCAGATGCTTGATGACTTCCATCGCCATCATCGACCCAACGATCCCCGGCAAAGCGCCCACCACACCAGCTTCTGCACAAGTCGCCGCCATCCCCGCTTCGGGCCGTTCCGGGAAGACGCAGGCATAACAAGGCCCGCCGTCATGGGGGGCGTAGACTGATAGCTGTCCGTCCCATTGCCCGATTGCGCCAGCGACCAGCGGGACACCGAGCGCCGCACAGGTCGCGTTGATCAGATAACGCGTGTCGAAGTTGTCGGACCCATCACAAATGAGATCATAGTTCCCGATGATGTCCTGTGCGTTCTCAGGGGTAATTCGCATGGCATGGGTTTGGATGCTCACGCCATCATTCAGCGCGGACAGCATGGCCGCCGCCGCCTCGACCTTCGGCTCGCCAACACCTCGCGTGGTGAACAGCACTTGCCGTTGTAGGTTCGACAAGGACACCACATCGTCGTCAATAATGCCGAGCGTCCCGATCCCCGCCGCCGCCAGATACAAGAGCAATGGAGACCCAAGCCCGCCAGCGCCAATACTCAGCACCCGCGCCTTACGCAGCTTCGATTGCCCCGGCCCTCCAATCTCTCGCAAGATCAGATGCCGAGCATAGCGTTCCAGTTCGTCGTCGGTCATTTCTCCCCCAGCCGTGGTATATCGAAGAACAATCGGATCAGTTTTTCATTGACGAAATAGCGGTCCCGTCCTGATTTTATATCCGACAAAACTCCGACATCGATGAGCGCTTCAAGGTATTTTGTTGCGGTTACACGAGACACCGATAGTTCATCTTCGACATATCCAATCTTCGTGTAGGGATGTCGAAAGATGTTGTTTAGTAAGTCTTGGCTGTAAATCTTAGGTAGTTTTTCGCGCATGGTGTGTTTGGCTTGTGCCATCTGAACTTTGATCGCGTTCACCAATTCGATTGCGTGGATCGCCGTCACTTCGACACCTTCGAGCATGTATAAAATCCAAGCTTGCCATTCACCGGTGTCGCGAACTTTTTGGAGCAGTTCGTAGTAGGTCTGTTTTGTCGATGTAATGAAGCGGCTCATGTAGAGGATCGGAAGGTCGAGCAGTCCAGTCATCACGAGATAGAGGATATTAAGAATTCGTCCTGTGCGTCCGTTTCCATCTGGGAAAGGGTGAACAGTCTCAAACTGATGATGCATCACGATCATCCTGAGAAGAGGATCATTGGGAAGGCCATCCTTTCCGTTCACAAACTGCTCAAAATTATCCATCAAGCTCATCACGGTATCCGGATGCTGTGGTGGCGTGAAAATAGTCTCCCCCGTCGCGTCATTCTTAAGAGTCGTACCGGGGTTTTTTCGAAAGCCGACTTCGGCTCCGGTCAGGGTGGTATGAACCCCGATGATGGCTCGCATGCCAAGGGTGCCCGAGTTTTGCAAAGCCTCAAATCCTTGAGAAATTGCCCTTGCGTATCGAACGACCTCCTTGCTTGGCCCCAGGAGTCCGCGTGGATCGCGCCCGGCCTTGAATAGATCGTCATGGGTGGTGACGATGTTCTCGATCTCTGAGCTATCCTTAGCCTCTTGGAGTGCCAGCGTGCTGATGAGAATAGACGGATTGGGTATGGTTTGCGAAAGGCCTTTGAGTTCGGCCAAGGGGCGGTTTGCAGCCGCCAACTTTCTCAGGACTTCTGGTGTCTCGATATCGACTTGAAGCGGAAGTTTAGTTGGAATGAATTCTCTTTGCATATTTATAGATTATGCAAAGAAAATCCAAATTTCTAGACATATCTTGTTTCGGGTGGAGAGATCAAGCCAACCCTTCAAACAGCGCCGTCGACAGATACCGCTCTGCAAAGCTTGGGATAATCACGACGATGGTCTTGCCTTTCATCGCGTCTTCCGCGCCGACTTCCAGAGCCGCCGCAACCGCTGCACCCGAAGAGATACCCACCGGGATGCCTTCAAGTCTGGCAACCTCCCGGGCGGTTTCCAGCGAAGTGCCGTTGCCGATCGTGACCGTGCGCGACAGCAGGGAGGTATCGAGGTTGCCGGGAATAAAACCTGCCCCGATGCCTTGAATCATGTGTGGTCCGGGGTCGCCGCCCGAAATCACCGGACTGTCTTCCGGCTCGACGGCAATAATCTGTGCGCCGTGGCCCTTTTCTTTGAACACCTGCGCGCAGCCGGTAATCGTGCCGCCAGTTCCGACGCCAGACACCAGTGCATCAAACTTGCCGCCAGTATCTTCAAGAATTTCGAGCGCCGTTGAGCGCGTATGCACCGCAGGGTTTGCCGGGTTCTGAAACTGCTGCGGGATGATCGAGCCCGGCGTCTCCGCGAGCAATTCTTCTGCACGCGCAATCGCGCCCTTCATGCCTTTTTCCTTCGGCGTTAGCTCCAGCTTCGCGCCGAGCAGCGCGAGCATCTTGCGCCGTTCGATCGACATGCTCTCCGGCATACACAACACGAGTGGGTATCCACGTGCGGCACAGACAAACGCGAGGCCAACGCCGGTATTCCCTGATGTCGGCTCGATCACGGTTCCACCGGGCTTCAGATCACCCGAGGCTTCGAGTGCGTCGATCATCGACACCCCGATGCGGTCTTTGACGCTGGCCAGTGGATTATAGAATTCCAGCTTCGCCAGAATTTCCGCGTCAACGCCGTGCGCTTTTGCAATCTTGGAAAGGCGAACCAAAGGCGTGCCGCCGGTCATCTCGGTGATATTGTCGTAGATGCGTCCGCGTGCAGGAAGGGTGGCAGTCATAATCGGTCCCCAGAACTGAATCGTTTTGAAATGGCTCCGGTACAAAGTGACGCGGGCAGGGGGTTAAGTCCACTCAGAATCCCTAGATCGTGAAGTCTCGGGTTTTATCGGTGCTTGGTCCTAAGCCGCGGTCTAAGGCGTCTTTACACAGGTCTTCGATGGAAACTTTGTCGAGCCTTTCCAACGTGAGGGATTCAATCTCGTCCCAAACCGGTCGAATGACCTGATCACTGAGCGGCGAGAGCGGCATGGTTTCGTCTTTTCGTTCCATCGTATCGACGATGCGGACAATCTCGCCAACGGTGATACGGCGGCGTTCGCGCGCAAGCGTATAGCCGCCCTTGGGGCCACGCACCCCGCGCAAGATGCCCTCATGAACAAGCTGTTGCATGACCTGTTCGAGATATCGCTGCGGGACGCCTTGCCGTTTGGTTAGCTCGCGCGATTGAACGGGGTCAGGACGCGCATGCAGGGCAATATCGACGACGGCTTCGATGGCGAGCAATGTTTTGCGAGAGGTGCGGAGCATCAGCCAACTCCTCCCGTTGAACCAAACCCACCATCCCCACGCGCGGTATCGGGCAGGTCTTCCACTTCCCGCAACGCCGGTTGCGCAACAGGGGCAAAGACGATCTGAGCGATCCGGTCGCCGCGCGCCACGGTGAACGGGGCGTCGCCGTGATTGATCAGAATAACACCGACTTCGCCGCGATAATCGCTGTCGATCGTTCCCGGTGAATTCAGAACGGTGACGCCGTGTTTTAGCGCAAGGCCAGAGCGCGGTCTGACTTGGGCTTCCCATCCGGTTGGGATCGCCATCGCAAGCCCCGTCGGTATGAGCGCGCGCTCGCCGGGAGCAAGCGTTACCGCATCTTTCACAGCGGCTTGCATGTCGGTACCGGCGGCACCAGCGGTCGCATAACACGGCAAGGTCAGACCCTCAGACGCGGGCAGTCGCTTGATCGCGATCTGCGTCACGTCAGCGCCTCGGCAACTTTCGTCGCAAGTCGGGTTGCGACCTCGGATTTGGTCATGCGTGGCCAGGCGTCTTCTCCGGCAGAGGTGACGACGGTGACTTGATTGTCATCGCCGCCGAAGGTCTCAGTTCCGGTCGAGACATCGTTGGCGACAATCCAGTCGCATTGCTTACGCTCCCGCTTGGCGCGGGCATTATCGATGATGTTCTCTGTCTCCGCTGCGAACCCAACCACCAGCGGTGGGCGGTCGTCACTCATCCCGGCAATGGACGCGAGGATGTCCGGGTTCTCGGCGAGTTGCAGCGTCTGCATATCAACGCTGCCCCCCTTTTTGATTTTGTTGCTGGCCACATTTTCCACATGGTAGTCGGCCACCGCCGCAGCACAGATCACCGCATCAGCGGGTAGGGAGAGCTTGGTTTCAGCGAGCATTTGCTTGGCGGTTTCGACGCGGCGGATCGTGCATCCGGCAGGCGGATCAAGTCGCGTCGGCCCGCTCACCAAAACCACATCTGCACCCTCGGCGGCGAGGGCGGCAGCAATCGCGTAGCCCTGCTTGCCCGACGAACGGTTGGCAATATAGCGCACGGGATCAATCGGTTCATGCGTCGGGCCAGCGGTCACGACAACGCGCTTTCCGCGCAACGCTTGTGGTCCCGTCAAGGCAAGCGGGGGCGTGCTCTCGACCCGTGGGTTTTTCGGCATCTGCCGCACGATCTCTTGTGTGATCGTTTCGGGTTCTGCAAGGCGGCCATAGCCATACTCGCCGCACGCCATATCCCCTTCTTCAGGGCCGACGGTCAGCACGCCGCGCGATTTCAGAGTCTTCAGATTGGCTTGCGTCGCGGGATGATCCCACATGCGTACATTCATCGAGGGCGCAATCAACACCGGCGTATCGGTCGCGAGCAACAACGTCGACGCCAGATCATCGGCCAAGCCCGCAGTCATCTTCGCCATCAAATCAGCGGTAGCGGGCGCGACAACCAACAAATCAGCCGAGCGCGACAGCTCGATATGTCCCATCTCTGCTTCAGCGGTCAGATCGAACAGGTCTTGATAGACAGTATTGCCAGACAGCGCGCCGACGGAAAGCGGCGTCACAAACTCCGCGCCTGCTTTGGTCAAGACGCAGCGCACCGAAGCGCCGAGCCCCTGCAATTCACGGATCAGCAGCAGCGATTTGTACGCAGCGACGCCGCCACCGATAATGAGTAGAATGTGTTTCCCGGTCAGCATCGGCCCTCCAATTCGCAATCATTTATGTGCGAATGGATGATTTACAGCAAATTGGTGGGAATAGAAAGTCGTGCTAACCGGAGAACACATCAACCGTGATCAGTTCGCAGTGACTGTCACAGTGAACACGTCTTGGCTGGAATAGAGGCCAGCAACGGTTGTGTCCGATAAATCGAGCGGCAACCGGATCGCAATGCCGTTCAGGTTCGAGAACCCGAGGCCCGTCGTGACGTCATAATCAGACACTTCGGTCCCGCCGTTCAACAGCTTTGCATCGATCGCGGTGATGTTAGCGCCGTTCTCGGTCGCATGTTTCAGGACGCCGTTCTCCAGCTTGACCGAAACATTGACCCCGGCAGATGTTGCGATGGCACGAAAGGCGCAGACCCCTTTCATGTTTAGATCAGCTTTCGACTTAAACTCCGAACCGGCAGACGTATCGAGGCCTTCGATGGCGGCATTCCAGCTTCCGTTCGATGCGGATACGCCGCTTTCCGCAAGCTCTGTAACGCTGGTCCCGTTAAAAGCACCCGTGGCTTCGACAAAGCCTTCGATGCTCACCTTCAGATAGACCTTGTCGTAGCAGTACAGCGCAATGACGGAAGGCACATCGATATCGAGATCGGTCTGGAGGGACGCAGCGTTCGTGTTGCTTGTTGAGAGAGCAGCTCCAGCAAAGGCCAGTGCCGCAACAGTATTAATTGATCGTTTCATCGAACTTCCCCGCTTTGTGTTCGATTAAACAAATAACGCGGGAATTATAACAACCGTCTAAAAGTAAAATTGATTATTTTTCGAATTGATAGAAGTTTTATTATTCAAAATTCAAATTCGATTTCTGCGGAGTTAGCCAAAGATCGCCACAATGAGAGCGCCGACAATGCCGCCACCCACCGCAGTCGCAACGAGGGCCGTCTTACTCGTGGTTTTCATTCGGACATGGACCGTCTGCTCGCGGTCCGGAGCATCGGCGAGGGTCACCAACCTCTCGGCCGCTTTCGGCAAACGCGGACCCAAACGAGAGAGCGTCGCGACCGTGGCCGTCAAATCGCGCAGCACTGCTTCGGGGCCAAGGTTCTGACGCACCCATTGCTCGACAACCGGCTGTGCCGCGCTCCACATATTGACATCGGGGTCGAGATCGCGCGCGACGCCTTCGACCATCACCATCGTTTTTTGCAGCAGGATAAGCTGCGTTTGCGTCTCCATCCCAAAGGTCTCGGTGACGGTGAAGAGCTGTCCGAGCAAACGCGCCATCGAGACTTTCGTCGCGCCCAATCCAAAGATCGGCTCTGCGACCGAGCGCAGAGCTTGCGCAAAACTATCGACGGGCTGATCGGGGGGCAGGTATCCGGCTTCGCGGTGAATTTCAGCGGCGCGCAAATAATCCCGGCGCAGGAACGAGAGCAAAATCTCGGCGTAGAACCGCCGCGTCATCATATCGAGCCGACCCATGATCCCGAAATCCAGCGCCACAATCCGATGATCGGCATCGACGCGCAGATTGCCCTGATGCAGATCGGCGTGGAAAAATCCATCGCGCAGCGCATGCAGCAAGAACGATTGAATCACCCGCAGCGCCAAATCTTTGCGTTCAACCCCTGCCGCTTCCAGAGCCTCGATATCGCCGATGGCAATGCCGTCGATCCATTCCATCGTGAGGACGCGCTGCGAAGATCGCTGCCAATCGATCACCGGCACGCGAAAGCCTTCGTCCTCGACGGTGTTCTCACGAAACTCTGAGGCAGCGGCGGCTTCGAGGCGCAAGTCCAACTCGATGCGCGTCGTCTCCGCGAAGTGCTCGTAGACAGCAACGGGTTTGAGGCGCCGGGTGTTGGGAACAAATTTCTCGACGACCTTGGCCACAAAACTGAACGCATCAATGTCGCGCATGAAATCCGCTTCGACGCCGGGGCGCAAGATTTTGACGGCAACATCCGCGCCTTCGGTGGTCACAGCCTTATGAACCTGCGCAATCGATGCGGCGGCGATGGGCGGGCCGAATTCGGAGAAGCTGTCCTCGATATTTTCGCCTAGCTCACGCTCGACAGTGGCCCGCGCAACTTCTTCGTCGAAGGCCGGGACGTTGTCTTGCAACTGGCGCAGCTCTTGCGCCATTTCCAACCCGACAACATCAGGCCGGGTCGACATCATCTGTCCGAATTTGACCTCTGCCGGGCCGAGTGCGTTCAGCGCACGCGCGACGGGTTGCATCTCAGGGTCGCCGCGTATTCCGAAGGGTTTGAGAATAAACTCCGCGGCTTTCGCTAACCCATTCTGCCAACCGCGCAGCCCCAATCGCTCTCGGAAAACCGTCAGGCCTCCGCTGCGCGCCATCGTTGCCGCTATCCGAGACAATCGAAAGAGGTGCGCCGGGGCGCGGAGGATGCTCACAGCTTCCAACCGGAATGCAGCGCGGCGATCCCGCCGCTCAGGTTCCGCCATTTCACCTGCTCGAACCCTGCGTCTTCAATCATTCCGCCGAACTGTTCTTGAACCGGAAAACGGCGGATGCTTTCGACCAGATATTGATAGCTGTCGCGGTCGCTGGCGACGACTTGGCCGATGCGCGGGATCACATTAAATGAGTAAGCGTCATACGCTTTTTGGGCCAGTGGCACGGTCATCGCGCTGAACTCAAGACACAAGAACCGCCCACCGGGTTTCAGAACCCGAAACGCCTCGGACAGCGCATCGCCGATCCGAGTGACATTTCGGATGCCGAATGAAATCGTATAGGCGTCGAATTGATTGTCCTCGAAAGGCAGTTGCATCGCGTCGCCCGTCACCCAAGACAACTGATCCGAAAGGCGCTCACTCTCGGACCGTGTGCGGCCCGCGCGCAGCATGTCTTCGGTCAGATCGCAGACGATAACATCGCCGCGCCCACCGCGTTTGTTGATCCGCTCCAGCGCTCTGAACGAAATATCGCCGGTCCCGCCTGCCACATCGAGCATCCGCCACCCGTCGCGCGGGGTCAGCCAATCGATCATCGCGGACTTCCAAAGTCGGTGCATTCCGCCCGACATCAGATCGTTCATCAGGTCATAGCGCGAGGCAACGCTGGTAAAGACGCCTTGCACGAGACCGGGCTTTTCAGCCTCGGACACGGTACGGGCACCAAAGTGAGTCTCGGGGTCACGGGTCATAC
>CAZXMX010000143.1:0-4623 GCA_964641645.1 uncultured Neomegalonema sp.
TGATGGATCAGATCCATGGAGAGCGATTGTCGCTAGATGATTTGGACAACGCCGCCCCGGAAAATCATGCAGAGCATTGGGGAGAGACCGTCGAGTTTCTCCATATCCTTCGCGAGAACTGGCCCGCATTTTTGGCCGAGCGCAATCTCAGCGACCCGGTTGCGCATCGTGCGAAGTTAATTGGGTTTCAGATTGCGGCATGGGAAGCGAGGCCGCCATCTGACCCGGTTATCGTCGCGGGCTCGACGGGTAGTGTCGGCATTTCGGCTGAACTCATCGCTGCGGTTGCGCGCTTGCCGCAAGGGGCCGTGATACTGCCGGGATTGGATCGGGATTTGGATACCATTTCGTTCCGGAGCCTCCCCAGCGCGCATCCCGATCATCCGCAAGCTGGGTTAGCGCGATTGCTCGCCGAGATCGGCGGTGAAGACGGGCCGACGCCGAGAAGCGGGATCGAAGATTGGGTTTTTTCACCGGAAGATTCTCGCCAAAGGTTTTTCAGCATTGCCCTGCGTCCCGCGCCCGTCACCGATAGCTGGCTTGCACACGAAAAAGAGGTTGCGGAAACCGCACCAACCGTCCTCGCTGACGTGGATTTGATCGAAGCGGAAACGTCTCAGGAAGAAGCGCAAGCGATTGCCTTCGCCATTCGCGAAGCGGTTGAAACCTCCGATCAAACCGTCGCGCTGGTCACAACGGATGGCATGTTGGGGCGGCGGGTGTCGGCGGCCTTGCAGCGTTGGAATATCAAGGCGGATGACTCGGCGGGGCGGCCCTTGCATCTGACTCCGCCGGGGGTGTTTCTCTCCTTACTGTTGGATGAAGGGTTGAGCGGTTCCGGTGCGGGCGATCCGGTGCGATGGCTGGCCTTGTTAAAGCATCCACTGTCTGCACTTGGTCTCAATCGCGGAGAACACCTTGGATTTGTCCGCCGCGTTGAAATCGAAGCAATGCGGCGAGGGAGTAGCGGGACGGGCTTAGACGCAATCCGAAAAGTGATCACCGCCCGCACGACCGATCTCGATGCCCGCAAAGGCGCGACCGACGAAGGTAAAGCTCGACGAGCCGAGCAGAACGCTGCTTTGTTCGATTGGCTCGATACCCTTGGCGATGCTTTAGAACCGTTGAGAATGTTAACCGCACGCGATGATGTTCCATTGAGTGAAGTCATGGTCGCTTTGCGTGTGAGTGCAGATCAATTGTCGCTGACGGAGAAAGGCGATGAGGAAGTCTGGAAAGAAGAAACTGGCAAGGCCGCGCTTGCGTTTGTCGAAGATATCATCAAGCACGCGCCAACGTTTGGCGCGCTCGAACCGTCTGGCGCGTCTGCGCTGATCGCTGGATTGATGGCTGATCGAAAAGTCCGTTCTCCTTACGGCCAGCATCCACGCGTGTTCATTTGGGGTACGCTCGAAGCCCGAATGTTGAGCGCTGACGTCATGATCCTTGCGGGGCTTAACGAGGACAGTTGGCCCAAACTGCCGGACCCTGATCCTTGGATGAGCCGAGCGATGCGCCGTGACTTCGGACTGCCGTCTTTGGAGCGCCGCATTGGTCTTTCGGCTCACGATTTCCAGCAAGCCTTCTGCGCCAAACGGGTGATCCTCAGCCGTGCCCGAAAACAAGAAGGTACGCCGACTGTCGCTTCGCGTTGGCTGCAACGGATTACGACCTTGTTGGGTGAAGATGAAAAAACAGGTTTCGCGCCGCAAGTGCTGACGGCGATGAAAGATCGGGGCAATAAGTACCGAAGTTTTGCCGGGTATGTCGCGCGATTGACGGAGGGCGAACCAGCCAAACGCCCTGATCCAAAACCGCCCGTTGTCACCCGTCCAACGGCGTATTCGGTGACAGAGATTGAGACGTTGGTGCGCGATCCTTATGCCGTTTATGCGCGCCGATTGTTGGCGCTGCGTGAAATGGACGACTTGTCACCCAACCCCGACGCGCGAGATCGCGGGACGGTGATTCACAAAATTGTCGAAGAAGTTGTCAAGAAAACCCAAGACGAATGGCTTGATGAAGCCGCAGCCAAGGCCTTGTTCGATGCTGAAATAGACGAGGCGTTATCGACCTTTGATGCTTGGCCGATGCTGCAAGCCTTCTATCGCGCGAGGGTGCAGCGTATTGAACCGTGGTTCTTGTCTGAAGAATCGGCGCGCCGACAGCAGGGTGATCGGCCCGTCGCGCTAGAAGCTGAGGGCACCATTGATGTTAATGTCCCCGGCTTTGCGCAAGTCGGCCTCCGCGGATACGCAGATCGGATCGACCGTTTGGCCGACGACAGCTATGCGATCTATGATTATAAAACTGGAAAGCCGCCAACCGATGCTCAGGTCGTCGCCTTCGCACAGCAATTGCCCTTAGAAGGCGCGATGCTGAGAGATGGCGCTTTCAAAGATCTGCCCTCGCTACCGGTATCGAAGCTGGCGCATATTCACCTTAAAGGCGGCAAAGAGGGCGGCAAGGAAAGTTCGATCTCTGATGAAGATCAATTGATCGCGGATGCCCTCCCGAATTTGGCTGACCTCTTGGCGACCTATGCGAACAGTTCGCAAGGTTATCTGTCGCGAGCGCGGCCCATGCTGCTCACTTATGAAGGCGCGTATGACCATCTCGCTCGAGTCGGGGAGTGGGTGAGTGCTGAGGGGAGTGACGACCCGTGATCGCCAACGACCCTTCCGCTCCACAGCGCGTCGCAGCAAACCCAAACCATTCCGCATGGGTAACAGCCAACGCTGGTTCCGGTAAGACCAAGGTCTTGATCGACCGGGTTGCGCGATTGTTGTTGGGCCGCGCCGAAGATGCGGACGCCCCTCCCGATCCTTCTAAAATTCTGTGTCTCACCTATACCCGAGCCGCTGCGGCGACGATGCAGAACAAACTCTTCGCCAGGCTGGGTGGTTGGGCCTTGATGCAGGATGAGGCGTTGCGTGACGCGCTCGTCGAACTCGATGATGAACGCGGCAAGACCATCGATCTGAAGCGCGCTCGCCGATTGTTCGCACAGGCGTTAGAGACCCCTGGCGGGCTGAAAATTCAAACGATCCACGCCTTTTGTGAAAGCCTATTGCGACGGTTTCCATTAGAGGCTCGGATTTCTCCACATTTCGAATTGATGGATGAAATCTCTTCTGCCGAACTCTTGGCAGAAGCAAAAGATGCGACGATCCGGCGCGCTTTAGCAGGCGGCAATTCGGCGCTTCGGGATGCGACAATTCACATCATCGATCGAGTGCAAGAGTTTGGCATCGACACGTTGATCTATGAGATCATAAAGCAACGCACGGCATTCGACGGCACGACGGACCAAGTTATTGCCCGGATCGCGGACGCTCTCGGTATCGAAGAGGACGACAGCATCGACAAAGCGCGCGGCGCTGTTGTCGCTGAGCTGGAGCTTGATCCCCTTCGCGAACTAGCGCGCTCTTTCGACAGCGATGGCAAGGTGCATGAGAAGAAGGTTGCGCCCGCGCTGCTCGCTGCTCTCGCAGAAGGTACAGACGTCGAGTTGATTGTCGCTTTGCAAGAAACGCTTCTGACAAAAGAGGGAACCGCGCGGAAAAAATTTCCGACAGCTGGTATCAAGAAAGCGTTGCCGTGGGCCGAAGACTTCTGCGTTGGTATCTCCGACATGTTGATCGGACTTGCAGCACATGAGGCCGCACTTGAGGGTTACGCGAACAGCAAAGCACTGGCGCGGTTTGGCGTTGCCTTGCTCGGTGAAGTCCGCAACCTCAAAGCACGGGCTGACCTCGTGGACTTCGATGACCTGATCCGCCTCGCGAGCAACCTTTTAACGCAAGCACAGGCGCGCGATTGGGTTCGCTTTAAGCTCGACGGCGGTGTGGATCATATCCTCGTGGATGAAGCGCAAGATACCTCGGCTGAACAATGGCAAGTTATCGGAGCCATTGCAGAAGAGTTCTTTCAGGGATCAAGTGCGCGCGAAAATCACAGGACGTTGTTTGTTGTCGGCGACGAAAAGCAATCCATCTACAGTTTTCAGGGTGCTGACCCGAATGGTCTTGGACAGATCAAGAAACATTTTGCCGCCCTGACCGAGGCGGCCCAAAACCCGATGGAATCGCCTCGCCTGTTGCATTCTTTCCGTTCGGCTCCAGCCGTGCTCAAGGCAGTCGACACTGTGTTCTCTGCGACCGAAGCCAATGATGGCCTTGGCGAGGAAGGGGTTGCTCCGGAACACCTTGCCTACCGAGAGGATCAACCGGGCAAAGTGGAGTTCTGGCCCATCGTCGAGCCAGAGCCGGATCCAGACGAGTCGCCGTGGCATGTGCCTGTTGACCAACAGCCTCCGAATGCGCCGCATCTTCGTTTGGCCGAAGGGATCGCCACGCGGATCAAGCAATGGCTCGATGATAAGACTCCCTTGCCCGCGCGCGACCGGCCCATCCGTCCCGGCGACGTTCTTATTCTCGTGCGGCGGCGCAACGCCTTTGCTGAAGCGATGATCCGAGCCTTAAAAGCGAAAGGAATTCCGGTCGCGGGCGAAGATCGCATGATGCTGACGCAGCAGCTTGCTGTCCGCGATCTAATGGCGCTCGTCCGGTTCGCCTTGCTGCCCGATGATGATCTAACGCTTGCGACCGTGTTGCGCTCCCC
>CAZXMX010000143.1:4723-8430 GCA_964641645.1 uncultured Neomegalonema sp.
CCAACGACTTTCAGGTCAAGCGAGAGATGGAGCAGGGGCGCGACGAAGTGCGGGTGATGACGGCCCACGGCGCGAAGGGTCTGGAGGCGAAGATTGTCTTCCTCCCCGACACGGTGGCTCTGCCTCCGTCCAATCGGTCCGGCCTGTTTGTTCTTGAGGGTGAGGATGGCCCGGCACCGATCTGGTCGGCGAGAACCGAAGACGATCCCGCGCCTGTTTCCGATCTGCGCACGGAAAGAAAAGCGCGCGAGTTGCAGGAATATCGAAGGCTGCTCTACGTGGGGATGACGCGGGCGGAGGACTGGCTTGTCATTTGCGGCTATCGCGGCGGCAAATATGGCGACAAGAAAGACGGCACCAAGCGCATATCTTCAGACAGTTGGCTTCAAGTGATCGAGCACGGCTTCGAGAACGCGGTCGAATGCGAAACGCCGTTGTTTGATGAAAACAAGACCCCCGTTAAGGGATGGATGATCGAAAGCGATGGGGAGAAGCGGGAAAAACCTGATCCCCTCGCGAGCGAGAAATGGTCGCCGCAGCCGCCCGATTCGGCGCTGATGAAACCGGTAAAAACCGAAGGTGATGTCGTGGCACCTGTTTCTCCGTCGCGTCTGTGTGAAGACGATCCCACCGATCCACCACCTTTGCCGTCCGACGACGAAGACGGCACGATCACGTGGTCCTCGGCTGAGCGCGGAACGTTCATGCACGGCTTGCTTGAACGATTGGCGTCGATCCCGATTGCCCAACGGAGGGAAGTTGGCGAACAGGGCCTCACGTCTCCGAACGACCTAGCGGCGCTCGATGCCGTCCTGATCATTCTCGACTCGCTTGAGTTCGCATGGATATTCGGAGAGGGGTCACTGGCCGAGGTTCCCATCGCGGGTCCGGTCGCCGCTCTCGATCATCGCCCTGTCTCTGGATTTATCGACCGACTGATCGTCCGCGAGGGCCAGGTCGATGTCGTTGATTTTAAGAGTGGCCCTTCTCATGACCCGATGCCAGAGGCTTATCAACGACAGCTCGCGGTGTACCGCGCTGTGCTACAAGAGATTTATCCGACGGCTGAGGTCCGCGCTCATCTTCTTTGGATTGACGGACCAAAGTTGGAAACAATCGACGAAGATGCTTCGCTCGCAGCGCTTTCTCGTGCCAGACAACAGCTCGTGAGCAACAGTTGATTTTACACCCTCCGGTTCTTAGCTTCCGGAACAACGAAAACGGCGAATCTCGTCGTTCTGATGAGGAGAAAACAGATGGCCACAATGAATGTTTCCGACACGTCATTTGAAACCGACGTCCTTAATTCTGAGACACCTGTCGTCGTGGACTTCTGGGCTGAATGGTGTGGACCGTGTAAGCAAATCGCGCCTTCGCTGGACGAGATTGCCGGCGAGATGGAAGGCAAAGTAGCGATTGCAAAGCTGAACATCGACGAAAATCCCGCAATAGCGGCCAAATACGGCATTCGCGGTATTCCGACGCTCATGATGTTTAAGGGCGGCGAACTCGTTGCGACCAAACCGGGCGCGCATGCGAAGGGCGTTTACGTCAACTGGATCGCTGAAAATAGCTAATGAGAACGACCAATATTAGTTAATTAAAAGCCCCGCCTTCGTGCGGGGCTTTTTTATACTTGGTAAAAGACGATTTTAACACCGAATTAACTATTATTACATGGTACAGTTGAACAAATAGATAGACTTTAACCAAGTCGTTCAGGCATTTAATCCGTATACAGATTTATTGTGAAAGTGAACGGAGTTTCCAATGCTGAAAAATCTTCTGGGTGGTGCAGCGGTGCTTGCACTTTCGGGCCACACTGTTTTCGCGAGTGGCGTGATTATCAATGGCGTCCCGCATCACGGTAGCGGCCCAATCAACATCTCTCACGGTGCGGGCGGCGTCGCTTGTTGCACCGTCGAAGACCTGCCCTACACGCCGCTTCCGGTGATTCACCAGCCGGCCACGGTGACGACGACCCACACGGCGGCCCCTGCGGTAACCTACCAAACCGCACCGGCAGTCACTTACCAAACTGCGCCAGTCGTCTCGCATCACGCGGCACCGGTTATCACGCATCACGCTGCTCCGGCGGTATCTACGCACGAAGTGATCGTGAATCAACTACCAGCGCCCGCTCCTATCGTAGCGGCGCCTGTTGTTGCTGCACCGGTAGTCAAAGCTAAAAAACCAGCTGCCCGTGGCTGGAACAGCCGCGTCTACGTAGGTGCCCGAGGCGGAGCTTCGTTCGCGCGAGATACAGAGTTCACTGTTCAGGGACTGAACGTCGAAAATGAGTATGACGATCCCGGTTACACGGTTTCGGGCGTCGTTGGTTGGGCTGCGAAGGTCAACAACAACATCCGCTATCGTCTCGAAGCAGAGTTGGGTTATCAAGCAGCGGACGTTGATAGACATGTTGCACAAGGTGTGGCTGCAGCGCGTTCCCAATCCAACGGAGATACAGAAACGATCTTCGGTTTCGTTAACGCTTACGCCGATATCCCTGTCATCAATCGCCTCAATGCGACGATCGGTGGCGGACTTGGGGTCGGCTACGTTTCCTTCGACGGTCATGGCACAACGGGCCTCGGCACGCTACTCGATGACTCCGACACTGCTTTCGGTTATCACCTTGATGCAGGCCTTTCCTACGATGTGACGGAGCAACTCGCTCTTGAAGCCGTCTACCGTTACACGAGCTTTGTTGATGTCGAACTGACAGCGGTTGATGGAACATCCTCGGATACCAATGTCGATTCGCACAACGTCTTGGTCGGTGCCCGCTACGGATTCTAAATCCATAACCCAATCGGGGCGCAACCAAGCACCTCAACCGATTCTTAGAAAACGGCGCCTTAGGGCGTCGTTTTTTCGTTTGACGGTCGGCGCTTGGCGTGACGATTTAGAGGGAACCGGGATCATCGTGGATAAGAGGGCGCTATGGAGCACGTTAAATTCACACAGATGAAGGATGGCGACGCCGAAGACTATGCCTTCCTCAATGAGCATGAGATTGAGTACACCAAGGGAACGGCGGATCGTCTGCTCGATGCCTTACGGGATTTGGACGAAAGCCTCTCGGGTTACAAAGTCTCCCGCCTTGGGCACTCCCTCCAATCGGCAACCCGGGCCTGGCGCGATGGGGCGGATATCGATTGGGTTGTCTCAGCGCTGCTACACGATATCGGTGATATCTATGCGCCTTATAACCACGACGAGTATGCGGCCACCGTGCTCAAGCCTTTTGTTCGCGAGCAATGCACTTGGACCGTCGAGAAGCACGGCGATTTCCAGATGATCTATTACGCGCATCATGTCGGCGGCAACCCAGATAAGCGCGGTCAATACAAAGATCATCCATACTTCGACGATTGCGCGGCATTTTGTGAGCGTTGGGATCAAGCGAGTTTTGATCCCGAATATGATGATCTGCCGCTCGAGTTCTTCCGGCCCATGGTTCGTGAAGTTTTCGCCCGCGAACCCTATGATCCCAAGGTTACGCGCGCCGGAGAGCGTTTGCCACTGGCTGATCCAGCCGTCGCACAAACCCGCTAAGGCCGGTCTTGATCCTCCGCAACGGCGGAACATGGACCCTCATTGCCGTTTTAGACGGTTGCACGTTGCCACGCGCCTGTTAACGTCATCACCAAAGGGAGGCGCTAGGTAGAATGCATCCAATTTTGAAGATGGCACTTCAGCGG
>CAZXMX010000144.1:0-8419 GCA_964641645.1 uncultured Neomegalonema sp.
ATTGGGTTTCCAATGCTTCAGGTGGCCTATCTTGATCTGGCGAATACGGGCGCGCCGCTCGCACCTGAATTCATTGTGACACTGGTCGCGAAGGAATTTCTCGTGGGTGCTGTGATCGGCATCATTCTCGGCGCTCCCTTTTGGGCGGCTGAGACAGCCGGGTCATATGTCGATGTCTTCCGGGGAACATCGGCGGCGACGGTCGTCAGTCCGGATCAAATGTCAGAGCCACTGATTACGGGCGCCATCTTTTCAATCGCGTTGGTCGCGATTTTCTTAGTCATGGGTGGGATGCGCGTGGCGATAGATGCGATCTATCAAAGTTATCAAATCTGGCCGATGTTCGAGCTGATACCGAACATCAATGAGGCCCTTTATCCGATCTTTATCGACTTGCTCTCAAAAGTCTTCAAGCTCGCCTTGGCTTTGGCTGCGCCACTGATGATCGCGATGTTTCTGGGTGAGCTTGCGCTTGCATATGCCAGCCGATTTGCTCAACAGATCAACGTGTTCGACGCGACGCTCTCTGCAAAAAATCTCATCTTCCTTTTTGTGCTGCCGCCGTACCTTTACATCCTGATGGCGCACTACGCTGATGACGCCTTAGATATTGATGGGCTGATCGTGATTATGGGAAGGATGGTGAACCCATGAGCGATCAAGGCTCAGAAGAAAAGTCACAGGCCCCATCTGATAAGAAGATAAAGCAGGCGCGGGAAAAAGGGCAAATCGCCAAAAGCAGCGACTCGGTGGCGGCTGCGTCTGTCACGATCCTGACGATCTACCTCGTCATGGCTTGGCCGTCGATCCAAGCCGAGTTCACGCGAATGTTTGATGCTGCCGGACGAGCAGCACTTCGTGGTGGCCCCTCCAGTTGGGAGGCCGCGATCTCTGAGACGGTCGATGCCGGTTCGAACATTGTTGTTCCGCTTTATCTGATCGGTCTCGGAGCCTCGGTACTTGGGGCCATAATTTCCAATAAGGGGGTGATCTTCGCCGTCCACCCCTTGAAGCCGGACTTGAAAAGGATTCATCCGGTCGAAGGCTTCAAAAAGATTTTCAGCATCCGCAACTTTGTTGAGTTCATAAAGGCGCTCGTCAAAAGCATGCTGTTGCTCGGGGCGTTGGGCGTTTCTGCTTGGTTTGGTCTGAGTGCGATCTTGCGAATACCGTACTGCGGGGCAGGCTGTTCAGGCGAAGCGCTGGTCGCGGTCGCAGGACCGCTCATTGTTTTGGCGTTACTTCTGTTCCTGTTTGGTGCCCTAGTCGACGTAAATATCCAGAAATGGCTGTTCACCCGAGATATGCGGATGACCCACTCAGAGGTAAAAAGGGAGCAGAAAGAGACGTATGGCGATCCCCATATTCGGGGCGCTCGGAAAGAACAGCAGCGGGCTTCGGCACGAGGCGAGACCGGCAAAGCGTCGAAATCCCTGAAAAGCAAAGCGCCGACTATTCTCGTCTGCGCCGGCAATGAAGTCGCGATTGGTCTACGATATGTTCCGGGAGAAACCCCTGCGCCCGTGGTCGTTGGAAAAGGAACCGGGCCGCGCGCTGCCAGCATGATTCAGAATGCAATCGATTCTCGGGTCCATGTCGAAAATGATTCTGCCCTCGCTCAAGAACTCCTCCGTCGCGCCAAAATGGAATCCTATATCCCAGAAAGTTTATTCCGTTCCGTGGCGCGCATCCTGAGTCATGCACATCGAGGCTGATTTAGCGTCGATTGTAAAAGTCAAATCACGACGTACTGAAATGACACGTTTTTCTGAGTTTTTGCCTTTGACAAGGCCATAGTGTTTCAGCATGGTGCTATTACGACGCTTTTGGTTAACACGTGTTGGGAGCGACTGTGAGCAAACTCGATCTTGCCACCGTACTTCGTGATGATCGTGGCGGTGCAGAACTTAGACGTTTACAGCGCGAGTTGAGAGACGGCAGGGATGCGGTTTGCCGCAATCCGAACCTGATCAATCGCGAGAGTGTGGCAAAGGCATACGATTCAGGGATCGTGCTTTTGCCAGAAATTTGGCGACTAGAGCAGAGGAAATAGACCATGTCACAGAATATCAGCAAT
The DNA here is from genome assembly GCA_964641645.1 of uncultured Neomegalonema sp. Classification (GTDB taxonomy): domain Bacteria; phylum Pseudomonadota; class Alphaproteobacteria; order Rhodobacterales; family Rhodobacteraceae; genus JAHDDY01. The sequence goes on from CAZXMX010000144.1 coordinate 2,078, forward strand.
ATCGGCTCACAGACTGACACCACAGGAACGTCGGGAACGGGCGGATCTGACGAGGCGATTGCCGCAATGGAAGCAGCATTTGATCGCGCGATCGCGCGGGCTGCCGAAGTTACCGCACGTCGCATGGAGGGCGGTTCTTCGCTCGACGCAGCGCGGACACGTCTGTCGAACTAATCGGCTTTGTTCTACCGGTACGGTAGGGCGTTCGCTGATTGTTTCTTTGTTGTGGGGGCGGTCGTGCGGTTGATTTCCGTGCGACCGCCCCGCTGCATTTTCCGGGAGTTGTATGGCGTACCAAGAACGCAAATCAGAAGACTTGCCAAAGGAACTCTTCATCTTGAGTGGAGAGCTGCGCGGCGTTTCTGTGCCGTTGACTGGAGACGACATTCGCCTCGGATCATCGTCCGATTGTGACGTCGTATTGCTGGACGAGGCTGGGGAAGATCCTTCCGAAGCCGTGATTTCCACTGGCGAAGACGGATCATACGTATTCGAGTCCATTGCGGGCTCAGTTCGGATTGGGCGACGCAATCTAAAGCCTGGAAATTCCAGATCAGTTTCAAAAGACGTTTCGATTGTTGTGGGGAACGTCGAAATGGGCTTGGCGTCATCGCTCGATAGTGCAGACGATTTACGGCACAGTTATCGCCGTCATGCGTCAAGCATGGCTTGGGCCGCTTCGATTGCCGTAGGCCTTAGTTTGCTGGGGTTTTGGAGCTATTCAGGCGGCTTGGGAAGTGTGGAGGCTAAGGCACTTCCGGTTACCCAGATTACTTTCTTAAACGATGGCTCCGGCGGCAATGAGTCAATGGTTGCGGCCAAAGAGCTGAAGCAGCATTTGGACGAGGTTGGACTTCTCAAACTTGATATCGTCGGGGATCAGGCGGAACGCATGGTTACGGTGATGGGAGAGTTGAAGGAGTCAGACAGGGCGCGTTGGCTCGAAACGTTCGAGTGGTTCGACCATTCCTATGGAAAATCAGTCTATTTGGACGCGAAGTTTTCCACTGTTGAAGACGAGATTACCCTTCCGTTCTCGATTCAAGCAGTTTGGGTTGGAAGCGTTCCGCGCGTGACATTGCATGATGGCACGAAGCGAACTGTCGGCGATGAACTGCCCGGCGGTTGGGTGCTGGATGCGGTGGCGCAAAATAGCGTAACCATCTCGAAAGATGATGAGACGCTGGATGTTGCTTTGTAGGTTTTAGATGAGTTGGGGCGGTCTAAAATTTGCATTGCATATGAATCTGTCGAGACAATCGAGAAACCCTCTCGTCACGACAGGTTCGCACAGGAGAAGCACCCCGCATGGCGGACGTTAAACCAGCAACAGTTCGGAACCCCACGAGCCTGACGCCCGCACGAGTCGAACCTCAGGTCCGCGTCACTGCTCGTCCACCGATTCAAGCGCGTACGGCGATCGAAGAACCCGAAAGCCGAATTACTGGGTCCGGACCCGTTGATCCGTCGAACGCTTTAGTCTCTGATTTTATCGCTCCGGCATCCCGCACAACAGCATGGCTCACAAGCCCACGTTTGACCGCGACCCTCGAGGCGGCTTCACAAGCGCTTGCGCCAAACGGATCAACAGAAGATCCGATCGACCGATATGCCGCGAGTGTCGTGGAAACGCATCTCGTGGCACGTCGTAAATTGACCACGCTTATGAACTCGCTGCTCAAAACATGAGAGATGCCCTCACATCACTCATCCCAACGCCGGTAATTTCCGAGGTTGCGCAGGCGGAGGCCCTTCATGCGATGGGGTCTTTTTACGTTCGCCAAGGGTTTCCGAAGCAGGGTCTTGCTTTGCTGCTGGCCGCGCACAAGTTTGCTGTCCCTTCAATCGAGCTGAACCGCGCGATTGCCCATGCCTATGTGTTGGCCGGTGTTCCGCAAAAGGCTTTGGCCATGTTGGATGCGCTCGGGCCAACGCTTGAGACCGAGGCGATGAAACGCGCAGCAGATCGCTTGCGGGCTCGGGCTTTTCTCGCGATGGGTAAGGTCGCTGAAGCAAAGGCAGCTTTCGCTGCGTCGATGGAACCGACCGAAGCTCCGATCAAGAAGTTCCAAGTTGCGAGGCGCGGAGAATGATTAGCAGTCTCCATCGTGGATTGAACGTCTTGGGGCGGCGCCAAGACTTGGTTGTTGTAATCTTGCTGGTTACGGCGATCTTGATGATGATTTTGCCGCTGCCAACGTGGCTGGTGGACACGTTGATCGGCATCAATCTGGCATCAGCCGTGTTGTTGCTCATGATGGCGCTTTACTTGAAAAACCCTCTGGATTTTTCGACCTTGCCATCGATCATTTTGATCACGACAATTTTCCGACTGGCGCTGTCGATCACGACAACCCGGCTAATCTTGTTGCAAGCCGATGCCGGTGAGATCATCGAAACTTTCGGAAACTTCGTTATCGCGGGTGAGCTGATTGTCGGTCTCGTCGTCTTTCTAATCATCACGATTGTCCAGTTCGTCGTTATCACCAAAGGTTCGGAGCGGGTTGCAGAGGTCGCCGCACGCTTCACGCTCGATGCGTTGCCGGGCAAGCAAATGTCGATCGATAGTGATTTGCGCAACGGCGATATTGAGCAACACGAAGCGCGTGCTCGCCGGAGCACGCTTGAGCGGGAGAGCCAGTTCTTCGGTGCCATGGACGGCGCGATGAAGTTCGTCAAAGGCGATGCTATCGCAGGCCTCGTCATCGTTGCCGTGAACCTGATTGGAGGAATGTCGATTGGGATATTCCGCAAGGGCATGTCGGCGGATGAAGCGATCGATGTCTATTCTCTTCTGACGATCGGTGATGGTTTGGCCGCTCAACTGCCGGCGCTCTTTGTATCGCTTGCTGCGGGTTCGGTTATCACCCGCGTCGCGACCGACGAAACAGAGAACCTCGGCACGGATATCACACGCCAGATGGTGTCGAGCAGCCTCGCTTTGCGAGTGGCGGCGGTCATCTTGCTCATCATGATGTTTATTCCGGGCTTCCCATGGCCGGTCTTTCTCATCATCGGAATGATCTTTATGGCGATTAGTTTCGCCGATCCGCTGAAGGCGCTTGTTTTTGGGAAGGATGAACCCGAACAGATCGAGGAAAGCTCTGTCGAGACATTGGATGCCTCGCGCAGTCCATTTGTTGTCTACGTGAATCCGGACTTGATTTCTGACGACGATCGAACGGTATTTTCGGCTGAAGCACGAGAAGCGACGCTGACCTTGAGCGAAGAAATTGGCATGACAATCTCGCCGCCTCGTCTCAGTTTTGACCAGCGGCTCGCTCTTGGTGATGTGCGCGTCGAATTGGATGATGTGGCGGTCGGTCATTTTGAAATCGAGCCGGAAAAACTTGGCGTCGAAGCCGATGCAGAAACGCTAACCCTTGCCGACATCTCTGGGTCTCAAGCCAGTTCACCCCCGCCTGAGTTCACGGCGCTCTACTGGGTTGATCGGTCGGCTTCGCAAGCTGTCAGCCGAGCGGATCTCATTCCCCTTGAGCCGGTTGATATTCTCTTGCGCGGTGCGCGAGCGATCCAAACGCGCTACGCTTCACAATGCGTGGGCGTACAGGAAGCGCGGGCTGCACTCGGCGAGATGGCGCAACAATACCCAGACCTCGCATCAGAAGTCAGAGATTTGCTTCCATTGACCAAGGTCGCCGAAGTCTTCCGTCGACTGATTGATGAAGGCGTGCCCGTTCGAAACCACCGGCTGCTTTTGGAGTCGTTGTCGGAGTGGGGGGCTAAGGAACAAGATCCTGTCGTTTTGACGGAATATGTTCGAACCGCGCTGCGGCGTCAGATTTGTAACAGCCTCGCGGGCCGTGACCGAGTGATCCCGGTCTACTTGTTGGACTCCGCCGTTGAAGATGCGTTGCGGAATGCCATCCGGCAAACGACGGTCGGTGAGTATCTGGCGTTAGATGATGCTTTGTCGGGGTCGTTGGTTGAAATGATCTCGTCGTCGATCAGGATGCCCGGCGATGGCGGATCAACGCCAGTCGTGCTGTCCTCGCTCGACGTTCGACGCTTTGTGCGTAGTCTCTTGTCGAACAATGGAATGCGGCACATCCCGGTGCTTTCGTATCAGGACTTGTCCAACGAATTTACCGTCGTCCCCGTGACGACCATCATGCTGCCGCATCATCGACAGGCTGCTGAGTAACCTTGGCGTAAGCGAGCAGGGGGCTACGCTTCGGCGAAGCGCTTTGCGACCCAGTCGTGGAAACAGTGCGTCGGCACATCCATCGCCGGGGAGAACTTCCCGCCGTCAAAGAGCGATCCCTGACGGCCCTTTTGCATGCCCTCGACCACCGTGATGTCTTCCTCAAAGATCTCCTTCCACATCGCGGCGTTGGTCACGCGCATGTCGGCATAGGCGTCGCCGCACATCTCTTCGGTCGCATAATACAGCTCGATATGTTCGGTCGTCGTCCCCGGCCCGGTCGACTCCAAAAGGATCGCGAAAGCATGATCTCGATGGACGCCAAACAGAACGTTGGGGAAGAAGGAAACGTATTCGGCACCCGTATCCCACTTGTCACTCAGATTTGGAAAGTTGGCGAGTTCGCGATCGTCGTCTGACAACGAAGGATTGTAGACAACCGTGCCTTGCCCAGAGAACTGATTTGCTTCGACAATATCGTAATGGTCTTCCAACCGGGAGTAAGCGTTCAGGCCGGGATGAATCCAAGGTAGGTGATAGCTCTCGCAATAGTTCTCAACGGCGAGTTTCCAGTTTGTATTCAGGTGTAATTTGAACTGCGAGTCTGCACCGCCGTGAAACATCGGTTGCTCAAACTCTTTCCAGCGTTCGAGCAGCGTTGCGGCATAGTCATCAAATTCGGCGGCTTTGCCGTCCATGTTCACAAAGATCACGTCACGCCAAACGCGGCTGCGCACTTCGATCAGACCCAGTTCATCACGCTTGATGTCGTCATGAGCATTTTGACCCGGCCCGCCGACATGAGGGGTCGCGCGAAGCCGCCCTTTGAGATCGTAACACCACGAGTGATAGGGACAGCGCAGTGCGCCCTCAATTTTACGCTTTTCTTCCAGCAAGATCATACCGCGGTGGCGACAAGCGTTGAGAAACACGCGAACCTTATTGTCATCACCGCGCGCGATGATGAGAGGCGTGCCACAGAAGGTGATCGGCATCGCATCGCCAATCTCAGGGACATAACTTGCGAAACTGAGGCCGGCCCACGTCGCGGCCAACACACTCTTTTGCTCCAATTCGTAGACGTCTGGATCGGTATAAAAGCGGTTTGGCAGGCCGCGCGCCTCTGCGACGGGAACAGTCACTTTATCGAGGATGTTTTTGTCAAATACGGTCATCGCAGGCGCTCCATGCTCACATTTCACGAGGGTAGAGCTCGAATTATTGAGATTCTCGCCAATTTCGACCGGCAGATGCTTAAAAACGTCATGGAAACCCTGTCGCGATGCGGTAAGAGAACGCCATGATTTCCATACAAAACCTTGGCTTCTCCATCGGTGGCAAGCCCCTGTTCAGTGACGCCTCGGCCAGAGTTCCTCCGAAAACCACCGTTGGTGTGATCGGGAGAAACGGTTGCGGTAAATCAACGCTCTTCAAGCTGATCCGGGGAGAGTTAACACCCGATGCCGGAGAGATAGAGGTCCCGCGTCAGGCCCGCATCGGCGGCGTCGCGCAAGAGGCTCCCGCGAGTGCCGTGAGTCTGCTGGATACCGTTCTGGCAGCGGACCTAGAACGCTCTGATTTGCTGGCGCGCGCGGAGACGGAGACGGACCCGAACGAGATTGCGAACATTCAGACGCGCCTCGCGGATATCGAGGCCCATTCCGCCGAAGCCCGCGCTTCGTCCATCTTGCAAGGATTGGGCTTTGACAGCGTGGCGCAAAAACGAGCGTGCAGTGAATTCTCCGGCGGTTGGCGTATGCGCGTCGCCTTGGCAGCCGTGTTGTTCTCCGCACCGGATCTGCTGCTCCTTGATGAGCCGACCAACTACCTCGATCTCGAAGGAACCGTTTGGCTTGAGAACTTCCTGTCACGCTATCCGCATACCTGTCTGATTATCTCGCACGACCGCGATTTGCTGAACCGCTCCGTGAAAGGCGTCTTGCACTGCTACGATGGTCAGATGACCTACTATTCCGGCGGTTATGACGCCTTCGACGCAGCGCGCAGAGCCAAATTGGAACAGCAGGTCGCACTAAAGCGAAAGCAAGACCTGCAACGCGCGCATATCCAAAGCTTTGTTGATCGGTTCCGTGCGCAGGCGACCAAAGCGCGCCAAGCGCAATCTCGTTTGAAGATGCTGGAGCGGATGCAGCCCATCGCGGCTATTTCCGAGAACG
>CAZXMX010000145.1:0-8412 GCA_964641645.1 uncultured Neomegalonema sp.
GCCTCGATCAAATCGCGGTGCTGGTGCGTGCGTCGCATCAGATGCGCAGCTTCGAAGATCGCTTCCTCGCCATTGGGATGCCGTATCGGGTGATTGGCGGACCTCGTTTCTACGAACGCCAAGAGATCAGAGACGCCATTGCCTATATCCGCTGTGTCGTTCAGCCGGACGACGGCCTCGCATTCGAGCGTATCGTCAACACCCCGCGCCGGGGTCTGGGCGACAAGGCCGTGGCGAGCATCAACGATGCGGCGCGCGCCGCGAACATCTCGCTGCCTCGTGCGGCGGCGATGCTATGCGAAGGCGAGGGGCTGTCTGCACGGGCGCGCAACTCGCTGCGTGGATTGGTCGATAACTTCGAACGGTGGCGCGCCATCCTTTCTGACCCGCATTCCGATCTTGCCCATCACGAGTTGGTGGAAACCATCCTCGATGAGAGCGGCTACACCGAGATGTGGAAGAACGACAAGTCGGCGGATGCGCCGGGGCGTCTGGAAAACCTCAAGGAACTCGTGCGCTCGATCTCTGAATTTGAAAATCTCGGCGGGTTTTTGGAGCATGTCTCATTGGTGATGGATAACGCGCAGGAAAAAGGCGCGGAGTGCATTTCGATCATGACGCTGCACGCGGCGAAAGGACTGGAGTTCGACGCCGTGTTCCTGCCCGGTTGGGAAGACGGCCTCTTTCCCTCACAGCGCTCGATGGATGAGAGCGGCAAGAAGGGGCTGGAGGAGGAACGCCGCCTCGCCTATGTCGGCATCACGCGGGCGCGGGCGCTTTGCACGATCACGTTTGCCGCGAACCGCCGCATCTATAACCAGTGGCAGAGCGCGATGCCGTCACGGTTCGTCGATGAATTGCCCGAGGCTCATGTCGAGGTGATGACGCCGCCGGGCCTTTACGGCGGTGCCTATGGCGGCGCGGCGAATTACGGTGCGGGCGGGATGGCCGACGTTGGCGGCGGCTATTCGTCTAGCGTTGAAAAACGCGCGGGTGAGGCCAACGTTTATAACTCACCGGGCTGGAAGCGGATGCAAGCCAACGCCGCGAAGACCTCTCGCCGCGATCCCGTCATCATTGATGCCAAAGCTCTGCCTGACTTCGACATCGGTGACCGCGTGTTCCACCAAAAGTTCGGCTATGGCGCCGTCGAGATGATTGACGATGACAAACTCTCTGTCGCGTTCGAAAAGGCTGGGACGAAGAAAGTCGTGGCGAGTTATGTGACGAAAGCAGAGAAAGCCGGCGGGCTGGACGACGAGGTGCCTTTTTGACGTGCGTTCTGTGCGGCCTTTGGGTTCAGGATATCGCTCGAATATCCGAAAACTAGGCGCCTGACCGAGGTGGGTGCGTTTACGCGCCCGCCTTGGGGCGGGCAGGCGCGTGTAAGATGCTTCGCATCTTCCCATTTCTCAAGAACGCTGGCGTGATACCTCCCGCACGTTTGTGTTGCTCACAATGAGATCACGTCGCACTCTGTCATGGCATCGATCATATTCTGGTCGAGACATTGAGGAGACATCCCATGAACCGACTTGCTGGTTTGATCTTCATGCTGCTCGCAGCCGCGATGCCCGCACGGGCGCAAACACCAGTAGCGCTGGAGTTAGTGCTGCTTGCGGACGCGACCGGATCGATTGATGAAGCGGAAATCCGGTTCCAGCGTGAGGGCTATGCCGAGGCCATCACGCATCCCGATGTGCTGGATGCGATCAGCTTCACCGGGCCGATTGTGGTGACCTATATCGAATGGGCGGATTATCTGTCACAGCATGTGGTCGCGGGATGGGCGGTCATTGATGACAACGCGAGCGCGGAAGCATTCGCGACAGCTTTGCTCAAACCGCCGCGCGAAGCCTATGGTCGCAATGCTATTGGCGCGGCGCTGCTGTTCGGAAAATCCCAGATCGAAGACAACGACTATGAAGGTGCACGTCGGGTCATTGATCTGTCAGCGGATAGCGCGAATAATTGGAATGGCCCCTCTATCGAAGACGCTCGGGCCGAAGTGATCGCCGCCAATATCACGATCAACGGCCTCGCGGTGCTGTGTCGTGGTTGTTCGGGACGACCCATCAGTTATGATCTGGAAGAGGCATTCGAGGAACGGATCGTCGGCGGTCCCAACGCCTTCGTCGTCACCGCCGACAGCGCGGAGACGTTCTCGATCGCGGTACGCCGAAAATTGGTTCTCGAAATCTCAGGCGTTGAGCAACCGGCGCGGGTCGCGATGCATCGCGAAGTCAAAGATGTCGATTGTCGTCGCCGTCCTCAATTTCGCTGTTAGGCAGCTCACTATTGGATGTCGTAAAGCGAGGTATGTCTACTTCTTCCGACATACCTTGAGGCGTGATTGGCGTCGAGATGCCATGTTGGTCCTCTACATGAGTTTCAACTGTTGATCCGATCGCGGCAGGCGTAACTTTCGATGCCTCGTTTCTCCCTTCGCGCATTCGGGGTGCGGGTGGTTGCCAAGGCTTAAGGTATTGCATTACGCTTTCATAAAAGCACGGAACTGCAGTTTCGAGATCTTTGATGAAATTCTTCGATTGCGCGAAACGGCCGCCCAATTCCCTTACGAGGCAGATTTCGATGGCGCTCACCTGTGTTTTTTCGCGCCCATGATCTGCAATTCCCACATCGTGGCGCAACGCTGCCAGCGTGTGCTGGGTGTGTGGTCCTCGCCCTGGCCAGTAAAGGCGAATGTGCATGTCGGTATCCGGCGATTTCTGGAGTTGTCGGAGGACCCAATTTATCCGAGCCTTTGTACTCTTTTTATCGACTGGTGCTTTGATCTTCGCCGAAGAAGTTATGGTGCGTTGAGCAACGTTCACACATACATCAATTGGCGCTGCCGCATCAGGAACCTGAAGGGATGCCGTTAAACATTTTGTGTCGGATAATTCTGCGAGGTCCGCCTTCATTCGGGCTGTGGCGTCGCCAATCAACGCGCGAGGCAAACGGTTCGTGACCTCGACCCCTACCTGCCTACTTATTATTAAACTCAGATCTCTTACTTCTTGATGCCATGCTCCAACGACCTCCTGTGCCTGCATTGAGTTTGGGTCGACCGGTGCGCCGGCCCGGACGGCTGCGCACATCTCGCCCCAAGCTTTAGGCATTGCATCAAATCCCTTCACTCCGGCGCTTGGGTGGGTAAGGAATCGAACTAACTCGGCAAGAAGGTAGCGTTGATCGACATCCAAAATCTCCTGATTGGTTAGTAGAAGATCGGCTTCGGTGAGTACGTACATCCAAGACCAATGATATAGTGCCACTTTAGAAGATGCCCGCCGTTTGATAGCCAGAGGGTGAAGCTGTGGCGCTGCCGAGAATTGGTTTGAAATAGAAATAACTGCATCGATTTTGTGAGCCTGTGCGAGGTTCAGGTAAGCTTCAATCTGATCAGAGGTCAGTTCATTTGTTCCTACCTTGGCTTCAATCAATGCTGTCCATTGACGTGACCCAACGGTCAAGACGATCAAGCCGTCCGGGCGCAGGTTCGGCATGTCTCCCGGGGTTTCGAAGGTGACTTCAGTGTAGCATCGGATGGTGGCTCGGGTTCCAGCTCGCTGTCCTAAAGTAGCCAACAGCGCGCGTCCGTATTCGAAAACATTTGCGACACAAGAAAGAAATACCGCTGTTGTGCGCCCCTCCTTTGACGTATCTGAGAGCACGGGGAAAAGGCGTGCGGGCTCGCATTGCTTTATTCCGCTTGGTAGTTTCGACATTTCCATTACCTCAATCAATTCAACCTTAAACTGCTACATAAAAGGACGCGATGTCGAGTCATTGCTCGTTTTGATTGCGGTTGGGCGTCGTTAGATTTGTCCGCTGGTATGCTGAAAATCCTACTTCCCCAAACCGTAAACTTCTGCCAACGATGGCCCGTTAGAGACGCATCAGACGGAGCCGTACCATGACGAGTTTGACCAAAGCCGCCATCATTGGGGGCGGTGTGATCGGGGGCGGCTGGGCCGCGCGGTTCGCGCTGAATGGCGTTGACGTTGCCGTCTATGACCCTGACCCGGAGGCCGAACGCAAGATCGGTGAGGTCTATGCCAATGCCGAGCGCGCGTTACGGTCGCTCTGCGTCGCGCCGCTGCCCACGCCCGGCAAGATCACCTATGCGTCCTCGATTGCCGAGGCGGTCGAGGGCGTGCAGTGGATTCAGGAAAGCGTCTCTGAAGTCCTCGCACTGAAACACAAAGTTTTTGCCGAAATACAAGCCGCCGCGCCGGATACGCTGATCGGGTCTTCGACTTCAGGGTTTAAACCCTCTGAATTGCAAGAGGGCGCGACGAACGCCGGTTCGATCCTTGTGACGCACCCGTTCAATCCGGTCTACCTGTTGCCGCTGGTCGAGTTGGTGCCGTCCCTGGCGACATCGCCTGAAATCCTCGCCTTCGCAGAGGCCGTTCTACCGCCGCTTGGGATGAAGCCGCTCGTGGTGCGCAAAGAAATTGATGCGCATATTGCCGACCGCTTCCTCGAAGCCGTTTGGCGCGAGGCGCTTTGGCTCGTTAAGGACGGCATCGCCACGACGGAAGAAATCGACGATGCGATCCGGTTTGGGTTTGGGTTGCGCTGGGCGCAGATGGGCCTGTTCGAGACCTATCGCGTTGCGGGCGGCGAAGCAGGCATGAAACACTTCATGGCGCAGTTTGGCCCGTGCTTGACCTTCCCGTGGACCAAGCTGATGGACGTGCCGGAATTCACGGATGAACTGGTCGATTTGATTGCGGGTCAATCCGATGCGCAGTCGGGCCATCACTCAATCCGCGAGTTGGAGCGCATTCGCGACGACAACCTCGTCGGTATTTTGCAAGCCCTCAAGGTGAAGCCGTGGGGCGCGGGCGAGACGCTGGCAGCATATGAAAAACAACTCCGCGAGGCGTCTTTTGGCGGCGCGGTCGAGCACGACTATACCAAACCGCTGCCGTTACACACCGCGCGCGTTTTGCCAGAGTGGGTCGATTACAACGGCCATATGACCGAGTTCCGCTATCTCCATGTCTTTGGCGATGCGACCGACGCTTTCCTCACGCATATCGGCATGGATAGCGATTACATGGCAAAAGGCCGCTCAATCTATACGGTCGAAAGCCACATTCGGCACATTCAGGAAGTCGCTGCCGGGAAGCCGCTGGCGCTGGAAACGCAATTGCTTGGCTATGATGAAAAGCGTGTGCGCCTCTGCCATATCATGCGCGAGGCCGAAACCGGCGAAGTCTTGGCGACGGGCGAACACATGATGCTGAGTGTCGACACAGCGGCGGGTCGGGCTTGCCCGCTGGAAGACCCTGTGCCCCGACGCTTGGCGCAGATTTGGGACGGTGGGCATAAATCGCTCGACGCGCCCGACTTTGCCGGACGCGCCATTCGGGAAATTTGACGCCGCCGCCCCGATGCGGGCGGCGCCTAGAACGCGTTTAGACGTCGCCGGTATATTCGCCGCGCGCCGGGTAATTCTTGCCAATGGCAAAATCGAGCGCCTTGACCAATTCAGAGAAGTGCGGGCGCACAAATGGCATCGTTTGTACCGAGCCATAGTAGAGCGTCTGTTCGGGCGTCACCATGAAGAGGCCCGGCTCTGAGAAGAGGTCAGGCTCCTCAATCCCGATAGAGGTTTTGCCAATCCCGGCGGAGACGTAAAGTCCCCATTCTTTCGCTAGACTCAAGGACAGCCCATACCCGACGCGAAGGTCTTTTGCGCCGACCTTTTCGGCCATGTCCTTGCCACGTTCCTCGGTGTCGGAGCTGACGGCGACTGTCGAGACGCCGCGTGCGGCGAACTCTGAGGTCATTTTTTCCAACTCTCCCAAATACGTAGCGCAAATCGGGCAATGCAGGCCGCGATAAAAGCAGATGACCGTCCCACGCTCCGAACCTTCGGTTTCAAGGTCGAAACGACCTCCGCCGACGAGGTCAACGGAGAGCGAAGGGGTCTTTTTTCGCGGTGTTAACATGGAATAACCTTTCAGGTCTGAATACGGGTTGGGTTAAAAACTGCTACACCTTTGCTTGCACATTGTGCCAGTTGAGAGGACAACGCTCGCTAAACCGTGACCGGAGGATTGTCTGCCATGTTTCGCCCCCTCGTTCTCGCCGCTGCCCTAATTGCAACGCCCGCCCTCGCTGATGACGACAAGGGCCGCATTGTCATGACTGGGACCGCCAGCATTAGTGCAACGCCGGATCAGGCCATTGTCACCGCCGGAGTGATGACGAAAGCCGAGAGCGCCCGCGCGGCTTTGTCAGCGAACACAAAACAGATGCGGCAGGTTTTTACCGCCCTAAAAGATTTGGATATCGAAGATCGCGATATCACCACCTCAAGTTTCAATATCTCGCCGAACTGGGAACACGGTTCGACCGGTTCACGACAAAACGGCTATCAAGTCAGCAATCAAGTGACAGTGCGATTGCATGACGTGACGTTTGTCGGGGCCGCACTCGATACTTTGGTCCGTGCGGGTGCGAACCAAGCAGGCGGTGTTCAGTTTATCGTCAAGAACCGCGATGATCTGCTCGATACCGCACGGGCCAAGGCCGTTGGGAAAGCTAAGGACCGCGCGGCGCTTTACGCGGAAGCTGCTGGGGTCAAACTTGGAAAGATTGTTGAGATCACTGAGGGCGGCCATGGTGGAGGACCGCAACCTCAGTTCGCGGGGCGAGCCGTCGCATTAGAAGCCGCACCAATTGCCGCCGGTGAACAAGACTTGTCCGTCTCTGTCACAATCACTTGGGCGCTGGACGACTGACGGAGGATTTCAGCGAAATTCCGTCGTTTCTTGAATTGACGGGCGGTCTCCGTACGGGTTCTCTGAGGCTGAGTTTTCAGAGGAACTGAGCGTATGCATTTCGGCCTGACAGAAGAACAGGAGATGATCGTCTCCACGGTACGCCGTTTCGTAGAGGAAGAGATTTATCCTCACGAAGATGCGGTGGATCGTTCGGGCGAGGTGCCCGCCGAAATTGCCGAACAGATCAAGCAAAAGACGATGGATTTAGGCTTTTACGCCTGCAACTTCCCCGAAGAAGTTGGTGGGGCGGGACTGTCTCATTTGGAATTTGCTTTGGTCGAGCGCGAGCTAGGGCGCGGCTCGATGGCGCTCAACCATTTCTTCGGACGTCCGCAAAATATCCTGATGGCGTGCGAAGGTGAACAACGAGAGCGGTATTTGTTGCCTGCCGTGCGGGGCGAGCGGATGGATGCGCTGGCGATGACCGAGCCGGATGCCGGTTCCGACGTGCGCGGTATGAAGTGTTTCGCGAAACGCGATGGCGGTGACTGGGTGGTGAACGGCACCAAGCACTTTATCTCAGGCGCGGATCATGCCGACTTCATCATCGTTTTTATCGCGACGGGCGAAGACGACACGCCGAAAGGTCCGAAAAAACGGATCACGGCTTTCCTGGTGGATCGCGGCACGCCGGGGTTCGAGATTGCGCTGGGATATGAGAGCGTTTCTCATCGCGGCTACAAGAACATGATCCTGCGGTTTGATGAATGCCGTCTGCCTGATGCGCAAGTGCTTGGCGAAGTCGATGGGGGCTTTGCCGTGATGAACGAATGGCTCTACGCCACGCGCATTACGGTCGCGACGATGGCGGTGGGGCGTGCGCGGCGGGTGTTTGACTACGCGTTGAACTATGCTGCAGAGCGCAAACAGTTCGGTCAGCAGATCGGTAAGTTCCAAGGCGTGTCTTTTAAGCTGGCGGATATGATCACGGAGATCGACGCAGCAGATTGGCTGACGCTGTCCTCCGCGTGGCGGCTCGACCAAGGCTTACCCGCGAACCGAGAGATTGCGTCGGCAAAAGTCTATGCGTCCGAAATGCTCGCGCGGGTAACCGATGAAGCCATCGCAGTTTATGGCGGCATGGGGCTGATGAACGACCTGCCGCTGGAACGTTTCTGGCGCGACGCACGGGTCGAGCGCATCTGGGATGGCACCTCAGAAATCCAACGACACATCATCAGCCGCGAGTTGCTACGTCCATTGGGGGGATAAGTTTGTTCTATCCAAGCGAAATTCTTGGCGATCCGTATTTCATGCGGGTTATGTTCAATATGGCTTTTGCTGTTCTTGTACTCGCATTGGTTATTGCGGTTGTCTGCGTCGTTTTGCGATTGCGGCACAAGATCGACGAGGGCGCTGAGCGGGAACCGATGATCTTGCTTATCGCGAGCACGAAAGATGCAATGCTGATTACGGCGCTCTATCTCTCTGAATCTCTCACGTACCTCGCGAACGAATTTTTTGGGTTCGCTTCCCAACAGTATCCGAGTCTGATCGTCGTTGCCCCAGTCCTGATGATGGGGACACGTCTGTTACTGATCACGTTTGCCGGATGGATTGCTGTTCGCCGCGTGTATTTGCTTGGCATGTGGCTAAAGGCGAAAGC
>CAZXMX010000146.1:0-8408 GCA_964641645.1 uncultured Neomegalonema sp.
ACGGGACTGAATCACAACCTACTGAAACCGCTCAACTCTTTTTGAGTTGGGCTCTAATTATTTCAAGGCGTGCATCGCCAATTTCTTGATCTTTTCCTCCATTGATATTGTTACGCTTTATGGCCAGTGGTGATGCGCAGTGCTCTTTCGAAGGAAACTGTAGACCAACCCAGTATTCTACCTCATGCCGACGGCACTTGGCGAGTGGAGAGTCAACTCGATCAGAGCGACCTCATCGTCGTCCAACCCATCAGATGCGATCATAGGTAACAAAATCGAAGGCGGGCTGGTCACCCTCTTCGGGGTGATGCTCTCGCCAAACTTCATTCCACTCAGCAACCACACTAAAATCAGGGAAGAATGCGTGTCCTTCCGGCTCCATATCGATCTCGGTCAGATAAAGGCGCTCCACGCGGCCAATCAATTGCTCATAGATCTGCCCGCCACCGATAATCATGATCTCATCCGCACCAATCTCGGTGGCCTTGTTCTCCGCCACCGTGAGCGCTTCATCGAGATCAGCAACAATTGTTGCGCCTTCAACCGAAAAGCTTTGGTCCCGCGTCACAACCACGTTTGGACGTCCGGGTAATGGCTTGCCGATCGATTGGAGCGTTTTTCGCCCCATCACGACCGGTTTACCGAGTGTCGTTGCTTTAAAGTACTTAAGGTCCGCAGGAATATGCCAAGGCATAACGTTATCGATCCCGATTACGCGGTTACGGCCTAGAGCGACGATCATCGACAATTTCACGAATAGTATCCATCTATAAACTTAGCCAACATGCCCTAAGGCAACCGAAGTCACAGATAACCAGACGGTGTAGCAACTGCAAAGCCCATCATGCCTCTCGGCTTTCTGGCCAATCCTGCGAGCGAACGTCGTTGGATTTTCAAATCCACCTGTCAGCACCCGAATCAACCGAGTTGCTCGCAGTTTTGTTATCAATTCACTCGATCCATTGACGAAGGCCAACGAGGTATTGCCTATTGCAACGACGGCGGCGGCAATCGGCATCCTTCGATACCGCATAAACACCGCCGATAAGCACTCCGAGTGCAAACTCGCTAAGGAGAACAAAGCCAAATGACTCCAGTCAGTGTAGCGAAAATTGGTGAACTTGCCGATCGCAAACCCGCCTACGCGCTCGTCGGTGAAGTCGACCTCGTCGTCGTTCGGTTCGACGAAGACGTTTCGGTATTTTATGGCCGTTGTCTTCACCGTGGCGCTTTGATGTCAGACGGTTTCGTTCGTGGAAACAATTTGATTTGCGGTGTGCACTACTGGGATTACCGCTTGGACAGCGGCGCATCAGAGTACAACAATGAAGAAGCCCTGCAAAAGTTCGTATCATGGATCGAAGATGATCAAGTCTGGGTAGATGCCGATGAAATCGCCAGCTGGGCACATGAAAATCCGCAGCCCTTCAATCGCAAAGCCTACCTAGGTCTCTACGCGGACACGGGCCACGGGACTGCGGAAGAACCCCATAATGGTTTGATCCAGCGCTATGCAAAAAGCGGATTGAAGCGGACGGGCCACCATGGCGCAGTCGACTCGATGGGCGTACCCCGTGACGAACTACCCCTTTGGGACGACATTCAAGTTCTGACGGCGCAACTCCATAAAGCACCGCTATTAGAAAGCGACCCTGTGGGCACGGATGTCGTAATCGGGCCGAACGCCCAAAAACCAATGCGGCTCGACATACCGCTCTTTGTCTCCGACATGAGCTTTGGCGCATTGTCAGAACCGGCAAAGCTCGCGTTGGCACGCGGTGCTGAAAAGGCTGGTACGGGCATCTGCTCTGGTGAAGGTGGCATGCTCCCCGAGGAGCAAGAGTCCAACAGCCGCTATTTCTACGAAATGGCCTCCGCCCAATTTGGGTTTTCTTGGGAAGCCCTGTCGAAAGTCCAAGCCTTCCATTTCAAAGGCGGTCAGGGCGCTAAAACCGGAACAGGCGGCCACTTGCCGGGCAAAAAGGTCACGGACCGGATCGCGGGCGTGCGCGGTCTGGAAAAGGGACAGGATGCAATCTCACCGGCGCGCTTTCCAGATTGGACTAAACCATCGCAAATTCGAGATTTTGCCGACGAAGTGCGAAGCCGAACAGGCGGTATTCCCATCGGTTATAAATTAAGCGCGCAGCATATCGAAAAAGACATAGACGCTGCCTTGGAAGTGGGCGTTGATTACATCATTCTGGATGGCCGAGGCGGCGGCACCGGGGCAGCGCCGACGATCTTCCGCGATAATATCTCTGTCCCAACTATTCCGGCCCTCGCCCGCGCTCGCACGCATCTTAACAATCTCAATCGTTCCGATGTGACGCTCGTGATTACGGGCGGCTTGCGAACACCCGATGATTTTATCAAAGCAATGGCTCTTGGAGCGGACGCCATCGCCCTTTCCAACGCTGCCATGCAGGCCATCGGTTGTATTGCCATGCGAGCTTGCCACACGAACAACTGCCCCGTTGGCATCGCGACCCAAAAGCCAAGCTTAGTCAGCCGCCTTGTTGTGGAAAAGTCAGCCGAGCGACTCTCGAATTTCTTTGGAGCTTCGACGGAGCTAATGCAGGTTATGGCTCGAGCTTGTGGCCACGATCATTTATCGAAATTCGAGCTTGATGACCTGACGACATGGAAAAAGGATATGTCGGATCTTTCCGGAATTTCCTATGGGGGCGTTCGATGAACACGGCAGAAGCAATTGTCGGTCTTGTCCGCATCTGGTTCATGGTTGGCGCGCTCGTGGCGGCTGTCTTCCTTATTATCGGTATCGACCGCATTGATGAGGATGCACGAGGGGCTTACGTCTTTCGCCCTCTTCTTGTACCCGGAATATTGCTGATATGGCCGCTTGTGCTCTGGCGTTGGTGGGTATTGGAAACGGGTCAGGACAATCCCGACGCGCGTTTTCATCCCGTGCGGAAGGCGCACGGCTTCGTTGCGTTCGCACTGGCCTTGGTTGTCATCGCAACAATCATTCTTGGCCTGAGCAGCAGGCAACAATGGCCCGCAGATTTTGAACCAGAACGCCTGTCTCCACCCGAGGAAATCAAGCAATGAGCGTTAAATATGTTCCCGTCCAGTGGAACAAAAACAAGTGGTGGTACAACGGCTTCATGGTCGCTGGCGTGATCGGGTTTTTATACCTCTTCCTCCACGTCAGTCCAGAGCTTCTCAGCCACGAACGCGCGATCAACCCCCAAGTCCATAACGCGAGAGCATTCGGTGCCTGCGCGTTTTTGATGCTGAGCATTATTTTATGCATTGGACCGCTGGCGCGTTTGGACAAGCGGTTTCTGCCGCTTCTTTATAATCGACGCCATTTTGGCGTCATGACAGCCTTCGTTGCCTTCACTCATTTCAGTTATATTCTCGGCTGGTATTTCGCTTTCTCAAAATCGAGCAAGTATGAAACGCTTCTGTTTTCCAACACGAGTTATGGACAAGTCCTCGGGTTTCCCTTCGAGGCGTTCGGTCTGCTTGCTTTGGTCTGTTTGCTGATCTTGGCGACGACGAGTCATGACTTTTGGCTCAAGTTTTTGACGGCGCCGGTTTGGAAACGCATCCACTATCTTATCTATGTCGCCTACGCGTCTGTTGTGGCCCATGTCAGCCTCGGCATTCTTCAGGACCAGAAGAACCATGTCCTGACCGTCATCTTGCTCGCCTCGGCTCTGATCGTTGTCGCGCTGCATGTGATGGCGTTCTTCCACGAACGAAAGTCGGGCGATCCGTTGGCTCAGGCCGATACCGAAGGATGGGTGAAAGTCTGCAATGCGTCGGAAATCCCCGAAGCGCGCGCGAAGATCGCTGTGTTGCCGAACGGGGATCGTGTCGCGGTCTTTCGGATGGAAAACAAGCTCTCCGCGATTTCGAACGCATGCGCGCACCAGAATGGACCCTTGGGCGAAGGAAAAATTCTTCGTTGCTTGGTGACGTGTCCTTGGCACGGCTTTCAATACGACGTGCGTAGCGGTCGTTCGCCAAAGCCGTTCACCGAAATCATTCCGACCTATAAAATTACCGTTCGAGACGATGTTGTTCTGGTTGATCCGAACGCCAATCCACCAGGAACGTATGTAGAGCCCGTAGAGGTGCCAGCATGAAGAAGGATACCACACCGTTTTTCGTCGGATACTTGAAGCCCGCGAAAAAACTCCGCCAGTTTCTCGTGGCCGTCGGGTTGGGCTTGGCCGTTGTCCTGACGCTTTTTGGCTTGGCAATCGGTTCGACGCAGGATGACCCTGGCGACGGTGCCTTCCGTTTTGACTACGGACGCCAGACAATCACCGGGGTAGTTGAAATGCTTCCCTACCCGATCTTGCACGTCACCAAGGGCAGCAAGCGTGTCCCAACGGGCGAAACGCTCATGTTGTCTGCCGGCGGGAAAGCGGGCGTTTCGAGTCGCGCCGCGAAGTTTGAAGGCAAAAGCGTGACAGCCTCGGGCATCGTTTTGCAACGTGGAACCCTCAACATGCTCCAGTTGAGAGGCGGAAAGAACGGGCTGAAAGGGGCGGAAGGTGATGCACCCATTCCTACTCCGGAACCCCTTGGTCGATGGAAACTGGCCGGAGAGATCTGCGATGGCAAATGTCTGGCCGGAGCCATGCGACCGGGCCGAGGCCTCGCACATAAGGCCTGCGCGGCGCTCTGCCTTATTGGTGACATTCCTCCCGTGTTCGTTTCCTCAAAGCCCGTGGAAGGCTCAGAGTTTCTCTTGGTTCTGAACGAGGATGGTTCCCCGCTACCAAAATCCGCTTATGATTACATCTCTCAGTTCATTTCAGTCGAAGCCGATGTGTCTCGCCACGGAAGCATGCTGGTCATGAAAATCGACCCGGAAACGCTTGAGGTCCTCGAATGACCAGACGTGTAATTTGGATGGCTCTCACGATAATTGCTGCGGTGATCATGCTCTATCTTTCGCGGTTTTGGACGTTTGATTTTTGGGGCCGCGAAGGCCTTTTCGAGATTAAGGAACTTCGATCTAAGGGCGGACTGCTTGCACAATGGCTTCGTGGCACTCAATTCGCACCTTTCGAGTTGTTGATCTGGCTTGGCGGTGTCTTTTTCATTTTGACGTGGTTGGAGAAGGCCTACGGCTTCGTCACCAAAAGCAAATAATACGCACACGGTCGCAGCAAGAATTTTGCGGCTCATTTTTACGCTACGGAGGCGAATATGGCAGAAGCAGAATTGGATTGGATCCGCGTAGGTCACGTCGATGATCTACCCGAAGGGCGCGTAAAGACGGTCACGGCCCGCACGACATCTATTTGCCTCGTTCACTTCGAAGGACAATGGGCAGCGATGGACAACCATTGCCCACACCAAAGAGGCCCGCTCGGCGAAGGCTCCATCGAAAAAGGCGTTGAAGACCAATGCTGGATTCGCTGTCCGTGGCACGGATGGGACTTCGATCCGCTCACCGGGAAACCGCCCGGCGGCGGCGTGAAGGATCACGGACAAAAAATGTTCCCGATCGAGGTCCGCGATAAAGAAATCTTCGTTGGCCTCGAAGCCGAACCGCCCCACGAACGTAACGTTTCGGATGTGATGGTCGAAACGATGGTGAACTGGGAAGTTCAGAGCGTGTTCGGGATGGTCGGGCACTCAAACCTTGGTCTTGCGGAGGCCATCCGAATGTCTGTTGGTCGCGACGAACTCAAATATTATGGGGTTCGGCATGAGGGAGCCGCCGCCTTTGCCGCGTCGGCCTATGGAAAGCTCACCGGAAAACCTGCTGCCTGTCTGACAATCGCCGGACCGGGCGCAACAAACCTTCTGACCGGCCTCTGGGATGCCAAAGTCGACCGCGCCCCTGTTCTGGCGCTCACCGGCCAAGTTCAAACTCAGGTGTTCGGACCGGGTGCGTTTCAGGACATTGATCTCTCCTCGGCCTTTCAGGCCGTCGCAAAGTTCTCCCAATCAGTGCTGACCACGTCGAAACATGCCGAGCTGATGACGCTCGCCTGTAAGAATGCGATCATCGAACAGGATGTCGCTCATCTTATTTTCCCCGACGACGTTCAAACGGTTCCGTCGAGCAAGAAAGCAGCGACCCCGGCTGGACGCATCGCAGGACATAAGATCAAGCCCGTCGATGAAGATGTCGATGCGGCGGTTGAGATGCTCTCGAACGCCAAACGTCCGGTCATTATCGTTGGCCATGGTGCGCAAGACTCGCGCGACGAGATCATCAAGCTTGCCGAAAGCCTTGGCGCGCCTGTCCTGACGACCTTTAAGGCCAAGGGATTGATCCCGGATGATCATCCGAATGCGGGCGGCGTGATTGGCCGTTCCGGGACGCCTATCGCGAGTTGGTTCATGACCCTTGCGGATGCCATGATTGTCTTCGGGGCCAGTTTCTCGAACCACACCGGTATCACGCCCAAGCGGAATATGATTCAGGTCGATTATGATCGGATGCAGTTGGGCAAGTTCAGCAAGGTGAAGCTGCCGATTTGGTCTGAGATTGGACAATTCTGCGATGCTGCCGCGCCGCGCATTTCGCGCAACGCAGAGGCCGATGATCAAATCACAGAGATTGCAGATCGCTGGCGCATGTGGCGCGACGAAAAGCAACGCCGCCTCGCCGAAGACCTCGGCAAAGGCATTCACTCTTTCGCCGTCTTCGAAGCACTCGGAAAACTCGCGCCAGACGACGCGATTTTCGCCGTTGATGTCGGCAACAACACCTATTCGTTTGGTCGATACCTCGAGACGAAGGGAACGCAGCGGGTTCTGATGTCGGGTTATCTCGGTTCCATCGGTTTTGGGTTCCCGGCGGCGATGGGCGCTTGGGCCGCGACGCAAGACCTTGAATCCCTGAAAGGCCGCAAGGTCATTTCAATCTCAGGCGATGGTGGCTTCGGGCAATATCCGATGGATTTCACAACCGCCGTGAAATACGGGATGAACATCACCCACATTTTGCTGCACAACAGCGAACTTGGGAAAATCTCGAAAGAGCAGCGTTCCGGTGAATGGCCTGTTTGGGAAACGGATCTAGTCAATCCATCTTTCGCCGCCTTTGCCCGTCTGTGCGGTGGACAAGGCGCAAAGGTAACCAAAGCGAAAGAACTGGAGGCTGCGATTGCTACCGCATTGAAAGAAAGTGGCCCAGCGTTGGTAGAAGTTATGACCGATGCCGACCTCGTCTGAAGCAAACAATCCTGAGAGGGCCGCCCGAATATCGGGCGGCTCGTCTACCCCGACGGTTCACGTCATCATTGTGGACGGGACCATGTCGACTCTTGCTGACGGCCTTGAGACGAACGCGGGCCTTGCCTTCAAACTAATATCTGAAACGGGCAGTCCTGTTTCTGTCCACTACGAGCGTGGTTTGCAATGGCCCAGTCTTCGAAGGGCTAGTCTTCGATTGGCTCTTGGTGTTCTCATGGGACGCGGTATTAATCCACACATCGGCCCAGCCGTCTCCGCCGCCGGTTTTCAGCGCACCCTTGTCGAAAGTAAACCATTCTCCCGTAGGGTCCGCATCGAACGGCGCGGGATGCCCGACAAGCGCGCAGAGGTCGTTGAAACGGGACTGTGAGGCTGAACGTTCCTTCTGCTCGTTACCCTGCCATTTTTTGATATATTCACTTGGTTGCATCTGACGGTTCCTAACCGTGTGCGGAAGATTCGCATATCTAAATGTGCATTGAGACACTGAGAGTCACACTGGTCAGGTAGCGGCAGAAACAGGAACCAGCATCCGACTGCGCGCAAGGTTTCTGCCGCAGCCTTGTTGTAGTGGGTTGAGAGGTTGTCACAAATGACTACCGTGCCGGGCTGCAATTCCGGGGCAAGGACATTGTGCAAGTAGGCTTCAAAAGCCTCACCATCCATCGCGCCCTTGATGACCCATGGTGCAATCAGGCCATGTTGGGTCAGGCCTGCGATGAACGTCTGCGTGCCCCATGCGCCAAACGGCGCGTCCATTTCTAAACGATTTCCACACAGGCTGCGTCCGCGCAGTCGGGTGAGATTAGTCTTCACCGAAGTCTCATCGATAAATACAAGCCGTTCTGGATGTGCCCGCATCGCCGGAATACGGTGCCTGAACCAAGTTTGTCGAAGGTGCTTTACCCGTGCGCGGAGGCGTTCGGTAGCCGCAGAGAGTTTCAGGCGCGCCGCTGCCGCGCGACCGCTCAACCCTTCCTCGACGTATTCCTGAAACCGCACTCGAAGCGCCATCGGTAATGCTGCAGACATGATCCATCCTCTCAAAAAACATGAATCACAAAACTGAACTCAGTGGAATCCAACCGATTCAACTTTCAGGCTCGGTGCCTTAGGTGCCTACCTAGGTTGGACTTCTGTATCTGGCGGTCGTTCCAAAGATAAACATTGGTCTGAAGTAATCCGTTCTTTTCGAATGCGGAAAGAGTTCC
>CAZXMX010000147.1:0-8376 GCA_964641645.1 uncultured Neomegalonema sp.
GATTCCATACAATCAGAGGGACACCATGAGCAAACCGCATCTGCTGGTCCATGAAGCGAAAGACAATGTCGGGGTTGTCGTGATCGAAGGCCTGACGGCTGGCACAGAAATGTTGTGCGTCGTAACGCATGACAACAGCGATTTTAAGCTGACCGCCAAGCACGACATTCCCATTGGGCACAAAGTAGCGCTGACTGACTTGAAGGCCGGCGATACGGTCCTGAAATACGGCGAAGACATCGGTAAAATGATCGGCGATGCCGCCACGGGCGAGCACGTCCATACTCAAAACTGCAAAACCAAACGCTGGTAAGGGGATCGACATGAGCTACACGAACAGAACCGTGAAGGCATGGCGCCGCGAAAATGGCCGCGTCGGTGTTCGCAATCACGTCGTCATCCTGCCTGTTGATGACATCTCGAACGCGGCTTGCGAGGCCGTTGCCAACAACATCAAAGGGACGATGGCCATCCCGCACGCCTATGGCCGTTTGCAATTTGGTGAAGACCTCGAGTTGCACTTCCGCACCATGATCGGCACGGGTTCGAACCCGAACGTGGCCGCTGTTGTGGTAATCGGCATTGAGCCGGGCTGGACGAAGATCATCGCCGACGGTATTCGCAAAACCGGCAAGCCGGTCGCGGAATTCTCCATCGAGCAAAACGGCGATATCAAAACCATCGCTGATGCTTCGTGGAAGGCGAAAGAGTTCGTCCACTGGGCGACTGAGCTGCAAAAGGAAGACTGCCCACTGACCGACCTTTGGGTTTCGACAAAATGCGGGGAGTCCGATACGACCACGGGCCTCTCTTCCTGCCCGACCGTCGGCAACATGTACGACAAGCTGATCCCGGAAGGCCTCTACGGGTGTTTCGGGGAGACGTCAGAGATCACCGGCGCAGAGCATATTTGCGAGAAACGCGCAGCGAATCCTGAAGCCGCTGAAAAGTTTATGAAGATCTTCAAGGCGTATCAGGACGACGTTATTTTCGCGCACCAAACCGATGATCTGTCGGACAGTCAGCCGACCAAAGGCAACATCCTTGGCGGCCTGACGACCATCGAAGAAAAAGCGATGGGCAACCTCGAAAAAATCGGCCGGACCTCGACCTATATCGACGCAATGGGTCCAGCCGAGTCGCCCGAGAAAGGCCCCGGTCTGTACTTCATGGACAGCTCGTCCGCTGCGGCGGAATGCGTCACGTTGATGGCGGCTGGCGGATACGTCATCCATACCTTCCCAACCGGGCAAGGCAATGTGGTCGGCAATCCGATTGTTCCGGTCATCAAGATTTCCGGGAACCCGCGTACGCTGCGCACGATGGGCGAGCATATTGATGTGGATGTGACCGGTGTTCTAACCCGCGAGCAAACCATCGATGAAGCGGGTGACGCGTTGATCGACATGATCGAGCGCACAGCGAACGGACGGAACACGGCAGCCGAGGCCCTCGGTCACGTCGAGTTCTCGATGACAAAACTGTATCGTTCGGCTTAATCCCGAACCGATTAATCCCGAACCGATTGAACAACGGACGTAAAGAGCCTTCCGTTTAGGGAGGCTCTTTTTTTGGAAGCCTTCCTTAGAGGTTTAAACCGATGCCAAACATGACCCGTGAAGAAGCCGAAGCCCTCGTCGGTAACGCGCTGATCGCCTCAAACGTTTCTGCCAAGAATGCCGCGTCAGTTGCGCAAGCTTTGGTCGCAGCCGAAGTTGATGGACAGGCCGGGCATGGGTTGTCACGCGTCAGCAGCTATTGTGCGCAAGCCGCCTCCGGCAAAGTCGATGGCCACGCCGTTCCGATGGCACAGCGCGCCGCATCTGCGTTCTTCAGGGTCGATGCGGCTCATGGCTTCGCCTTTCCGGCGATGGAGCTTGCCATAGATGAGGTCGCAAACGCTGCGCTAGAAACAGGGATTGCTGCGGCATCCGTCACGCGCTCGCATCATTGCGGGCAAGCGGGCGCGCATGTGGAGAAACTCGCCGAACGCGGCTGCGTCTCGATGTTGTTCGCGAACACACCCAAAGCGATGGCGCCTTGGGGTGGGAATGCGCCGATCTTCGGCACGAACCCCATTGCATTTGGAACACCTCAGCCTGATGGAATGCCATTGGTCATCGACCTTTCCTTGTCGAAAGTCGCGCGCGGCAAAGTCATGGCAGCCAATAAAAAAGGCGAACCGATCCCCGAAGGCTGGGCACTCGACTCAAACGGCAACGACACGACCGATCCGGCGGCAGCGCTCACCGGTTCAATGGTACCGATGGGCGACTCGAAAGGCGCAGCGTTAGCGTTGATGGTCGAGTTGCTGGCCGCTGGATTGGGCGGAGCGAAATTTGGAAACGAGGCGGCGTCGTTTCTCAGCGCCGATGGTGACGCGCCGGGGACCGGGCAATTGTTGATCGCATTCAATGTCTCGAAAGTTGCGGGTGACGCTTACCTCTCGCGCGTTGGCGGTTTACTGGGCGCGATGCTGGGTCAAGATGGCGTGCGGCTGCCGGGAACAAAACGACTAGCGCTGCGAGAAACAGCAAAGCGAGACGGAATCGCGGTCAGCGATGCTGTCTTCGCTGAAATCCAAGCAATCGCGGCAGAGTAGCCTATCCGTGCTCTTCTTCGTGAGCCTCTACCAGCGCCCGATTATAAGCACGCAGCGCATCAACGTGGAACAAGGCACCCACGAGCGTATTCCCGCCCGCTTCCGTCTGTTTGACGACCGGGATCGAGTCTAAGCCCTTGCTCTCAACGAACATGGGCAGGGCTTTGCTGAGGGTGTCGCCTTCAAGCAATAGGACACCCTGCTCGATCAGATCCCAGCTTTGCATTTCCGAAGGCGAGCCTTCGGAACCACGCGGGGTCATGTGATTGCCTACCTGCATCGTATCGAGCAAATATCGCTGCGGCCCATCCCCCAGATGCAAGCCGCGATTTCCCAGACGCCAGTGGAAATAACTCCGCTCGATGACTTGCTGCGTCATAACCGAAGCAACGGAGACCGTCACCATCACGGCAACAGCGGATTGGTAATCTCCCGTCAGTTCGAAGACGATCAGCGATGTCGAGATCGGTGCGCCGAGAACCGCCGCTGCAACCGCCCCCATCCCTGCAAGGGCATAGAGGCCATAGGAAATTGACATGTCAGGCACCATTGCCGTCGCCACGACGCCGAACGCTCCACCCGTCAACGCTCCGAGCATCAGCGATGGAGAAAACACACCGCCTCCGAATCGTGTCGCCAACGTGATCGCGACAGCAGCCAACTTTGCCGCAATAACAATCAGCATGAACCAAAAGCCATACTGCTCATTCAAGACACGCGTGGTCGTCTCATATCCGACGCCAATCGTTTGAGGCACACCAACAGCAATGATGCCGAGCAAAGCCCCGCCAACGACAGGTTCGAGCCAGAGCGGATAATTCCAGCGATCCTTTAGTCGATCCGTCAAAGAGTCAGCGAGAATAATGCAAGCCATCAACAAGGTGGCCGTGATGGCACAAACGACGCCGAGTATCGCAAAAGCAGGCAGTTCCCAGAACGTCTCCAACTCGTGAACAGGTATCGAGAACGCAGGGAAATCACCAATATGCTCGCGCGAAATCATCGCACCGGCCACGCTGGCAATGACCACGGGTGCAAACGCCTTCACGGCGTAATACCCGAGGACGACCTCCATCGCGAACAACGCTCCGGCGATCGGAGCGTTAAAACTCGATGAAACCGCCGCTGCCGCCGCACATCCCAGCAAAGTCCTTGCTCGCATCGGCGAACACTTTAGCCAACGAGAAATCTGAGACGCAATCGTCGCGCCAGCATGAACCACCGGTCCTTCTCGCCCGGTACTGGCTCCAAAGCCAAGAGATACGAATGAAACAACAAACGATATGGTCCCACTTCGCAAAGATAGCTCACCATCGCGAATTCGACTGCTTTCGATGACTTCCGCGATACTGGCCGCTCGACCCGACTGACTAAAGACAGCCAAAATGATCCCGACAATTAACCCGCCGATGATCGGCACGATCAGCACAACATACCACGCGAGTTGCGCGGCCCCGCTCTCTAGACTGGCTTCAGTTGCGCCATACAGGAGCTCTTGGAGCACCGCGACAAGCGAGTAGAACGCTAAAGCGGCATAACCAGACAAGATGCCGACGAGCAAAGCCAGCAACCAAACAACCGGTTGTTCAGGGGACGTCAACCTGCGGAAGAAGTCTATCAGCACGGCGCGCCGTCGAGAGTCAAGAACGCGCGACAACATACCACCCTTGCTCGCAAAATCGGGGGCGAGTGGCAAGGGGCGAAGGTGAATTTATTGAGGTTTTTCGGCCACCAACGCGTAGTTCACTGACATGTCATTCGAGCGGCTCCATTTGTCGCGCAAAGCGGCATACGTGAAGCCCGTATCGTCCACAACAACGAGGCCTACCTCGATCAGAGCGGCCTCAAGTTCAGCGGGCGTCGGGAATTTGTTCCAGTCGTGGGTCCCACGCGGCAGCCACCGCAAGAGGTACTCTGCCGCGCCGATGGCGAGCGCATAACTCTTGGCCGTGCGGTTCAATGTCGACAGGAAAATCAACGCGCCGGGCTTGGCCAGAGCTGCAACATCGCTCAGGAATGCTGGGATATCCGCGACATGTTCGACAATTTCCATCGCAAGAACGACATCAAATTGCTCGCCCTCTTCGACAAGCGCATCGGCTGGGTCAGCGCGATAGTTGATCGTCAAACCGTGTTCATCAGCGTGATCACGAGCAACCGAGACAGCCTCAACAGACGCATCAACCCCTGTGACGTCGCCGCCCAATCGCGCCATTGGCTCGCAAAGTAGCCCCCCGCCGCAGCCGACATCAACAACGCTGAGGCCCTCAAATGGGCGGATCGCCTCTGGATCACGGCCATACTGAGCGCAAACATGATCGCGGATGTAGTCGAGTCGAACCGGGTTCATACGATGGAGTGGTTTTGCTTCACCCTCCGCGTCCCACCAAGTCGCGGCCATGCGGTCAAACTTGCCGATCTCAGCGGCATCTACTGTGTCGGTCATGATGGCTTGGTCCGTTGGCCTTGCGTCTCGTATCTCCATTCGATACCTCGAAAGCGTTCGCGCCGCCACTGTTGCCGCGTCGCACCCGGAGTTTGTATGCGCCACCGTCAGCTTTATCCCGTTATCGAACCCCGCATCAAACGGCGGCTCAAGGTCTCGGACCTCCACGAAATCTATGTTGAAGAGTGCGGCAACCCGGCAGGGAAACCGGTTATTGTCTTACATGGTGGGCCGGGCGCTGGGTGTAATCCTGCGATGCGAAGGTTTTTCGATCCCGAAATCTATCGGATCATTTTATTCGATCAACGGGGCTGCGGGCGCTCGACGCCGAGCGCAAGATGCGAAGAAAACACAACTTGGGACCTCGTTGCAGATATGGAGCGCATCCGGTCCGAATTCGGTATTGAGCGATGGATGCTATTTGGTGGGTCTTGGGGGTCGACGCTCGCATTGGCCTATGCGCAGACCTATCCAGACTACGTGACCGAGATGGTGCTGCGCGGGATTTTCCTCATTCGCAAGGAAGAGTGTGATTGGTTCCATAATGGGGGATGCGCGCGGTTTCATCCTGAGCTGTGGGAACAATTCATCGCGCCAATCCCCGAAGCCGAACGCGGCAATATGCTGGAGGCCTATCACAAGCGACTATTCGGCGATGACTCCCATGTCAGACTCAACTGTGCTCGGGCCTGGAGCCGTTGGGAAGGTGCGACCGTGACAATGGTACCGTCGCCGCAGCGAGCCCACGCCTTCGCTCGGGATGACTACGCCCTAGCCTTTGCCCGAATCGAGGCGCACTACTTCATCAATGGCGGGTTCATGGAAGAGGACGGGCAACTTTTGCGCGACGTTCACAAGATCTCGCACATTCCCGGCATTATCGTACAAGGCCGCTATGACGTCGTGACCCCGCCCATCAGCGCGTGGCAGCTCCACAAGGCTTGGCCCAAGTCAAAGTTGGTGGTCGCGCCCGATGCGGGTCATGCAGTGAGCGAGCCGAGCATCACGACGGCACTATTGGATGCGACAGACCATTATCGGGCATCATAACGCTTCTGCTTCAATCCCGCAGATAGGTCCGCAATGCTTCTTCGGTTCCTTCAGCCCAAATCAAACGGAGCCAGCGCGTGAAGCTGCCGCTAAACCGTTCATCATTTGCAAGATCACCATAAAGATTGCTCTGCTCCAACCACTTTCCCGGTTCATTTTTAGCGGCGGTGGCAGCAGCCGTCAGGTCGTCCCATATGGGATCGTTCGGCTCGATCGTCGAACCATTCTCCCGCGTTCCCACGCACATGCGCGCCCAAATCGCTTGGGACAAGGCCAGCCCCTCTATTGGTCCACCCCCCGCAAGAGCATCACGAACGACGGGCAAAACAAAGCCGGTATGGCGAGAGGATCCGTCAAACGCGACACGGCGCACAGTGTCCACAATCTCAGGGTTCGAGAACCGTCGGTCAATCAAGTCGACATATTCCAGAGGCGAGAAGTCAGGAACGGCTTCGACCTGCGGAACCACTTCCTCGCTTGCGACCTTCCGGAGCAACGCGCCAATCAAAGGATGCGCCATACAGTCGGCAATCGTTTCAACTGAGAGAACCTCTCCAGCATTCGAGATGACCTGATGCCCTCCATTCAGAATGCGAATTTTCATCGCCTCGAAAGCATGAACATCATCGGTAAAAGTTGCACCGACTTTATCCCAATCCGGACGACCTGCGCAGAAGGTATCTTCGATAACCCACTGACGGAAATTCTCGTGCGTCACCGGCGCGGCATCGTCGATGCCAAACTCCTGAACAAGCGCCAACTCGCTCGGACCCGTCGCGGGAACGATGCAATCGACCATTGAGTTTGGGAAGGTACAGTTCGTATCGATCCACTCCGCTAGCTCAGGATCACTGAGCCGGGCGAGCGAAACAACGACCTCACGTAAAATCGTTCCGTTGCCTTGCAAATTGTCACAGCTTTGACCGGTGAACGGTCCAACCCCCCTATCGCGACGCAGCTTTAGCGCCGCCACGATGGCGCCGAAGGCCGTACGAGGCGTGTCAGGATGCTCGGCATCGTACTGAATATCAGCATGCGTTTGATCAAATCCCTTCGTGACGGGATCGATGTAATAGCCACTCTCAGTCACAGTTAGCGCAACAATGCGGATAGCCGGATCAGCCATTTGCGCGATCAAAGAGGCATTGTCTTCTTCGACCGCAACAAATCCAATCATCGATCCAACGACCTCAGCGGAGCGTCCAGCAGGGTCGAGCTCGATTAGCGTGGTTAGGTAATCTTGTTCAGCCAATCTGACGCGCTGAGCTTCATCCGGTTTACGTACGCCGGCTCCGACAATAGCCCAATCCAGTGCAAGTCCCTCTTGCATCAACCGATGTAAATACCATGACTGATGCGCACGATGAAAATTCCCCAACCCAATATGAACAATCCCAGGCGTCAACGCCGCACGGTCATAGGTCGGGCGCAAAATCGCATCGGGTAAATCGGGTAAAAAGGCAGTCGATAGTTTCACGTCAACTCATCCAGTTTCCGCCGTCTACATTCAACGTCTGGGCGGTGATATAGCGCGCGTCATCGGAAGCGAGAAACACACAAGGATCGGCAACATCTGCCGGATCGCCCATCCGTCCCAGCGGCACGGCCTCCCCCACTTCGCGCTTCTTTTGTCCCTTGGACTTATTTTCATATTCCGCGAACTGCGCGTCCACGACGTCCCACATCGGCGTGTCGATAACGCCCGGCGCAATGGCATTGACGCGGATTTTGTCCTTCGCGAGTTCAAGCGCGAGGGACTGCGTCACGGAAATCACCGCTGCCTTCGTCGAACAGTAGATGGCGATATTAGGCTCACCGCGTCGCCCAGCCTGCGACGCAAAGTTCACAATTGCGCCACCACCGCGCTTCTTCATCGAAGGCACAACCGCTTGAATACAAAAGATCGTACCGCCGACATTCACGTCGTATTGGCGGCGATAATCTTCCTCGGTGATCTTATCGATGGAGGCCATATTGAAGATGCCAGCGTTGTTGACGAGAATGTCTGTCCCGCCCCATTTGGCTTCGACAGCGGCGACACCCGCTTTGATCGACGCCGAATCCGTCACATCCATTGCGACGGCCATACCTTGATCGCCGAGCGTTTGAGCCGTGGCCTCTGCATCCGCTTGCAGTACGTCCGCAACCGCTACCTTGGCGCCAGCGGCGACATAGGCTTCGCAGATCGCATGGCCAATCCCACGTGCGCCGCCAGTGACAAGCGCGATTTTTCCGTGGAGTTTCTTCACGAGATGCGAAGTCCGTTTCCATCGAACTT
>CAZXMX010000148.1:0-8368 GCA_964641645.1 uncultured Neomegalonema sp.
TACACCCGTGGTTACGGATGGATCTATGCCCAACACATCACTCAAGCAGACCGTGGCTGCGACTTCGATTATTTGGAAAATGCGTTCGGCGGTGCGACAGATGAACCGGCCATCTACTAAGGCTTACTGAGGAAATCCTGATTTCCGAGCTTTGGCGCTATATGGCCCGGTACATGAAATATGGCCAATCCCCGGACGCGCCCTCCGGCTCGGCCAGCGGATCCCATCCTTCGCCGCTCATCTCACGATCGGTAATCACCATTCCACCGGGTACGAGAAGCTGCCCGATCAATGGGGCTATTTCAGCCGCTAAAACCGCATCGGCAGCGCGATCGCGACTTCCTATATCCGCATGGACGAGCGCGGCGGAGCGGCCCAATTCGGTCTCAGCCCGCCGGAGAGTTTCCCGAAAGTCGCCAAGAAACAACGTATCTTCTTGAGGAACCAGACGTTTAGGCGCATGTACCTCAAAATCAAAAGCAAAAAGTGCGCGCCCTTCAAACCGCTCCCTGATGTGATCGAACGTTCGCGCCTTGCCTAAACCGACTTCAAGCACAGCACCGGCAACATCGCGCAATTGCTCACAGGCAAAATCAAGACAGGCCCGTTGTGTAATCAGGCGCGATATCATTCTATCGAGTTCACTCATGGAGCCTACTTTCTACGCTAGCTAAAGTCCCCGTCAAGCGAACGGCCTCACCAGTGAGGCTCCCGCGAAAACAAGACCCTCAAGCGGTCCCAAACTGAAATGCATGATCGGGACGAGGAAATCCACCGTTTCGAACGACCGAGCATCGACATCGTTTCGCACTCTCAACACCGACAAAATTGTCCGAATTTTCGCCCGACCTTTGACTTCTCCGAATGCCTAAAGCGTTGGTATTCTGATCAATTATCCCTCTTCAAGCTGCGTCTAGTGCCCGCCTTCAAATCCGTCTTGATTTCTTAACCTCTCCCCCGTATTCCAGTCCATGGAGAGGTGGCCGAGTGGCTTAAGGCACACCCTTGCTAAGGGTGCGTGCGGGAGACCGTACCGTGGGTTCGAATCCCATCCTCTCCGCCAGCCCATCCGTCTTCATGCTCTTCCCACCCTTCGTTCGATTGCTGGCGATAACCGTCGGCAATTGCGATAGAAGATCACTTCTTTCAGCGTCTTGAATCACCGATAAGTCGGTACAAACAACAATTATGTGATCTAGCGCACGTCCGGCTGGGGATTCTGTGATACAACGTATCGCAGAATAGGACACGTTGAAGTCCTTTATACGGGAGCTTCCCCTCGCTGGAGATGTAAAATGATGACGACCCGCCCTTGGATTGTTCTGTTTGGAACGACAATTTTGGTAAGCGCTTGCAGCCTGACCGGACAGCCTCAACCACCCGCAAGTTCGTACCAGAGTTCGACGCCAATCGCGCCTCAGCACTCACCCGCAACGCCAACTCCAATCGTCTATCAGCCTATCCAGCCGGCGGCTCCGTTGAGCTACGGCCTCCAACAACCGACAGAAACCGTAGCAGCCCCTCTCTACGAAACACAGTTTACCGCACCGGACGCCACGCCTCTAAACTACGAGGCTCAAACTTTGCCAGTGAGTGCCGGTATTCCTCAGTATGCCAGTGAACCGGCTTACGTTTATTCGGCACCCACGATCGCAAGCGAAGTACCCACCATAGTCTCGTCGCCGACGCCCGTAACCTATAGTGAGTTGCCAGTCCAACCAGCCTACGTACCAACACAAAATGCAACAATTGCGCCTGCTTATAACTCGATCAGCGCACCCGCAATCCGGGTACCTACAGCAGCAGTAGCACCTGTCCAGGCACCCTTAATCCAACCTACTCAAAACAAGCTTCCAGCGAACGCTCCGGCCACACAAGCCTCTTTGTTCGGCAGTAACGCGAGTGACGGAAACGCTGGTGGCGGAAGTGATAACGCAGGCAACTCAGGCAACAGCGGTGGCGGTAGTAGCGGCGGTAGCGCCGGCGATAGTGGTGGTAGCAGCGGCGGTGGCGCCGGCGATAGCGGAGGTAGTAGCGGAGGCGGCGGTGGCGGTGGAGGCAGTTGGAACTGACCGCAACCCTGCTTCCTGTCAATGTCACGGAGTAGCGATAATGCCATCGACCTCACTTGCAACTTCTATCTCGGCCCTCTCGATTTGTTTTAGTGCCTTCTTCACCAGTGCGGTCGGCGCAACAAGTGATGTCCCCTTGTTGCGCGCACTGGGCGTTCCGGTCGAAGATGTTGGCGGTTTAAGTTCCAAGGCCGAAGTAAGCCGTCGATATGCGGTTGTCATCGGAAACGATGACTACAAGTCGGTTGATGGTCTAAAAAACGCGGGCTCCGATGCCAGAGCAATGGCATCGTTTCTGCGCCGTCACGGGTTTCGAGTTTTCGAACGTTACAACCTCGACAAACGTGGGTTCGAAGAGCTGTTCAGCAAGGTTCTGGTCGATGTCGATCGCGACTCGGAAATTCTGTTCTATTTTGCTGGGCATGGAATGCAGATGGGACGGCGCAATTATTTGATGCCCGTCGATGCAGCTTTGAAGTCTCCCTACGATGCTCCGTTCGAAACGGTGACGCTCGACAGCGTTTTGTCGATTCTCGCGGCGCGTTCGCGAAAACAACTCGTCATCTTGGATTCCTGCCGCGACAATCCCTATGCGAGCGCAAAGCAAATGACAGGATTAGACAGCCGTCTATTTGAATCCCGGAAAGGATTTGAAACGGTTTCCGCCCCGTTCAATTCCTTCCTCGCCTACTCTACATCGCCGGGGCAAGTCGCACTCGATGGAGAAGGAGACAACAGCATATTTACGGGTGCGTTTGTCGAAATCGCCAGCGCCACCCCGCAAGACAATATCTCAGATATTCTCTCGGATGTGCGCCGTGCCGTCTATTCACA
The DNA here is from genome assembly GCA_964641645.1 of uncultured Neomegalonema sp. Lineage (GTDB taxonomy): Bacteria > Pseudomonadota > Alphaproteobacteria > Rhodobacterales > Rhodobacteraceae > JAHDDY01. The sequence continues at coordinate 2,907 of CAZXMX010000148.1, forward strand.
AACGAACGGGCAACAGGTTCCTTGGGATAGTTCGACGCTGATTGAGCCTTTTCATTTCAGCAGCAGCGCAGAGGGAACATCGCCGACTTCCAAGACTCGGAATGGTGGTTCAGGGCGCCCGCGATCGGTCTATTTTATCACGCGGCCAACACATGAAGTCACGCAACGCCCGGTGCCAACAGAGGCAGAAGGCATTCAGCTTGCTTTCGCTGCACCGCTCGAAAAACACATCGCTCTGGGATCTGGAATTTATAATCCGAAGGTCATCAATGACGCGCACAGCGTCTCTATTTCAGGGGAATTTTCTCAAGGACACCTAATGGTCGACGGACCTCAGCCTGAGGACTACGTCGGAGCAAAGTTAGCGAAAAATCAGCTCAACAAACTGTACTACGAATTTCAACCAACCCAGCGCGCTGCGGGTGAAAGTATTGATGACCACCGTGTCAGCGAACGTTTTACGATTCAAACAAATGATACAGAACGCGTCGTCGAAATGACACTGGAGCCAAACGCCTGCGACTATCAGGCTGGCGATTGGCTCGATCCCGATGGCGTTGGCATTGCGCGATATGCGAACGAGTTGGAGCCCGACGTTGCGCTCTCGGCTTGCAGCGCGGCCATTCAGGATTCTCCGCAAGTCGGGCGCTTCCATTACCAGCAAGGACGGGCCCTCAAAGCGTTGCGCCGGTTCGACGAAGCCAAAGCGGCGTTTGAACGCGCGCGGGACCGCGATCACATCCGTGCCTGGCATGCTCTGGGATCTTTGGTCGGCGATGCCGATGCTGCGGCGGGTGGAAAAACCAACACGGCTGTCAGCGATGAGGCTCTGCGTCTCTATGGGCACGGCGTAAAGCTTGGGGACCCTTACGCATATCACGCCTTAGGAAAACAGCTTTTGCGGCACAGCAAGAATGAAACGCTGGAACAAGAAGGCTTCAAACTACTGACTCGCTCGCTCGAACTCGGACATACTTTCGCGATGAACGAACTCGGGTTCTATTTTCTGCAAAGGGATACCAAACACTTCGACCCTGAGAGGGGCATCCGATACCTGCGCGAATCTGCGGCGCGAGACGACATCTATGGTTTTCACAATCTTGGCCGGACGTACGAAAATGGGGCGGGTGACATTGCGGCCGACTCTGGCACTGCATTCGAGTGGTATTTGAAAGCAGCTGACGGTGGCCACCCTTACGCGCCGGTTGATATTGGAAGAATGTACTTCAAGGGCGAAGTCGCTGGCGGAGCGAATGCCAAAAAAGCCATTGAGTGGTACGATCGGGGATTGGAGCGCGGAATTGGTTGGGGCGGAGCGAACGCTTCGTGGATCATCGCAAACAAAAAGCCATCAGGGTACACCTTGGGCGACGCTGCGATCCGGGCAGCGAAAGCCGCAACACTTCGAGACGCGGATGCTGCGAAATCGGCGCGCGAGGTTCTAGAAAGCCTGCCGAACCGAGCTAAGAACACCGCCGTTCAGACTCTCTTGAACGACCTCGGAGAGTCCGTCACCGTCGATGGTCTGATTGGTCCACAAACCATCGCAGCGATTGAGGCGCTGACAACCACGGATGAGGAGCGCGCGACGCTAAACGATCCAGATGCTCGTTTGCTGACGTTGGCTCGTACGTATTGGAAGCAAACCAAGTTTCGGATCGATCTATTCTGAGCCTTTCGGCGCTTACCCGTCCAGGCGGGTAAGCATAACGACCGTTTCGGGTTTCTTCCCCCACAGCCGCGACGCTGAGCTGCGGGCCGCTCGACGGGCAGTTTCCTCAACCTTTTCGTCATCACGACGATCTTTACGTTTAAGTTTTTCGATCGCTTCATCGACGGCTTCGGCGATGACGTTTTCGACGTCGCCCTCCCAGTTGCCGCTTTCCTCGGGCGCCCCGGTCACCCGCGCGTCGGATTCGACAATGAGATCGCCGCCTTCATCCATGATGACGGAAACGGCGATGTGGCCATTAAGGCCCATCTTTTTCCGTACTCGAACGATGCCATCCATCGCTCCGATCAATTGATTGCCATCAACATAGAGACGACCCGTATTAACTTCATCGACAATCTTGGGTTCGCCCGGAGCGATCTGCAGCATCGAGCCATTCGGAACAACGTGGGCATTGCTGGCGCCCCAAGCCGGAGCCATCACGGCGTGCTCATGCAAATGTCGACGCTCTCCATGCATCGGGATGGCAACTTCGGGCTTCAAAAGACTGTAAACTTCTTTTAGCTCGTCGCGGGATGCGTGGCCGGAGACATGAATGTTCGCCATGCTGTCATCGACAACACGAATTCCGCGTTCTGCCAGCATGTTGTAGATTCGAGAAACCTCGTTCTCGTTTCCCGGGATCGTCTTTGACGAAAAAATCGCAGTGTCACCCGCCGACAAACCGACTGTCGGATGAGAGTTGCCAGCGATCCGAGCCATGGCAGCACGACCTTCACCTTGCGAACCGGTCACGAGATAAAACAAATGATCGTCCGGAACCTCTTTGGCCTCCTCCTCGGAGATGGTTTGAGGAAAATCAGTCAGAATGCCCGTGTTGACGCCTGCTTCGATCATCCGGCGCATCGCCCGGCCAGCGATAACGATTGCGCGCCCGGAATCGCGTGCAGCTTCTGCTAGAGTTTTCAGACGAGCAACATTGGACGCGAAGGTCGTCGCAGCAACCTTACCCGTACAACCAGCAATGACGTCGCGCAGAGGCTGTTTGATCTCGTTTTCAGTACCGGCAACACCGGGTTCAAAAACATTGGTCGAGTCGCAAGCAAGAGCGAGCAGTCCGGCCTCACCCAAGGCTTTCATCGCGTCTTTATCCATCCCGGGACCAAAGGTTGGATCCTCATCGATCTTGAAATCCGCCGTATGGAAAACCTTTCCGAGTGGCGTGTCGATGATGAGTGCGCTGGTTTCGGGAATCGAGTGCGTCATTGGAAAAAACGAGACCTTAAACGGGCCTGCCTTTACTGGGTCATTCTGCGCGCAGATTTCGAGGTGCTTTGTGCTAACGCCAAACTCATCGAATTTTCGTTTGGCGATCTCCCCCGGAAACTTCGTGCAATAAACGGGTGCTTTAAACTTGTGCCACAAGCGCGCGACGGCCCCGATATGGTCTTCGTGGGCATGGGTGATGAAAATCCCCTCAAGTGCGTCGGCGCGATCCGCAATGAACTTTGGATCTGGCGTCATCACTTCGACCCCAGGGGCATGGGCCGCATCGGGAAAGCCAATGCCGCAATCAACCATAATCCAACGAGGGTTATCTTTTGGTCCGTACCCGTAGAGGTACATGTTCATGCCGATTTCGTCTGCGCCGCCGAGCGGCAGATAATATAGCGCGTCCATTAAGACTCCCGGCGGTCGTTGCCGCGGTTCAAATCCAAAATATCAATCCAACTCAATTGGTTAGACTGTCGTCCAGTCGTCAATTCCGTTCGCTCCCGCATCGCAATTGCGGGGAAAGTCCGCCCGAAGCGATCACTTTCAAATTCTGTTCATGTCCGCAATGCGGCTGTGTACATTCCTCTATCAGCCGGATGCGGTGGGAGTACACACTATTTGCTTCGCATTGAAGGATGCGTCAGCGTTGCACCCCATAGTCACGTCGAAAAGTAGATATCAGCGGCGGTAATGCGAATGTCTCCTTGGTCGGTTGCAAGTAGGAGAGCACCGTCTTCGCCGAGGCCTTGAAAAATGCCGGTCTGCGTCCTGTTGGCGAGGCGCGCCTCAATACGCTCCCCGAGATGTGCCGCTCGTGAAAGCCACGCTTCTCTGATTGGTGAGAACCCAAACTTCTCAAACTCTGTCATCCAAGCATCGAATGATCTAGCGAGAGTTTCTAGGGATTCTGCGGGCGATGGTGGAGCTGTTAAGTCCGCTAGCGCAATCGGCGGCCAGCGAGCTTCAGATGGTTTGTGTAAGAGATTTATTCCAATGCCGATAGCGAGCCAGCGTGTGTCCGGTTCTCCACCTGCTTCAAGCAGAACCCCAGCGACCTTCTTTCCATCAAGCAAAGCATCATTCGGCCACTTCAGAGCAACGTCTGACGTCGGCGCATAGGTGTCGAGGGTGTCTGCAACCGCAAGACAGGCGACAAACGACACCAAGGCTGCGTCACGCATCTCGCCATTGAAAGGGGTCAGCAGCGTCGCATAAAGGTTGCCCTCGGGCGAATACCACTCCCGACCGCCTCGCCCCACGCCGCCGGATTGCACATCAGCGCGCAGCCAGAGCGGGCCACGACTACCAGAAAGTGCCCGGCGCTTTGCTTCGGCGTTTGTACTGTCGATGGTCGCGAGCGTCTCGACGGGTGGTAGAGACGCTCTTTGGGTCACTTCTTGGCGAAAACAGAGGCTGCTTCCGCCGCCATCTCAGGCACACCGAGTCCGCCAACAACAAACGCAAAGACTAGAACCGCGGAGCCGAAGAGCGCGAGACGGTGCTCGATCAACATGGGACCGTCAAAAGCGTCAGCGGGATCATCAAAGACCATGATTTTGACGATGCGAAGATAATAGAAACAAGAGATAACCGTTCCCACGACCGCAACGATCAAGAGCCAGATCAGTCCGGCATCAACTGCAGCCTGAAAAACGTAGAACTTCGCCCAAAATCCGGCCAAAGGCGGGATACCTGCGAGTGAGAACATCAAAACGCCAAGACAGAAAGTCGATAGCCCGTCGGCTTTCCAGAGGCCCGCAAGGTCATCGATCTTTGTAACCTGCATACCATCACGTCGCATTGTGAGGATGAATGTAAAAACGCCAATATTCATGACCAAGTAGATCGCAAGATAGATCAGGACACTCTCCGCGCCCTTCGCCGTTCCAGCGGCGAGACCGAGCATTGCAAAACCCATGTGTCCAATCGACGAGTAGGCCATCAGACGCTTGATGTCGGTTTGGCCGATGGCGGCAACACCGCCGACAAGCATCGACGCCGCCGATAGGAACCAGATGATCTGCCACCAATGATCAGACGCCTCTCCAAACGCTCCGTAGAGGACCCGGACGAGAAGAACTGCTGCAGCGACTTTCGGGGCTGTTGCGAAGAAGGCAGTAATCGGGGTTGGCGCGCCCTCGTAAACGTCAGGCGTCCACATATGGAACGGCGCGGCCGAAATCTTGAAAGCGAGGCCTGCAATCACAAGCGCCAGGCCCAGTAAGAAACCGACATTTGCATCGCCTTCTTTCAGAGCAGTCGCGATGACAGTGAATTCGGTTGATCCCGCGAACCCGTAGACGAACGATGAGCCAAATAAAAGCAGGCCGGAAGATAGTGCGCCAAGGACAAAATACTTAAGTCCCGCTTCTGTCGAGCGAGTCGAATCCCGACGGAAGGCGGCGAGAACATAGAGTGACAGTGATTGCAGCTCTAGGCCGACATAGAGTGAGATCAAATCCGCAGACGATACCATCATCGCCATTCCCAAGACGGCAAAGAGGACCAGAACGGG
>CAZXMX010000149.1:0-8354 GCA_964641645.1 uncultured Neomegalonema sp.
CGGCGTGCACCCGATTGTCGTGCATGGCGGTGGACCGCAGATCGGAGCCATGCTGAAGCGGCTCGATTTGGGCACGGAGTTCATTGACGGTTTGAGGGTCACCGACGCAGCCACCGTCGAAGTGGTCGAGATGGTGCTGGCTGGCAAGATCAACAAAGAGATTGTTGCCGCCATCAATGAAAAAGGAGGCCGCGCTGTCGGACTGAGCGGCAAGGATGCGCGGTTGCTTATCGCCGAAAAATTGCTTCGCACGGTGCGAGACGCTGAAAGCGGTGAAGAGAAGCAAATCGATCTAGGTTTTGTCGGGAGGCCCGTTGCGGTGAACCCCGAAGTGCTGAATGTCTTTCGCGAATCTGATCTGGTGCCTGTCGTCGCGCCTGTCGCGATGGGAACGCAGGGCGAGACCTTTAATATCAACGGCGATACCGCAGCCGGAGCCATTGCGGGGGCCATGCGGGCGGCTCGCTTGCTGCTCCTAACCGATGTTCCGGGTGTGAAAGGCGCAGATGGCGAGGTGATCGAAGAGATGACCGTGGCCGAAGCGCGAGGGCTGATCGAAAGCGGTGTGATCGCCGGAGGGATGATCCCTAAAGTCGAAACAGCGCTCGACGCGCTGTCTCAAGGTGTCGATGGGGTGGTGATCCTTGATGGACGCACACCCCATGCCGTTCTGCTTGAGCTATTTACCAAGCATGGAGTTGGAACACTGATCCGACGCTAACCGGTTCTGCGTAAGCAACCGAATAACCGCTGTCGTAGGTGCCAACGTTGTCATAGGTGCCGATGCTGTTATACACAGGCGTCGCATCGATGTAGGTCGGCGTCGCCGGTTGCTCGAACGAGTAATCGCCGTATTGCGTCGCAACGGGTGCATAGCTGCTGCCACCATCGAGGTAGCCTACGCTGACGTAGTTCGACGTGTCATAGTTGATCGTGTGAACCGGATCAGCCAAAGCGATTTGGTATCCGACATCCTGATAGACTGGCTGGGTCGGAACCGAGTAGCCGCCGTTGTAGGAAGCGTATTGGCTCGACACATCAATGTAGGTCGGCTGGATCTGAGCAATCGGAACGTAGGTCGGTTGAACATCGTCAATCGAAACGTACTGCTGGCTGATGTCGCCAACGGAAACGTATGTCGGCTGATACGATGGCTGTGCAGGGGCTTCGACATAGGCTGGCGACGACTGATGCGACTGTTGAGTCGAGCCATTGTAAGAAGGTGCATTGGCCAGCAACATACCGCGCGAACCCGAGCCGGAACAAAGGGCCGGATTGCGGGTACAGAGATTTCTCACGTTATCCATCCAACCCCGGAAGGCCGCAATCGGTGTGAAGTACATCTCATAGCCCGAGAGAACGCACTCGTCACCCTGCCCGTTTTGCGTACCCGGCTGGATACCGGAAAGAACGCCAGCGAGTTGCAGCCCATAAGAACCATAGGCCATCAGCGGCCCGCCGCTTTCACCGCGACACACGCCATCGGGACCACCGCTGGCGCTGACCGCCGTGATGTATCCGGGGACTTGAACATCGGTGACGTTGACTTGGGTTTTGTTAAGGCGACGATCTCCTGCCTTCAGGCCCGTCACGGGCCAGCCAGCGACCAGCGCGGAAGACCCTTTACGAGCGGAAGTCTGGTTCTGTTGATCGAGCTGTGCCGGTTTAATTTCGTATGGGAGTGGCTCATCCAAGCGGATCAGCGCGACGTCATCTTTCAGACCGTCGTACTCGAACCCGCTGTGGCAAACGGCGTTTCTGGAGACGCGACGAATGGTGTTTTCGCCGTCGAGGTTCGTATCTCCGGCGATGACCTCAACACGATCCCAAGACGAGTCAGCCGCAACGCAGTGCGCAGCCGTTACGATCCAGCGGCTGTCGACGACCGTCCCGCCGCAGTGATCAATCTCAATGCGATCTGGGTACTCATAAACGATCCGGAGTTTGACCATCGATGGCAAATCAAGATCGAGCCCTGCGCCCGGATTGCGGCTCGCAGAATATGAAACCTGGCGCGAAGAAGATTGCGCGTTGCCATAAACCGTTGGAGCATCAACGCCGCAGGCGAAGGCATTTGCCCCGGCCAGCGTTTCTGCGTGAACACTGGAGCTAAATGCGCAAATGAGCGATGCGGCGCCCAAGAGCCTCGATACAAATGCCATGCTTCCACCTATTTTTTGGCGCCCCGAAACAGGAGCGGTAATGGTTAGCGTGGCCCTACTTAGTAAACATCGGGTGTTTCTTTCCTGAACGAGAAGTTAATCACGAACGCCACTGACGCTCTCTCCAATCCTCTAGAAAAAGGCCGCTACGCCTGAATTCTCGCGTTTGAGAGCGCGTGCACTTACATCGCAGCGCAATCGGCTAACGTGCAATAAAACTAAATTTTATGTGCAGTGAACGGAATTTAGCCGCGATTCATGACCGCTCTGCTGTTTTCAGAGAATCGGCAACTGGAAAGGCCAACGCTGTCGCGTCGAAAATCGAGCGCAATATTTAGAAAAAACTTTGCAAAACTTGACGTTAAACGGCTCGGGCGCCGCCGCTGCCTGTAAAAAATCAAGCGCCAAGCACCAGTTCCGCAAGTTTGATGCGCTGAATTTTCCCGGACGGCCCTTTGGGCAATTCGGGAAGGAAATAGATTCGATCTGGCGTTTTGAAGGGCCCGACAGTGGAACGGCAGAGTTCGAGCAGGTCCGCTTCGGTCAGCGGCGAGCCGGTATGAATTTGCACGCCAGCTTCAACGGTTTGCCCATAACTCTCGCACGGTCTGGCGAAGGCTGCTGCTTCAATCACATCTGGGTGAGAGTAAAGCACGTCGTCGATTTCGCGCGGTGCAATATTCTCACCGCCTTTGATAATCAGTTCCTTCAAACGGCCCGTGATGAAGATGTAGCCGTCTTCATCCATACGTCCCAAATCGCCGGTACGAAGCCAACCATCGTCGGTGAGCGAATCCGCCGTCGCAGCTTCATTGTTGCGATAGGCTCGCATCACGTTTGCGCCTCGAACAATGACTTCCCCCTCTTCGCCGCGAGGGACCTCTTTCTGGGTCGGATCAGCGATCAGAACGTCGTTGCCATAAGCAATTCCGGGAGAACCAATTTTGCGAACTCCCGGCGGGAGTGGATTAGAGAGAATTTGCGCGGCGGTTTCGGTCAAGCCCATCGTCTCAACAATCGGCACGCCGAACTTTGCCTCAAACGCCGACTGTACGTCAGGCGCGAGCGCAGACGACGCCGAACGACCGAACCGAAGGTCCGGCATATCGGCAACCTTCTCTGTGTGGTGCAGCAAATATGAGATTTGGGTCGGAACCGCAGAAAACCATGTGCAAGCGTGATCTCGAAGCTGATTCCAGAACGACGAGACCGAGAATTTTTGGGGCATCAGCACACCGCCACCGGACACAAGCGGTCCCATAACAGTGACGCAAAGCCCATTGATATGGTAGATTGGCAATACGCAGAGCGCCCGATCACTGGCTGTCAGTTCATGCGCCAGTGCGGTATTCCCACCGCCCGCGAGAAGGCTCGCATTGGTGTGGACAACCCCCTTTGGTTTGCCCGTCGTCCCTGAAGTATACATGAGCATGCAGTCTGAATCGGGACTCACCGAATCCAGTTCGCCCTGCTGCGCATCCTCAAACCACTCCGAAAAAATTGAAATGGCGCGTGGAGCCGCTTCGATCGCCTTGGCCGCGGTTTCGAGAGCGTCAGAGGTATTGTCGTCCACAAAAACGAAGCGCGCCTCCGAATGTTCTAAGACATAGGAGATCGTCGAAAGGCCCGAGACGAGATTGATCGCGGTCGCAACATACCCCCCATACATCGCTCCAAGTAGAACGCGGACGGCATCTGCTCCGTTCTCCATCGCATAGGCAATTCTATCCCCGGGTTGGCAACCCTTTGCCTGCAAGCGGGAGGCAAACGATCTCGCTCCCTCACGCAGATCACGAAAGGTCAGTGTTTGCCGTGTCGTCGGATCAATCAGGAAAATTCGGTTGGGTGTTTCTGCCGCTCGGCGGTCAATCACATCTCGGACCGATTGGCCCGAAATCGCATTCATCGAAAAGGCCGCACTCATTTCCCTGCCGTCTTCCAATAATCGCCGAAGATCGCGTCCAGCGATGGTTCGTTTGCTGGAATTGTGCGCACGACTTTTGTGACGTTCATGAAATGCTTGTAGTTGAGATTATCGTCAATTGAGTTCCCGCCCCAACTGCCGCAGCCCATCGAAAGGGAAAACGGCATACCATTGTCGAACGAGCCACCCGTGGCAAAGCAATGCGCTTGATTGACGATGACGCGGCAGGTCGGAAGATCGTGCCCAAGCTCACGAGAGCGATCATCTTCGGCGGTATGGATGCCGATTGAATGGCCCGCCCCCTGGTAATCGAGAAGCTGAGCAGCAATCGACTTCGCATCTGCAAAGTCTTTGGCGCGGTAGAGCGTGGTTACAAGCGAGAGTTTCTCACCAGCCTCCGGATGCTCTGGTCCGATGCCGCCGCCGTCGATCAGGAGAAATCGAGCGTCAGCCGCGTCTTCGACTGACAGCGCTGCAACCTCGATCACCTTGTCGATGTCTTGGGCGAGCAGATGACGATTGAGGCCTCCGCCGCCGAATAGGGACTCTCGGAGTTTATCCGCCTCAGCACCCACAAGGTGACGTCCCCCTGCTTCGTGGAGTGCCGCCATAAACGGTTCAAAAATCGCATCAACGACGATGAGCGAATTCTCGGACGAGCAAGATGTCGAATTATCAAAGGTTTTCGAAGCCGTGATTTTCTGCGCAGCGAGTTTAAGATCCGTCGTCTCATCCACGATCACGGTCACATTGCCAGCGCCGACACCGAGCGCAGGTGTCCCCGATGAATACGCGCGCCGCACGTTATCTTGACTGCCCGTCACAACGAGCATATCAACCGTCTCCATCAGGCGTTGCGTTTTGATTTTAGATGCTGGTGCAGGGACCATCTGAACGAGATCACGAGGGACACCGATGCGGTCGAACTCTGCGTGAATATATCCGAGCAAAACTTCACAAGCGCGAATGCCTTTGGGTGACGGTGCAAGGATGATCGCGTTGCCGCACTTCACAGCGTTGATCGCATTGTTGGCGGGCGTTGCGACGGGGTTGGTCGACGGCACCACGGCCCCGACAACCCCCTTGGGCCGCGCGATTTCTGTTATTCCGCTTTCCGCGTTCTCAGAAAGAACCCCGTGCGTCACGGCGCCTTGGATATCGCGCAACAAACCGAGGGTTTTGCGATGGTTCTTCGTCGTCTTATCGGCAACGTTACCGAGTCCCGTCGTCTCGACCGCAAGAGAAGACATCTCTGCGTTCCGTTCCGGCTGCATGATGGCCCAACCAATGGCCAGCGCAGCCCGGTCGTATCGCGCCTGATCCGCGCCATCTTCAAAGGCAACCTGCGCGATGCGCGCACGCGCGACGAGATCATCAATCAAAGACTCTTCCGGCGAAGTATCCGAAGAATTCGGCGCGTCCATTGGTTTCTCCTGAACGGAAAGTGTCGCTCCCCATAATAGGGAGCGACGGTTGGCTCAGAGGCCTTTGAGCAGATCAGCGAGCGTTTCTTCGCGCTTCGCCCACATTGCTTTCACTTCGTCACGATTCATGACGTGCAGAGGCGAACCACCCGCTTTCATGCGCTTTTGCACACGCGCATGTTCAAACATGCCAGGTACTTTCTCCGCGAGAACGTCGATGACTTCTTGCGGCGTCCCTTTTGGAACCATCAGGCCCCGGAAGTTGACCGACGAGTTATCGACGTCATAGCCCGCTTCTTTCAGCGTTGGCACGTCTGGCAGGAAGTCGTTCCGCTCCAGATCAGCAACGCCGAGGATTTTGACGTTGCCTGCTTCACGCGCACGAAACGCATCGGAGAGGTTGTTGATGCCGCCGACAACATCACCCGCGATCACAGCCTTCATCGCCGCTGCACCGCCACCCTTGGTTGGGATGTAAACGAACTTGGCCTCAGTCGCTTTTTCGAGTTGCAGCGCTGCGATGTGGTGACCCACGAACAGACCCGCACCAGACAGCGTTACTTTGCCGGGGTTTTCTTTTGCGAAATCGACCATTTCTTCGATGGTGTCGTACGGGCTGTCTTTACCAACAACCACAACAGCGGGATCAGCACCCCAGTTCGCGATGGGCTCAAAGCTGTCAGCGGAATACTTCACGCCGCCTTTGATCGACTGCGCGATGAAGTGTGGGATGTTGTAGGCCGACATCGTGTAGCCGTCTGCTTCCGCGTCCGTCGCGAACCAGTTCCATCCAACGCGCCCACCGGCACCGGGTTTATTGAGAATATAGATCGGCTGGCCCAGCATATCTTCGTTACCGGCAACCATCGTCACAATCCGCGCTTGGAAATCGGTCGCTCCACCAGCACCATAAGAAACCGCAACCCCAATCGGACGCGACGGATATTCGTCAGCGGATGCGGGGACGGCGAATGCCATTGTCGCTGCGGCCAGTGATAGGCCGATTGTTTTCATCATCGTCTTCATCGTTGTCTTTCTCCCAGTTGTACGCCCACTATTCCGCGGGTCAGAGTATCATTCCCCTCGGCGTTTGAACTTTCAGCAACAATGCGAAGAGTCCATAGATGATCGCCATGAAGATCGCCGTCACTATGATCCGTTTTATCCATGCGCGTCCATCTGTAAGCCGCGTTGGATCATAGAGCGTGTAAAGCGTGAAAAATGCTATCGTGGAGCTTGTGTAAAACCCGAGGCCGCGCCGGACCCAATCGTAAAGTCCGGTCCCCTCAAGCGCGGCGACTTTGCCATAGCCCTTCGCCGCCCAGAAAAAGTAGATCAACATCACGACAAGGCCGGGTGCTATTGCACGCATAGTCTCGCCAGACAGACCTTCTCCGACTTTCGACAGCCCCATAACTGCACGGATGAAATTCCATAGGGCGAGCAGCATAAAGAAGATCGAGATCAACCGCGGAAACAAGAATGCCTCTGCGGGTTCTTGCGTGAAGCTAATCCAACCCACGAACAAGGCGATGACCAAGATGATCGCCGAGGCGACCAAGTGCTGTGTGCGCGAAGCGGTCATGTCGAGACCTCATCGCCAACCATCGCCGAACGATTGGCGATACGATGGGACAGGAATGAATATCCAACCGACAGAATGACGAGAGCGATCAGAACGATATTCAACGGTCCGCCTAAGAAATACACCCACGGACCATCTTGTGCGCCTGCGATCAACGAGCCTTGCGTAAAGTTCGACTCGGCGATCGGACCGAGGATGAGCCCGAGCACCACGGGCGCGGCGGAGAACCCAAATTTCTCCAAGAAGTACATTCCAATACCCAGCGACAACATGATCCAGACATCGCCCATCGATTGCTGCACGGAATACGATCCGAACAACGCCAACACCAAGACGGCGGATGCCATGATCGGCAGCGGGGCCCGAGCGATCTTCGCCGCCCATTTCGCAATGGCGATACCGAAGATAACCATGAGAATCTGACCGATCAGCATTGAGTTGATGAACGTCCACGCGACTTCGGGATTACGCTCGAACAAATCAGTGCCGGGGAAAATACCATGAATGAGGAGGCCGCCCAGCAACACAGCCGCTGTTGGCGAACCGGGTATGGACAACGTCAGCAGCGGGACGAGAGACGGCCCGACCATGGCGTTATTTGCGGACTCGGCAGCAACCAACCCCTCAGGGTGTCCGGTGCCAAACTTGGATTTATGCGGTGAGAACTTCTTCGCTTGATCGTATGCAACCAGACCAGCGATCTGTCCGCCAATACCGGGGATCAGCCCGACGATCGACCCGACAATCGTTCCGATGGTCAACGGACGTCCGCTGCGCCCGATTTCCTTGAAGGATTCGCCGATGGCCCGATCCGGCACATCGACAGTCTCGATCTCCACCTTGCGGCGGCCTTTCGCAAACATGTCGAGGACTTGCGGAATGGCGAAAATTCCGATCAACGCTGCAATGATGTGGATGCCGCCCGTCAGGGCGTCATGGAAGATGAAACGCTGTGCGCCTTGGATGTCATCATAACCGATCATCGATAGCCACAGGCCGATACACCCAGACAAAAGTCCTTTCACAAAAGACTTGGAATCGAGTGAGCCGATAACGGTCACGCCCAAGATCGCCAACCAGAACAAATGCGAGGGTCCAAAGGCCAGCGCCCATTGAGCAAGAACCGGCGTAAGAAAGATCAACAGCAACACGCCTGTCACACCGCCAATTCCTGAAGACAGGAACGACAGATGAAGCGCTCGCGCGCCCTCGCCTCGTTTCGCCATCTCATGACCGTCGAGAGCCGTGGCGATATTCGC
>CAZXMX010000150.1:0-8309 GCA_964641645.1 uncultured Neomegalonema sp.
GGAGGCTCCCCCCGCTTTGCGGGCGGGAGGTTTTGGCGTTTTTTCGATCTGAGATTTGATGCGTTCGGGCTTAAAGAGTCTGATCGTACTCGCCGATTTCAGGATACCCATTGAGGAAAGCGCGGGTGTCCTCAAAGATCGCGCGCATTTCATCTTCGGAATTCGGGCTTTCGCACACCACCACGAGGTTCGGCGTGTTGGAGGAGGCACGAACAAGGGTCCAGCCTCCGTTTTCCAGTTGAACCCGCGCGCCATTGATCGTTGTGACCTTAGTGATCTTGCTGCCCGCGACTTCGCCGCCATTCGCGGCTTGCTCTTCAAAGGCCGCGACGATCTTTTTGATCGTGTCGTATTTTTCCAAATCCGAGCAATAGGGTGACATGGTTGGGGTGGTCCAAACCGGGGGTAAGGCTTTGCGAAGATCGCTCATCTTGCCGCCCGCGCGGTCGAGCATCATGCAAATCTCGCGCGCGACGACGAGGCCATCATCATAGCCCCGGCCTAAATCTCCCGCGAGGAAGTAGTGGCCGGACTTTTCGATGCCCGCGAGCGCATTGAGTTCGTGAACGCGGCGCTTCATGTGGCTGTGGCCGGTCATCCAGTAGTCGGTGACAATGCCCGCTTCTTTCAGAACGGGGTCACTGGCAAAGAGGCCGGTCGATTTGACGTCGGCCACGATGGTCGCGCCGGGGTGATCCTTCGCCCAAGACCGCGCGAGCATGACGCCCACTTTGTCGGCAAAAATTTCTTCGCCTTCATCGTCAACGACGCCGCAACGGTCGCCGTCGCCATCAAAACCAACCGCGAAATCTGCCCCTGTTTCGAGGACTTTGTCGCGCATGGAATGGAGCATCTCCATCGCTTCGGGATTTGGGTTGTAGTTCGGGAAGTCATAGTCCGGCGTGGTGTGGAGCGGGATGACCTCGGCACCGATCCGCTCCAGCATTTGCGGCGCGAACATGCTGGCGCTGCCGTTGCCGGTGGCGCAAACGACCTTGAGTTTCTTTGACAGTTTCGATTGGCCAACGACATCGTCGAGATACCGCTTCGCGAAGCCCTCGACCATTCGATACGAACCGCCAGCCGTCGCGACGCCTTTGCCGTCGAGAACGGTTTCTTTCAGTTCGCTCATTTCGGCTGGGCCAAAGGTGAGGGGGCGATCGGAACCAATCTTGACGCCGGTCCAGCCGTTGGGGTTGTGGCTCGCCGTGACCATTGCCGCCGCCGGAATGTCGAGGTCGAATTGAGAGAAATAGACAGTCGGCGAGAGGCAGACGCCGATGTCGTGGACTTCGCAGCCTGCCGTCATCAGCCCCAGTGTCAGAGCTTGTTTTACCGATTGAGAATACGCGCGATAGTCGCAGCCGACCACAATCCGCGCTTTGCCCATCTTTTGCAGCATGGTGCCGAGCCCGAGGCCCACGGCTTGAATGCCGCCGAGATTGATTTCCTCCGGAAACCGCCACCTTGCGTCGTACTCCCGAAATCCGGTGGGGGTAATCATCGGCAGGGTCAGAAATTCAGGCGTATTCGGGGTTACGGTCGTCAGCGGCTTGGGAAACGCGGTCATTCGGGGCTCCGTTCTAGAGATCGAGGATGTTCTACGCCCGCAAAGGTTAATTTCTATTAACGCGCTCGACAGCGGGGCCTCATTTCGCGAAGATAAAAGAGTTGATTGCGGGGGCTTTATGGCTGGACGACTGAATTTGACGGTGAAAGCGGCGTTACCCGACGATAGGGAGCCGGTTTCAAATCTTCTCCAGCTTTACCTGCACGATTTTTCTGAAATTGTAAGTGATATTGAGGTTGAGGAATCAGGACTGTTCCCCTGTTCCGATTTTGACGAATACTGGGGCGATGATGCTTCTTTACGGGTGTATGTTTTCCGCTTGGACGGCGCGCTGGCTGGGTTTGCTTTTGTGAACGACTGGTCGCCTTCGGGCCAAGGGGTCGATTTTGGCCTCGCCGAGTTTTTCGTTCTGCGCTCTCAGCGGCGATCTGGCGTTGGTTGGGAAGCGGCGAACCAGGTGTTCGCTTCTCTTCCGGGGCGATGGGAAGTTGCGGTTCGCGCCACCAATGTACCAGCAATCAATTTTTGGCGCACGGCGCTGCGCGACGAGGCCATTGGCGGTCTGGAAGAGATCGCGGGCGACGGCGAACGTTGGGACGGAACGATCTTTCGGTTTGAAAGCGGCGCGGCGGGTTAAGCGACGGAGCTTGCTTGATCGCGGAGAAGGCGGCGTAGGATTTTCCCCGAGGCTGATTTGGGAATTTCTGTCACGAACTCGATCCTGTGGACCTGTTTGTAGGAAGCAAGGGTCTCACTCAGGAAGGCTTTGATCTCTTCTTCGCTCGGCGCGGGGTCCGTTGGGATGATGAAGGCCATCGGCAGCTCTCCGGCTTCAGGATCGGGAAGGCCGATGACGGCGGCGTCGATAATGCCGGGATGAGAGACGAGAGTGGCTTCGAGTTCCGCAGGGGCGACTTGAAAGCCCTTGTACTTTATCAGCTCTTTCAGGCGGTCCACGATGAACATGTAGCCATCCGCATCGATAATCGCGGTGTCTCCGGTCCGGAGCCAGCCTTCTGGTGTGATGGTCTCGGCGGTGGCTTCGGGGTTGTTGAGATAGCCCTTCATGACCTGCGGGCCTTTGACCCAAAGCTCGCCTTCTTCGCCTGCGGCTTTGTCTTCGCCCGTCTCGATATCGATGATGCGGCATTCTGTGTTGGGAACGACGAGGCCCGATCCGCCGGGGCGTGCGGCGGCGACCGGGGTGACATGAGAGACGGGGCTGAGTTCGGTCATGCCGTAGCCTTGCAGGCTGACGCAATCGAGTCGCTCGGCCACCGCATTCGACAGTTCGGCCCCAAGCGGCGCGGCACCGGAGAAGATTTGCTCAAGACTGCTGAGATCGTAATTGTCGACGATCGGATGTTTGGCCAAGGCCAGCGCGACGGGAGGAACGATCCACATGCGGCGGGATTTGTGATCCTGACAAATCTGCAAGAACAGCTCTAAGTCGAAGCGGGGTAGTGTCACGACAGCGCCGCCCTCGGCGAGATGCAGGTTCATGAGAACCGTCATGCCGTAGATATGAAAGAATGGCAGAAAACCCGCCGCGACTTCGCCGGGATGAAAGTCTGCTGCGGCGACGACTTGATCGACATTGACGACGAGGTTGCGGTGCGAGAGCCGAACGCCTTTTGGCAGGCCGGTGGTGCCCGACGAATAAGGGAGCACGACAATGTCGTTGTCGGCATCGATTGGCGTTTGTTGTTCCTGCGGGTCGCCCATCAAAGCATCCAGTGAAGCGCAGCCGTCAGCTTCGCCAATCACGAAGACTTCTTTGGTGGGCGTGCCGTCCAGAGCAGCCTTCGCCGTCTCGATGAACGCTGGAATGGTAATCAGAATATCAGCCGCCGAGTCGTTGAGCTGATGGGAGACTTCTGCGGTCGTATAGGTCGGGTTGATGGTCGTGATCGTTCCACCCGCCCAAGCGACGCCGTGAAAGACGATGCAAAATTCGGGGATATTGGGTGCCATCAGCGCAATGGTGTGCCCTTTGCCGAGGCCTTTTGCGTTTAAGCCGCCTGCCAGCCGTTTGACCTGGTCGATAAACTCAGCCGCCGTAAGGCTGCGTCCGGACGGTCCGTCGATGAGCACGGTCTCGTTCGGTCGGTTTTCCAAGCCCGCGAAAACGCGTTCGGTGATGCTGGCGTCCGAAATTTCGATGTCCGCGTGTGGGCTGGAGAAACTGGCCATGGGGGGTCCTTCGGCAAGGTGTTTGTCTCGGTATATACAGTGTTAGCGGATTGAGCCGGGCGATTGAAAGGGCTGTGGAGAATAACGCGAAAAGTTGTTTTGCGCGATTGCTGGCCCCTTCACGATGAATTGGGATTGACTCGTGTTTCTATTCTCCTTCAATGCGGTGTGAAATCTTCGGGGAGCGGCGCATGGCTGCGTCACATCGTTTTTCAAACTTTTTGGATGATCCGCGCGCGGTAACGCTGACGGCGATGGCCATCGTCTCAGCCCCGCTGTGGTGGTTGATGGCGATGATGCCGGGGATGACCGTGCCGGAAGGCTGGACTCTTGGGATTGCGGCGTCGACGTCGGTGATGTGGATCTTGATGATGCTGGCGATGATGCTGCCTTCGATGGCTCCGGTTATGTCAGTCTATGCCGGATTGGCCGCGAAAGAACACAAAGGCTGGTTGCTGGTCGTTCGGATCTTGTCGTTCTTTATGGGGTATTTCGCGCTATGGGCCGTGATCTCGGTGCTGCTCGCGATTGTGCAGCTCGGTTTGCGAGACAGCGCCTATTTCTCCGAAGGTGGGACTCAGGCAACGCCCGTCATGGCGGGCTTACTCTTGATTGTCGCCGGGCTGTACCAGATGACAGCGCTGAAAGATTTGTGCCTTGAGCATTGCCGTTCACCAATGGCGTTTCTGCTGTCGCATTGGCGCGAAGGTTTGCGCGGCGCGTTCCCGATGGGCCTGCGCCATGGACTGTACTGCGTTGGGTGTTGCATTGCGATTATGGGGCTGATGTTCGTGTTGGGCGCGATGAATCCGTGGTGGATGGCCGTGATCGCCGCGTATTTTGTCGCTGAGAAGCTGTTGCCTGCCGCAGAACGCTGGACGAAGGGGGTCGGGATTGCCTTAATTCTCCTCGGGTGTGCTGTCATATCTTACGCACTGATCGGATGGGAGTTGATATGATCCGCCTCGCTATCGCCGCCTCGCTGTTTGTGACCGCTGCTCATGCAGAGACCCCGAAAGAGGAAGTTTATCAGTCGCGGAACCTCGCATTTTGTGGATCGCAAGTAGCTACGCTTGCTTGGTTCTATAAGGGAGTCGTGAACGATGGTTCCCCTGAATTAAAACCCAAGCTCGATGACCTGCTGAGGATACAGTCGATCTTTCTGGGGCAGGTCAAACACGACGGTGAAGAGACGGTCGCTGAGTTCCAAAAGATGACCAAAGCGAGTGTTGCCGATCTGATTGAAAAAATGGGCGGCACTGAGGAGGAAGGCGCTGTGGCGTTCTCCGATGTGAATTTAAATGTCCGAGGTTGCGTCGATCTCTACTTTGAGAAAGTCGAAGAAGACTCCGCCGATACGCCGAAGAAAAACTAGAGGAAAAACCGATGGCCCGTGCTGCGACCAAAGCGAAAAAAGCGCCCGCGAAGACCAAAGCCGCCGCCAAGCCCGCGTCTTGGCAGATTAAGGGTGAGCTGGCGCTGAACTGTTCGTGCGATGTCTTTTGCCCCTGTGTGGTGTCGTTAGGTCAGCATCCTCCGACGCATGGGTTCTGTCACGCTTGGATGGCGGTTCGGATTGACGAAGGCCATTTCGGACGCACCAAGCTGGATGGGCTGAATGTCGCGCTGTTGCTCGATATCCCCGGCAAGATGGGTGAGGGCGATTGGAAGGCTGCCGCTTATATGGATAAGCGTTCCAGCGACAAGCAATACGAGTCGCTGATGCAAATCTTTTCCGGACAAGCGGGCGGCACGACGGGTGTGTTGAAACTGCTGGTCAGTGAATTCCTTGGCGCGCGCCGTGAAGAAGTCCTCTACGACGTCGATGGCAAAACGCGGATTGTCACCGTGCCGGGTATCCTCAACGGTCAGATCGCGCCGATCCCCGGCGGGTCACCCGACGAAGATGTCATGCTCAAAAATACGCAATACTGGATGGGCGCGGACGTGACGCTCGCCAAGGGGCTGAAAAGCCGTATTCGCGATTTCGGGCGTGTCTGGAATTTTGAAAACAAGAGTGCCGAGATCATGCAGATCGACTGGCACAACTAGCACCCGAGCAAGCCTATGACTGAGCTGTCTATCTCGCGCCGCCTGCGCGGAACCCCTTATACTGCGCGGCTGGAGGCTGCGGGTGTTAAGGCCTACACCGTTTATAACCACATGCTGTTGCCAACGGTGATCGAGTCCGCCGAAGCAGATTGCGCGCATCTCAAACAGCATGTGCAGGTGTGGGACGTGTCTTGTGAGCGCCAGATCGAGGTGCGTGGGCCGGACGCGGAAAAGCTCGTCCAACTGATGACGCCGCGCGACCTGAGCAAAGCGCAAATCGATCAGTGCTTTTATATTCCGCTCGTTGATGAGCGCGGCGGGATGTTGAACGATCCGGTTGCAATCAAATTGGCCGATGATCGGTTCTGGATTTCGATCGCGGATAGCGATGTGATGCTGTGGGCGAAAGGGCTGGCCTATGGCTTTCGCTTCGAAGTTGAGATTGATGAGCCTGACGTCAATATTTTGGGCGTTCAGGGGCCGAAGTCAGATGATCTGATGGCTCGCGTCTTCGGTGAGCAAGTGCGGGGCATAAGGTTCTTTCGCGGGGTGTGGCTCTACTTTGAAGGCCAGTCAATTTACGTCGCTCGATCCGGATATTCCAAGCAGGGCGGGTTTGAAATCTATCTGGAAGACCGCACGCTGGCTGAGCCGCTTTGGGATGCGTTATTTGCGGCGGGCGCTGATCTGAATGTTCGGCAAGGCGGCCCAAATCTGATCGAACGTATCGAGAGCGGCCTGCTATCCTACGGAAATGACATGACTCGCGAGAACACGCCGTTCGAGTGCGGGTTGGGCAAGTTCTGTGACGTTGAAGCTTCTATTGGCTGCGTCGGGCGGGATGCGCTGTTGCGCGAGGCGGCGGATGGGCCGATGCGCGTGATCCGAGGGCTTGCGATTGAGGGCGAGGCGGTGCCGGGTTGCCGTGACCCCTGGCCCCTGACGGCGGATGATGGCGAATATGCAGGGCAAGTGACGTCCGCCGCCTGGTCATCGGATATGCAGACCAATGTTGCCATCGGGATGGTCGAGCGCGATTATTGGCAAATAGGGCAAGGGCTTTGGGTCGAAACGCCCGATGGTCAGCGGCGGGCGACGGTCCATGACCTGCCGTTTAAGTCCTGAGGCGATACTGAACGCCTTGACCCACGGACACTTTTCGCCACTCTAACTCGAACCGCAAAGCACATTGCGGCTCACGATGCTGACGTTCTGGGAGACCGCCAATGCCGCGCGAAGATTACGATGCTTTCGAGAAGAACGATGCGAACTATGTTCCGCTGTCGCCCTTATCGTTCATTCGGCGCGCCGCTGAAGTGCATGGCGATCATACGGCGGTCATTCATGGGGCCGTAAAGCGCAGTTGGGGCGAGACCTACCGCCGGTGCGTTCAGCTTGGCCATGCGCTGTCGAAATTGGACGTAGGCCGGAACGACACGGTTAGTTTTTTGTGCCCCAATACACCGGAAATGGTTGAGGCTCACTTTGGCGTCAATATGAGTGGTGCCGTGTTGAACTCGATCAACACGCGGCTCGATGCGGATACGGTTGCCTATATTTTGGAGCATTCGGAATCGAAGCTGGTCTTTGCCGATACGCAATTCTCGCCGGTTTTGAAAGAGGCGCTAACCATCCTTGGCGACAAAGCGCCGAAGGTGATCGACATCGTTGACGACCAAGCCGATCTGAAGCCCGGCGAGGGTGAGCGCACCGGCGATCAGACCTACGAAGAGTTCATCGCGGCAGGTGATCCCGATTGGGATTGGCCGATGCCGTCCGACGAATGGGACGCGATGGCGATCAACTATACTTCCGGTACCACGGGACGGCCTAAGGGCGTCGTATTGCACCATCGCGGCGCCTATCTGATTGCTACCGGGACGATCATGGGGTGGCCGCTGCCGAAGCATCCGGTTTATGTCTACATCGTACCACTGTTCCACTGTAACGGTTGGGGCCATGCGTGGGCGATGGCCGCGCAAGCCGGGACGATGGTCTGCACCCGCGCGATCACGGCAAAGGCGATCTACGATGCCGCCGCCGATCACGGTGCGGCTTACTTTGGCGGTGCGCCGATTGTGCTCGGGATGCTCATCAATGCGACGGATGAAGAAAAACGCGACTTCTCGCACACGATCAATGCGTTCACGGCGGGTGCGCCGCCGCCACCTGCGGTGCTGGCGCAGATGGCCGACCTCGGCGTTGATGTGCAGCACGTCTACGGCCTGACGGAGACCTATGGTCACGTCACGCAATGCGATTGGAAAGCGGAATGGGATGCTCTACCAGTCGACGAACGCGCCGAGATCGCCGGTCGCCAAGGCCCGCGTATGGCGATGATGGAAGGCGCGAAAGCCGTTGATCTGGAGACGGGTGCAGATATCGCCCATGACGGCGAGCTTTCTGGCGAGATCATGCTGCGCGGGAATACCGTGATGAAGGGGTATTTCAAAAACAAGGAAGCCACGGACGAGGCTTTTGCGGGGGGGTGGTT
>CAZXMX010000151.1:0-8270 GCA_964641645.1 uncultured Neomegalonema sp.
ACCGCGCCGTGCGAGCCGAACATCACGTCGAGCACCGCGCCGGAATTTTCCACCATCGTAAAAACGGCGGCGGCACCGGCGACGGCTTCGGCAGCCGTGGTCGTGACCGCGCAACAATCCGCAAGGGGCTGCGCGCGCTCGATGGAGCGATTCCAGACTGTGGTCTCGAATCCGGCCTTGGCCAAATTGCGCGCCATTGGGGCGCCCATGATGCCGGTTCCTAAGAGCGCAACTTTGGTCATTGGTTTCCTCGCTGTGGTCTGGGGTGGTATCTCTGGTGGCCGTCGTTTCGTCTCTGGTTTCTCTGGTCAAGCGACAGGGGTAATCAGCGGCTCTCCGGCGAAGTGCGCTTTGATATTTCGGACCACCAGATCGCCCATGCCCCAACGGGTTTTGTGAGTCGCAGACCCTTGGTGCGGTTGTAGGACGACATTGTCCATTTCGCGCAGGGCTTGGGGGACGCGCGGTTCATCCTCAAACACATCCAGCGCCGCGCCCCCCAGTGAGCCGTCCGAGAGGCATGAAATCAGGGCGCTTTCGTCGACGACCGAGCCGCGCCCAATGTTGAGAAGCGCGCCGTTTGGCCCGAGCGCCTTCAACACGTCCATGTTCACCGCCTTGGTGGTTTGCGGCGTGCCGGGGACGACCACAACCAGCCAATCGCTCGCGGCCGCCATCTCTTTGAGGTCGGCGAAGTAGGGGTAAGGCTCGTGCTTTTGCTCCGTGCGGCCATTGTAGACGACGTTCATTTTCATAACCTGAAGGCGGCGCGCGATCTCCTTGCCGATGCGCCCAAGGCCCATGATCCCTGCGGTTTTTCCAGTGAGTTCCCCGGTGAGGGGATAGCCTCCGGCCTCCCATTTCCCGTCTCGAACATGCCGATCTCCATGCGGGATTCGACGCTCTAGGGCCAGCATCAGACCGAGGGTCATCTCGGCCACCGCGTCATTCAGAACGTCTGGCGTGTTGGTCACGCGAATGTCGTGCTCTTTGCAACAGTCCACGTCGACCGGATCGTATCCAACCCCGAAATGGGCCACGAGCTTGAGGTTTGGCAGCGCCTCGATCATTGGCCGCTTTGCCCCGCCACTGCTCGCAATGGCCCCGATTTTTGGGGCGATTTCGGCGAGCATCGCATCTGGATCAGCGGCTTCATACAGCCGATGGACAGTGAAGGCTTCGGCCAGCGCGGCGTCAGCAGATTCAAGCATCTTATTCGGGATCAGAACGTCGGTCGACATCGGTAACTCCATCAAACGGGTCGAAGTCATTGTGTTCCACGGATGGACGCGCCTCGCAAGTCGCGAACAGATGCGCAATGCCGTATTCGCGCTTGCAATTGCGGCGTGGGTCTGGCCCTGCTTGGATGAGATAGATGGGAAGGACACGCGATGAACTGGGATGTTTTCATCACCTGTGCGGTGACAGGATCAGGCGACACGACGGGCAAGTCTGAGCTGGTGCCGATCACGCCTGAGCAGATTGCCGATAGTGCGATTGAAGCCGCGAAAGCGGGCGCTGCCGTGGTGCACTGCCATGTGCGAGACCCGGAAACAGGCGCGCCTTCGCGGGATGTGAAGCTGTTCCGCGAAGTCACCGATCGTATTCGTGCTGCTGACATTGATGTGGTTCTGAACCTGACCGCCGGGATGGGCGGCGATCTGACGCTCGGGTCCGTCGAACAGCCGTTGCCACCCGATGCCGCCGGTACGGATATGGCTGGTGCGACCGAGCGGCTCGCGCATGTCGCCGAATGCCTGCCCGAGATTTGTACGCTTGACTGCGGCACGATGAATTTTGGCGAAGGCGATTATGTCATGACCAACACGCCCGCGATGTTGCGGGCGATGGCACAAGGGATGAAAGACCTCGGCGTTAAGCCAGAGATCGAGGCGTTTGATACTGGGCATCTTTGGCTCGCGAAGCAGTTGGTGAAAGAGGGTCTGATTGACGATCCCGTTCTCGTGCAGCTTTGCATGGGCATCCCGTGGGGCGCGCCGAATGACATGCAGACGTTGGGCGCGATGGTCAACGCGATCCCTGAAAGTTGGGTTTATTCGGGCTTTTCGATTGGTCGCGACGAGTTGCCTTATGTCGCCGCGATGGCCTTGCATGGTGGCAATGTCCGCGTTGGGTTGGAAGACAACTTGTTCCTATCTCGCGGTGTTAAGGCGACGAACGCTCAGCTTGTGGAACGCTCTGTCACAATCCTCGAAGGCATGGGCGCGAAAATTATAGGGCCAGACGCGGTTCGTGAAAAACTGCAATTGACCAAGCGGATGCCGGTGTCTTGAGAGTCTACATCACAGCGGGAGCGTCGGGTTTGGGGCGCGCGTTTGCTGAGGCGTTTCTCGCACAAGGCGCGCAGGTCGCGGTTGTTGATCGAGATACCACTGCATTGGCAAAGCTTTCAAAGACGCATCCCGAATGTGTGACGATGGAAGCTGATGTCACTGACGAGGCGGGATTGGCCGAGACGCTGTCCTTTGCGAAGGCCAGCTTTGGTGGGCTGGATGTGATTTGCGCGAATGCGGGAACGGGCGGTCCTGCGGGGCCGCTCGAAACGCTGGATGCGCAAGAATGGCGGGACTGCGTTGATGTGAACCTGACGGGTGCGTTTCTCACCGCAAAGCACGCCATTCCGATGCTGAAAGAGCAGGGGTCCGGTTTGATCCTCTTCACCACGTCGACGGCAGGGCAATGGGGCTACCCGAACCGCAGCCCTTATTCGGCAGCGAAGTGGGCGCTGGTTGGCCTGACGAAGGGGCTTGCGATGGAGTTGGGCGAGTTCGGCATCCGTGTCAACGCCATTGCACCGGGATCAGTGGAAGGCGACCGCATGGAGCGCGTGCTGAGCATGGAGGCGAAAGCGCGCGATATTGATCCAGAAGTGGTGCGCGCTGAGTATGTCAAAGGCGTCTCGATGAAGACTTGGGTCACTGCCGATGACATTGCCGCCACGGCAACGTGGCTCGCCTCAGATGCCGCTCGCCGGATTTCAGGGCAGGTGATCGCGGTCGACGGCAATACGGAGACTTTGCGGTAGTTTCGCGTTGAAGGTTGGCGGATCTGCGCGCTCCACAACGTTGTTTTCAGATCGATTCCCCGTGATCGCACCGCAGTAAACCGGTATCACGTTACAACACGAAAAGCGGAAGGGGCTGGCGCAAACGCTCTCGGTCGGGTGTTTCTATTCATAGAATATTCCCTCCGGAGGACGGCCATGCTTAGCCCTGCAGGTAAGCAGTTCCATGGCGATGATCAACGCGCGCCTCTTCGGGAGGCGCTGCGACGTCATGGGCAACTGCAAGCGGGGCAGACGGCGGGGCGATTATACCCGATGGCTTGCGTTTCGCTGGAGATCACGCAGCGCTGCAACCTCGATTGTACGCTCTGTTATCTTTCAGACCGGGCTGAGATGGCCAAGGATGTGCCGCTCGACATTTTGTTCCAGCGGATCGAGATGATCGAGGACCATTACGGGCCCGGCACCTCGATCCAAATTTCGGGCGGCGACCCGACGCTGCGCAAGGTGGAAGACCTTGAGGCGCTGTGCCAAAAAATCCGGTCTCTCGGAATGCGCTCTTGCATGATGACCAATGGGATTAAAGCAACGCGCGAAATGCTCTCGCGCTTGGCTGTCGCGGGATTGGACGATCTCGCTTTGCATGTTGACCTCACCCAAGAGCGGAAGGGGTATGAGACCGAAGAGTCGCTGAATGCTGTCCGCGCTGAATATATCGACCGGGCGAAAGGACTGGGGCTTCGCATTCTGTTCAATACCACGGTGTATGATGGGAACATTGCGGAGTTGCCTGCCATGGCGGAATTCTTTCGCAAACACGCGGATGCTATCTCGCTCATTTCTTTCCAGATGCAAGCCGATACCGGACGCGGTGTTTTGCGAGACCGCGATGATGCGATTACGCAGGCGAGCGTGATGGGAGCGCTTTCAGAAGGCATGGCGCTTTCGCTGGATTTTGATGTGACCTCTGTGGGTCACTCGCTGTGCAATCGTTACACCTCGGTCTTGGCAGCGGGGGACACGGTGATTTCGCCGCTGACCAATCGCGTTCTTGTCGAGGATGTGATTGCCGCGATGGAGACAATCGATAAGCGGGAAGGCGGGTATCTCGACGTGCTCCGAATCCTTGGCCGGCTGGCTGTGCGGCACCCCCGATTGGGTGCGCGCTTGGTGGGTGAGGCGGGCCGATGGCTTTGGGCTTTACGCGATGGGCTTTGGCAAAGCCGGGGCAAAGTCAATCGGATGAGCATCCTTGTCCACAATTTCATGGACGCGAAAAAACTGGACCGCGAACGTTGCGAATCCTGTGTTTTCATGGTCGCGACAGAAAACGGGCCTCTCTCGATGTGCGTCCACAATGCGGAGCGCGACACGCATATCTTCGCCCGGTCGAAAGTGGAGACACCTCAGGGACCGCGCTGGTGGGATGCCGAGAATGGCTTTGCCGAAGACTTGCCTCAGCCCGCGAACTTACAGAGCGTCACATCGTTGCCGTTGAAGCGCCTGAAGGGGCGTTTGCGGGCTAAGGCGATGGATGAAAGAAAATCAGGAGGTCAACGATGATCCGTTTGGCATTCACGGCGGCGTTGGGCTGCCTTCCGATGGCGTGTACGACGATTGAGCGTGCGAATTTGCCCGAACCTGTCTCGCTTGGGACGCAATGGGAGCAGTCGTCGCCAACCCAGCAAGTCGCCGTCGATCATGGTCCTTGGGATGCGTTTCTGGCGCAGTATTTGTCGACCGATGCGGCGGGAATTAACCGGCTCGATTATAGTCGCGTGTCAGCGGCGGACCAAGCCAATCTCGATGCGTATCTTGGCTCGCTTCAACAAGTCCGAACGGTGACTTTGACGCGCGATCAGCAATTGGCGTTCTGGATCAATCTCTACAATGCGAAGACTGTCGACATTGTGCTGGAGGCCTATCCCGTCGACTCGATCCTGAAGATCAAAGACGGAATTTTGCCGACCGGGCCTTGGAAGCGAAAGGTCGTGACCGTCGATGGCGAGAGCCTGAGCCTCAATGATATTGAACACCGCATTGTTAGACCTGTCTTCCGTGAGGCGCGGATTCACTATGCGTTGAATTGTGCAGCGCGAAGCTGCCCTAATCTTTCCCCGCGTGCTTGGCGGGCCGAAGGTTTGGACAAGGCGCTGACTGATGCAGAACGGGCCTATGTCAACGATCCTCGCGGGATCACTGTTTCCGCAGATGGCAAGATTACGCTGTCAAAAATCTATGCGTGGTTCCGCGAAGACTTTGGCCAGAATGAAGCCGAGATTCTGAGTCGACTGACCGCTTTTGCCGAACCGCCCTTGCGCGAGAAGCTGCAAGGTAGAACGCGGGTCGACAACTACGTTTATGACTGGGCGCTGAATGACGCGGCTGCGGTTCGCCAACCCGATCAGGTGGCCGAGGCCGCGATTTTCTAATCAGGGTTCGAGAAGCCAAAAGCTCGCGATGCTGGATACTGGCAGGCGGAGACCCTATCTATTCGGTTCCTGCCGCGTAACCGAGAGCCGAACATGAACCCGAAGACCCGTCTAATCCGCGCTGCCACGCTTGCCGTCGCAGCCCTTGCGCTCGTTGGCTGTGTCGGCGGAGATTATCGCGATCAAAGCGTACCCATTGAAACCGTCCCGGCGGTTGATTTGGAACGCTATCAGGGGCGCTGGTATGAAATTGCCCGGTTCCCGGTGTCCTTTGAAGAAGGGTGCGTTGGGGTTACGGCTGACTATGCCTTAAACGAAGACGGCTCGGTAAAAGTCACAAACGGGTGTCGCGAAGGATCGCTTTCGGCGGAGCCTCGCTTTGCGACCGCCAGCGCCGAAGCCTCCGATGCCAGCGGCGCGAAACTTAAAGTCGATTTCGTGCCTTTCGTGCCGTTCACCTCGGGTGATTATTGGATTCTCGACATTGATGAGGGATATCAGACGGCGGTGGTCGGAATCCCAAGTGGGTTTGCGGGTTGGATTTTAGCGCGCGATCCACAGATCAGCGAAGCCCGCCTCCAACGGGGCATCGAGGCGTTGCGTCGTAATGGGTATGATGTGAGCCAGTTGACGATGACACCGCAAGGTGGAGGTTAGTCCCCCTCGCGCAGCCCAATCGAGTTAAACACCACCGCGATCAATCGCAACGGAATGTCTCGGTTGAACGTGACGTAAGGGGTGAAATCCATGGGGCCTTTGACGGAGGAGGATAAGTAAAAACATATCGTGAACTTTTTGGATTGCAAGCTGAAATTGAAGTCTGAAAAGCAGGAGACGGCTGAACGCCGTGGGAGAGGAAGAGGCATATCGTGACGACGATAATGCCGGCAGTTGTTGCTATGGTGAATTGCAGTGCGTATCCTTCTAGGAGATTTTGATTGCTATTCATCTCCTTAAGGAAGTTTTTCGGATGTGGCGTATAATGAAAATCTTTTTTCCAGCCGGGCTCGCTGTTGTGACGAACACTTTACAAGCTGGAACGCTCGAACCTTCGCGCCTTTCAGAAGCGCTGAGAGCGCAACCGGGTGAGAGCTACGCTTTCGTAACCTCAACTGATGAGCTGGAAACTGCAACCGCATTGCTTGAGAAGCATGCGGAATCTCTGAACGATCCGGTCATGCTGCCTGTATTGGGCGGGTTTGCAGCAACTATGCAGGTCAACGTAGCTTTCAGAGTTGCTGAGGAAATCGGTGTGGAGACCGTGTGGTATTTGCATCCAGATGAGGCTCAAGTGACTCTAAACGTATTGCAAGCGCTTGAGGTCAGCATGGCCGAAGGAGTTTTGATCAATAACATGTCACTCGGCCCACCTACCAGTTTTTTTGTAAACAAGTCTCAACCCGATGCCCCTGTGCCCCGCGCATTGCAAGCTGTTGCCTCCCTTGGTGCGTTGTCGATTCTGGCAATCGGAAATGAAGGTGCTCGAGCGCCGGGCTATGTTAATCCGTGGAGTGCGTCGCCATGGGTAATGTCCGTTGGCGCATGGGACCACCGAGACAATAAGGTCTGGAATAAGTCTTCGACCGGCAACCGCGAAGAACCGCATACGTGGCCCGATGTAGTGGCGCATGGGGTAGACGTGATAAGCGCAATGACTGGCGCGCGCTCGAAGACCCCTTCAGAGAGAGCCTACGATGAGGGGCACACCCGTTTCAAAACTGTTGTCGCGCGTGAAGATTGGGACAGATTCACGATGAGCTCTGGTACGAGCATGGCAGCTGCACAGGTTAGTAACGCTGCATCTCAAGTCGCGCATTTTCTGACTCATCTTATTCGTGACACCCAACCGAGTGAAGGCGCGCCCATGTTTTCAATTCCAGTGGGACCAGAGCGGATTAACGCCCACGATGAGTTTGCAACGCGGTTAACGGGGACGGCTATACCGTTGGAGGACGGCGGTGTTGAGTATACCTATACGTTTGACCTGCCTTGGAAAATGATCAAGCAAATCCTGATAGATACCGCGCTACCGGTGCCCGAGGCACCACCATGGGAAGCAGGGGCGGGAATTGTCGACCCCGCCTATGTCCGTGCGCAATTCGGGAAATATGGCACCGTCGAGACTGAGATACTGCCGCTCAAAGTCACAGAGTAAAGGAAGGCTCGGGTGTCACAACTTGTATTTTCACTGTCCATAGCCGTTGTGGCATTCTGGGCCGCCTACGAGGTCGCTTATCCCCGGCTTTTTGGTACCCCAGTAGCGGAAGTTAAGGCTCTCTCGCTAGAGGAAACCATCGTTGACCTCAAGAATGAACTAGTAGACTTGGCAGACATTCCCGGCCCTAATCTTGATTTGGAACTTGGCGACATCAAGCTCCAATTGACGACCCAGCGCGACAAGATCGACAGTTCGAAGGTGGCTCTGGCCGTACCGGTGTTCAATTCGACCGCACTGTCTTCGGGAACCGAGAACAATGTCACTCAGGGGTCAAAAATTACAGTTGTTTTTGCCCCGCCGAAGGGTGGCGTAGTATTATCGAGTGGAGATTCAGACGGTCTGGATCTGTCCGATCTTGTGCTTGCTGCACGCGCTGCGCTAATTGCTACGGCTGAACAGCCACCGGCATTGGTTCCCAAGAAGATCGATATTGAGCTAGACTTCGTACTCGTTCAATCCAGCGCCAACGCGGGCCATATTGAAGCGCATGTGATCACGTTAGGTGGCGGGTCAGAGGCTATTAGCAAAAATGGTAACAAGCTAGTTCTGAGCTTCGCTAAGAGGGATGCTGAAATGCCAACACCACCACGTTAAA
>CAZXMX010000152.1:0-8247 GCA_964641645.1 uncultured Neomegalonema sp.
CCCGGTGACCAAACCGCCCCGTCCGCGCCGAGCGAAATGCTCAGGACGCTATAGGCCGACGTTGCGAGCAGCATCATGATGCTGAACCACAGCAGCGGCGGCCCAATGGGTTGAAACAACGCGGCGAAAGCGATGACCAGCACGACACTGGCGGCGATCATAATCTTCAGGCGGTGGGCGGCGTATCGGTCGCCGAGCGCGCCGATGAGCGGGTCTTGCACCGCGTCAAACAGCCTCAGTGCGAGTAACACCAGCCCGATCACCCCAAGCGAAACACCGAATTCGGTGGTGTAATAGTCCGGCGCATGAATATAGAGCGGCAATCCAGCAAACGCGACCGGCAGAGCCAATCCACCATAGGAAAACAAATCTCTTCGTTGCAGGGCGGGGGTCATGCTCGTGTCTCTTGCTGGATCATCAACAAGGGGAGATGCGGCATTTCTGTTTAGGATCAACTGCCTCTTCGTGTTTACGGATCTCTGCTATATGAAATCGATATGTCATTGCTGACGCCACCCTATGAAGTCACCGCACAAACCGACGTCAAAGGGTCGCGGTTTTTGGGGTATGTGATCCCGATGGTCGAGTGGGAGAGGCGCTTGGGCGAGCTGGCGGTCGAGCATCGCAAGGCCAGCCATATCTGCACGGCGACACGGCAGATGGCGGACGATAACTCTATTCTTGAACGCGCGAGAGACGATGGCGAACCGGGTGGCACCGCGGGCCGCCCTATCTTGGCTGTCTTGGCCGGGGCCGATGTGGTGGAGGCTGGTATCGCGGTGGTCCGGTACTTCGGCGGAACGAAGCTCGGGACAGGTGGGTTAGCGCGCGCGTATGGCGGGGCAGCAGCCGAGGCTCTGGCGCTTGCGAAGCTCGTGGAATGGCATCGGATCGCAAGCCGGAAACTTCATGTGGGCTTCGCGGATGCCAGTACGCTGGAACAGTTGATTGCGTCTCTGCCGTTGAAGGTGACAGAGCGCACCCATACCGAAGATGGGACGATCTTGACGGTGAAGGGGCCGGAGACAACGCTGACCAGCGATGTCTTGGCAGCGTGGATTCGATGACGGAAAAACCGATGCTCAACACGGTTCTGATCGGATTGGGAATGGTGGCCGACACCCATCTGCGGGCGTTGGCTGACCTGAAAGATCGTATCTATCTGCAGGGTGTGTTTGCACGACAAGCGGAAGCACGGGCTGCGTTTGGCCGCAAGGTACGCGATCATTGCGGGCACGCGCCGGTACTGCATGACACCATTGACTCGGTCGTTCAATCCGCGCCGGATTTTGTCATCATCGCCACGCCGCCGAATGCGCGGCGCGATCTTGTCGAGGCGGTGTCTGCGGCGGGCATCCACGTTCTCATGGAAAAACCCATTGAGCGTGACAGCGCGCGGGCGAAAGAGATTGTCACTCAATGCGAAGAACACGGCGTCCGGCTTGGGATTGTTTTTCAGCATCGCGTTCGTGAGGCATCGGTTCAACTCCATGCATTGCAACAAGGCGGTACGCTTGGCACCTTGCGCGTTGTGGAGGCGGCTGTCCCTTGGTGGCGGGAGCAGAGCTATTATGACGAGCCGGGGCGCGGGACGTATGAACGCGACGGCGGCGGCGTTTTGATCTCGCAAGCGATCCATACGCTCGATCTGATGGTATCGCTGACAGGCCCAGTCGCTTCGGTGCAGGCGATGGCGCGGCGGTCGGCGTTTCACGATATGGAGTCCGAGGATTTTGTCTCGGCTGGATTGGCGTTTGCGAATGGTGCTGTCGGCTCACTGACCGCGAGCACCGCGAGTTATCCCGGCGATGCGGAGTCGCTGACCTTGCATTATGATCAGGCCAGCGTGGCGCTCAAAGCAGGCAAGTTGTCGGTGGCATGGCGCGATGGGCGGCGCGAAGAATTTGGCGCGGATGCCGCGACCGGCGGCGGGGCAGACCCGATGGCTTTTACCCATGACTGGCATACAGGAATCATCCGTGATTTTGCCGATGCGCTGACGGAAAACAGAGCGCCCTTGGTGACGGGACGCGAGGCGCTGAACGTGCATGGCTTGATTGATGCGTTGATTGAATCCTCGCGGACGCGGCGGGCGATAGACTTGGAGATGACAACGTGAAGACGCCTTTAAAGTTTGCCGCCCTCGGCCTCGACCATCGCCATATCTATGGGCAGGCTGCGAATATGCAGGCGGTGGGCGGTGAGTTCGTGGGATGGTGGACGGAGGGCGATCCCGGCACGCTTGATGGGTTCGAGAAGCGCTTTCCGGATGCGCCGCGCGTGGCCGACAAGCGGGCTTTGCTGGAAGACCCGAGCATCGATTTGATCCTCATCGCGGCGATCCCATCGGATCGTGCTTCGTTGGCGATTGAAGCGATGCGTCACGGCAAAGACGTGATGACCGATAAGCCCGGCTGCACGACGCTGGATCAATTGGCTGAGATCAAAGCGACCGTCGCGGAGACGGGCCGGATTTGGTCGATTGATTTCTCCGAACGCTTCGAAGTGCCTTGCGTCACGCGCGCCGCCGCGTTGGTACAAGAGGGCGCGATTGGCAAAGTTGTTCAGACGGCAGGGCTGGGTCCGCATCGGCTCAACCGCGCAACGCGGCCTGAGTGGTTTTTCGAGAAGGAAAAGTACGGCGGCATTCTGTGCGATATTGCCTCGCATCAGATTGACCAATTTCTCTATTTCACCGGCTCAACCGATGCCGAGATCACGATGGCGGGCGTTGGCAATTATGCGAACCCGAATGATCCCGGCTTGCAAGATTTTGGCGAGATGTCTTTACGCAGCGAGCAAGGCCACGGTTACATCCGCGTCGATTGGTATACACCCGATGCGCTGCCAACATGGGGGGATGGGCGGCTGACCATCCTCGGCACAGAAGGCTATATCGAGTTGCGCAAGTATTGCGATGTGGGTCGGGATGATGCGACCGATCATCTCTATCTCGTGAACGGGGGGCGCTGTGAGCGGATCGACGCGCGGGATGCGGGGATGCCGTATTTCCAAAACCTCGCCAATGATATTCGCGATCGCACCGAGACGGCGATGCCGCAAGCCCATTGCTTCAAGGTCATGGAGTTGGGCTTGAAGGCGCAGGCGATGGCGGATGCGCGGGCATGACGGTTCGGGTCGCCATTATCGGAGCCGGGATCGGCGCGGAGCATCTGGCGGGGTATCGCGCGTTGCCGGATCGCTATTCGGTGACGACGCTCTGTGATCTGGATACTGCACGCGCCGAAGCGGTGGCTGCCGGTTCTGAAATTGCCGTGACGAAAAATTTTGATGCCGTGCTCGCGGATGGATCGATTGATCTGATCGACATTTGCTTGCCCCCGCATCTGCATTTCGAGATGTCGATGTTGGCGTTGAAGGCGGGTATGCATGTGGTGTGCGAGAAACCGCTGTGTACCTCTTTGCGAGATGCGGATGCGCTCGCGGCGCAGGCCGAAGCCAGCGGCAAGATCGTCGTGCCGGTGTTTCAATATCGTTATGGACCGGAGACGGAAAAGCTGCATCGCCTGATGGAGGCGGGCCTGACCGGAAAACCTTTGGTGGCGAGTCTGGAAACCCATTGGCATCGGGATGAAGAATACTACGCCGTGCCGTGGCGCGGAACATGGGCGGGGGAGCAAGGCGGTGCGGTGCTGGGCCATGCCATCCACGCGCATGATTTGCTCTGCGCGTTTTTTGGCCCGGTGGCAAAGCTGTCGGGTTTTGCGACGACGCGGGTCAATGACATCGAGACCGAAGATTGCGCCGCGCTGTCTTTTGTGATGGCGAACGGCGCACTGGCGTCGAGTTCGATCACGCTCGGCGCGGCGGACGACCAGACGCGGCTGCGGTTTTGTTTTGAAGGCGTGACGGCGGAAAGCGGAACCGCGCCCTATACGCCCGCTGAAGAGGCGTGGACGTTTACGGCGCGCGGCAATGTCTCTCAGGCCGAGGTGGATGCCTGTGTTGCGGGCGTTGGCGATGTACCGAGCGGCTTCGCCGGGTTCTTCGCGGCGCTGGCGGATCGGTTGGAGGGGCAAGGTGGCCGCGAGGTGACTCTCGTGGATGGTCGCCGGTCGCTGGAGCTAGTGACGGCGATCTATCAGGCGACCCGGCAGGGGCGAGTAGTCGATCTGCCCATCGGTCAAGGGCATCTGCTCTATGCCGGGTGGAGCCCAGATCAATAGACGCTTGAATCGGCGCTTCAAATTTTCAGTTTCTGAAGTATTCACAGGGCGAAAACCGATGAATAATTAGGTAACAATGAGGGTTTTTGGGTTAATTTTACAAAGTATTTAGCCAATTATGTCATGCTCGTCTAAAGCGGGAAAAGTGTTCTGGGACGATCATGAAGCTGTTTGCGAAAAATGCAGTTCGTGCAATGGCATCATTGCTGGTGTTGAGCGGTGGGTCGTCGCTCGCAGCTTCGCTCAATACGGATGTCAGCGTCTCGATGCCCTCGGTGGTTTCGCTCTATTGTTTTGATCAGATCAACCTCGATATGACGGGACAGATTGCGACTGGCACGTTGTCGAGGCCGTTGAACGCATCGGTCGAAGCGACGCCCGGCACATGGACGGTTGATGCGCTGTTGATGGGTCAGAATACCACCCCTCCATCGATCTTTGCGAACCTGACACTGAATGGCGTGTGCGCTTTTCGGGCGTTGGGCGGGGCCACTGGTGTGAATGTTACCGTCACGCCGCTAAACACCGTTTTGGAGGGACCGGACGGCTCGATCATTGTTATGAGTTCCTTCGGCGCTCGGGTGCCGGATAGCTCGTCGGCGTGGTTGACGACGTTCGATGTGCCGACCAGCGGCCATTCCCTAACTGATCTGCGTTCGATTGATGTGCGAATGCGGATGAATGTTGGCTCGGCCAATGTTTCGGGCGTGTATTCCAGCGCATCGGATGGGACCTTCATGGTCACGGTCCTCGCAAATCCGTAAGACGCTTCGCACTGCATCATCAACAAAGAAGCAGTAGAACGCGCGTGTCACCGCGTTCGCGTCTCCCTGTGCTTTCCGCTCTGCGAAAAGCGGATGGCCTGTCAGGCGCTGAAGTCGTAAACTGCACTCTATGAGTAACCCACGTATCGACAGTTTCGTCACGACGAAGCAACACCATGCAGAGGTGCTTGGGCTTTATCCGGAGATGTTTCCGGACGAAGATCTAACGCCCCTCGTGACGGCACTGCTGGCGCTCGATCAGAATACGCTCTCTTTGGCGACCTGCGAAGGAGACAAGATCGTCGGACACATCCTCTTTACGCGTTGTGGATTGGACAGACCGGGCCGCGAGATAGCGCTGCTTGGTCCGCTAGGGGTCGTGCCAGCACACCAGCGGCGAGGCCACGGCACGGCTCTGATCGAAGCGGGGATCGAGATGTTGCGTCAAGACGGCGTCGAGCGCGTCGTCGTGCTAGGCAATCCCGCCTATTACGGACGGTTCGGATTCGCGACGGAGATAGGAATTGAGCCGCCATTCCCGATACTGGCTAAATGGGCGGAGGCGTGGCAGTCTCTCCGGTTGGTCGATTCAGATGCACTAAATCGCGCGGGGCGACTGATCGTCCCAGAGCCTTGGAACGACCCTGCGCTCTGGTCGGGGTGAGTATCTGAGCAAAGCAGGGCTCCCAATTCAACGCTTTCCGCTGCGCGAAAAGCGGTTGGAAGCAGAGCGCGAAATTCGATAGGATTGCGTCCTATGAGCGAGAAGTTTCAAATCTACGATATCGAGCCCAATTGGCTGAAGAAGTTCCCGCAATGGTTTCGCGGGTTGATACTGTTTTTTGCGGGACTCTATTGTCTGATTGCTTTGATAGGAGCGGTTTGGGCGATCGGTGAGTTTTTTGTCGCGTTAGGCAGCACCGCGAAGGACAGCCATGAGGCGGTTCGCAATGTCGGAATCATTTTCCTCGCCGTGATGGGCGCGCCCTTTGTCATTTGGCGAGCAATCGTTGCGCAAGGCAATCTCGACCGCTCTAAAGATCGTGACTATGCTGACTTGTTCACGAAGGCAGTGGAGCAGTTGGGCGCGACGCGGGAGGAGACTGAATACGAAGGCGAAAATCGCGTCGAGAGGAAGGTCCTGAAACCCAATATCGAAGTTCGTCTCGGCGCGATTTATGCTCTTGAGCGCATTAGTCAAGACTCCGAACGCGACCATATCGCAGTGATGGAAACATTATGTGCGTACATTCGCATTAATTCTAATAGCGAAGGTTCTCAGGAAGAAAGATTAGTGAGCTTCAACGAACGGGATGCTGAGATTTTTCGCAGGCATAAGATGCGAAGTGATGTTCGCGCAGCACTTCGTGTCGTTGGACTAAGGAGCGCTTCGAACATCGACATAGAAATCGAAGCCAGATTTCGCCTCTCTTTTCGCGGAACTTCCCTAACTGATACCGCGTTTGAGGGAGACTTCGCATTCTCGATTTTCTCGCACTGCGATTTGTCAGATTCGTCTTTCGTGGATTGCAATCTCCGAGGCGCATATTTTCGTTCAGCCAACCTCAATGGCACAAGCTTCGCGGGGGCCGATCTCAGTCTGGCAAATTTAGTCGGTACGGATTTGAGAGAATGTAGAAACTTATCTCAATCGCAACTTGAGGAAGCCTTTGGCGATGCGGAAACGGTTCTCCCTGCTCCGTTGACTCACCCAAAAAAATGGCCGGAACGGGCACTCGTAGGCTGGGAGGTCTTTAAATTATGGGAAGATGAAGTAAGCAGAGTGGGTGCGGTTGAGAATAAAAGAGCTAACTCTCCTGTTCGATAATGGCGGAAACCTATAACAAAACGAACGAAAAGACATTGTCGCCTATCGCCCCCTTTTTAGGTAGTCAAGCTGACCTTCGGCCTTTGCGCGCCCATATTTCTTTAACCGGAGAACGCCGCCATGGACACCCCCGAACCCATCACTCTGCCTGAAGTCACCCGTCCTGACCGCGAAAAGCTGGAGGGCGGTATTCGGTTTGAGATGGTGTCGGAGTTTTCTCCGGCGGGGGATCAGCCGACGGCGATTGCGGAAATCTCCGAAGCGGTGAACCAAGGCGAACAAGATCAGGTTCTGCTCGGCGCGACCGGCACGGGTAAAACCTTCACGATGGCCAAAGTCATCGAGGCGACGCAGCGCCCTGCGATTATTCTCGCGCCGAACAAGACGCTCGCGGCGCAGCTTTATGGGGAGTTCAAGTCTTTCTTCCCGAACAATGCCGTCGAGTATTTTGTCTCATACTATGACTATTACCAGCCCGAGGCGTACGTCCCGCGCACAGACACTTACATCGAAAAAGAATCTCAGATTAACGAGAACATCGACCGGATGCGCCACTCGGCGACGCGGGCGCTGCTCGAACGAGACGATGTGATTATCGTCGCGTCCGTCTCGTGCATCTACGGTATCGGGTCGGTCGAAACCTATGGCGCGATGACGCAGGATTTGATCTCCGGCAATGTTTATGACCAACGCGAGGTCATGCGCAACCTGATCGCGCAAGCCTATAAACGTAACGACGCGGCTTTTGCGCGCGGGGCGTTTCGGGTGCGGGGCGATAGCTTGGAATTGTGGCCCGCGCACATGGAAGACCGCGCGATCCGGCTCAACTTTTTTGGCGATGATCTGGAAAAAATCACCGAGTTCGATCCGCTGACGGGCGAGACGTTTCAGGATATGGAAAAGGTCCGCATCTACGCGAACAGTCACTATGTCACGCCGCGCCCGACGCTCAATCAAGCGATCAAGTCGATCAAACAAGAACTGACGGTCACGCTGAAAAAGTTCGAGGAAGAAGGCAAGCTGCTGGAAGCCCAGCGCATCGAGCAGCGCACGAATTTCGACATTGAGATGTTGGAGGCCACCGGGGTGTGCCAAGGCATCGAGAACTATTCGCGGTATCTGACGGGCCGCGCGCCGGGCGAACCGCCGCCGACGTTGTTCGAGTACATCCCCGACAACGCGCTCGTCTTTGCCGATGAGAGCCATGTCTCCGTGCCGCAAATCGGTGCGATGTATAAGGGCGATTACCGCCGCAAGTTTACGCTCGCGGATCATGGGTTCCGCTTGCCGAGCTGTATGGATAACCGTCCGCTCAAGTTTGAAGAATGGGACGCGATGCGGCCTCAATCGGTGTTCGTCAGTGCGACGCCGAGCAAGTGGGAAATCGAACGCACGGGCGGCGTCTTTACCGAGCAAGTCATTCGTCCCACGGGCCTGACCGACCCACCCGTCGAAGTGCGGCCCGTGA
>CAZXMX010000153.1:0-8229 GCA_964641645.1 uncultured Neomegalonema sp.
TTTCCGAAATCGAAAATCATCTCCGTTTGGGCGAGCGATTGAAACCGCAGCAACCAGACCTCGAAGCGTTTCGCGAGACGAGAAGAATTGTTCCAATGGCATTTTTGACCCATCCGCCATATGTGCCTCTCCATCCAAGGCCAAAAGCGCGGCGGCGAAATCGCCGTAGGGATGATGCGCAAATAGGTTTCCGCCGACCGTCGCCATGTTCC
This sequence comes from uncultured Neomegalonema sp., assembly GCA_964641645.1. Taxonomy (GTDB): domain Bacteria; phylum Pseudomonadota; class Alphaproteobacteria; order Rhodobacterales; family Rhodobacteraceae; genus JAHDDY01. The sequence goes on from CAZXMX010000153.1 coordinate 213, forward strand.
GAACCGCGGGGCCACCAACAACCCGAGCTACCGGTGCAAGAAACGCGAGGTCGCGCGCTTCAATGACTTCAGCCATCGTGACGCCAGCACCAATAACGATGCGTCCGCCTTCAAGTCGAATATCACGAAGGACCGGATCGCGCGAACGAACAATGCGGTTAAAACTCTGATCGCCGTAATTTACGGCGCGCATCACGAGCGTACCTCCGGCGAGGTAGCGGGAAGTCTCGTTCATCTCTTGTGCGGCAAGAGATAGCGTATCGAAGGTTTCGACACTAAGCACGATCCACCTCCAATAGTTCGCGGACCGCTTCGACTCCTACCGCATAGATTTGATCGCCGACCAATGAACGAAGCTCCTCTTCTCTTCCAGCCGGTGTGCTGAATCCGCTTTCCCATTCCCACATCGTTCTGTCCCCATCGGTCACGGGGAACAGTCGAACATGGGCGACATAGTTGAACAACGGCACGGGGGTATCGAGCAGACAATAGCTGAAAGTCTGTTCCATATCTGAGAGTGTAAGAAGTTGTTCGCGTAGTTCCGAACCGTCCGCCAGTTTGAAACGACGGATACAGCCGACCCGGTCTACAGGTTCACCGCGCTCGATCTCGCTGGTTGCTACGGCGGGATGCCAGCGATCATGGCCATTAAAATCGCGCACGACTTCCCACACCGCATCCACGGGCGCATCGAGAACAGTGCTGTGAATGACCTTCACCATCTCTACCCGCCAAAGTGTCGCTTAAGCGCGTCAAAGCCGCCTTGAAAAACATCCGTCCCAATGCGATTGACGAGGCCGGATTCGACATCAGGGGTGCATTCAAATTCTGCAGACCATTCGATGAAACAACGTGGCCCGTCCGTGATGGGCGTCAGCCGCAGCGTCGCAACGTAATCCGTCAAAGGCATCGGACTTTCGAGGATGATGTATGTGCAGAACATATCGTAGTCAGAGAGACCAACGAGTTGTTCGCGCAAGCCATCGCCATTTTGTAGATGAAAGTTGCGGATACAGCCGACCTTATCGGATGGCAACGCTTCTTCGATGCGACTGTCACGGATGCGCGGATGCCATGATGGCAGGCCATTGAAATCACGCACCCGTTCCCAAACCTTTTCGGCAGGGGCGCTGATGATCGACGAGGTATAGACGCGGGCCATCTATGCTTTCTCCGGCGGTGTTGCGCCACCCTCTGGAGGTGGGTCTTTCTTCGCCTCCTTCTTCGCGACGTCGTTACCGATGCGTTGCATGTCCGAGGCCTCGCGGATTAATCCCGGCTGTTTCGTGAGGTTCGCCCCGTCGATCCCCATGTCGGTCAAAAGCGAGTCAATGAGCGGCGCTTGAACCCGATATCGGAGCGCTGAGTTAATCACCTCGTCCGTCGGACTGCCGCTTGATCCGCCGCCGCCATCCATACCGGCCCCACCGCCACCGGCACCGCCGACCTGCATAATCTTGATGCCTTCGATGTTTTCGAGCGGTTTGACCGATGCCGCGACGATGCCTTCGATCCGGTCGAGCATCTTCCGCTTGAACAGCGAGCGGCGCGACCCGTCGGTGAGGATGTTCTCCGCCTCGTTGACGAGCTTGGTCGCCTCCGCCTCTACCGCAGCACGAATACGCTCGGCCTCAGAGGCGAGCCGTGCTTGTTCTGCGTCCTTCTCCGCGAGCGTAACATCAACGGTCTTACGACGTTCTGCGACTTCGGTTTCGCGCGCGGTTTGGACTTTTTCCTCAGCCTCGGCAGCGCGTGCTTTCGCAATCTCGGCCTCCGCCGCCGCCGCGCTCTCTTCTAGCGACCGTTGATAGAGCGTAATCGCCTTTTCCATCTGAGCTTCTTCGACGGCTTTCTCGCGACCGATTTCTAGCTTGCGCCGTTCGGTTTCGTGACCGATCCGTTCATCGTCGAGGCCTCTTTCCGAGGCAATCCGCGCCCGTTCAATCAGATCTCGAGAAGCGATCTCTGCTTCACGCAACGCTTCAACTCGATCAATCTCAAGTTTTTCCAGCGCCTTTTTGCGTTCCAGCTTACGAGAATCCAGTTCTTGCTCAGCGAGAATCTTCTCGACATCGACCTTGCGTTCTTTGGCGATGCGGGCGGCTTCCGTCGCTTGTTCTGCGACAATCTGAGCTTCGTCGGTTGCTTTGTTTCGCGCGATTTCCAATTCGCGGACATACCGATCACGACCAATTTTCTCGACCGCTGTCTCTTGCTCTTTCTCGATTTTCAGGCGGTCGACCATCCGGCGAGACGAGACTTCGAGACTTTCGATGCTTTCGTTCTTCTCGATTTCACGAGACCGTAGTTCTTGCTCTTTTTCAATGTCGGCGGTGCGCGTGCGTTTCTCTTCTTCGATCCGTTCGGCTGCGACCGCTTCCTGAGCCGCAATTGCCGCACGATCCACCGCTTGGTTCCGGGCAATCTCTCGTTCTCGCTGGTCTTGCTCGAAGGCGATGCGTTCGGCTGTGGTCGCCTTTTCGCGCGCAATCTGCGCGGCCTCAGTGGCTTCTTGCGATGCAATCTCCGCCGCATCGAGGACTTGTTGTCGCTCAATCTCTCTAGTGCGGGTTTCTCGATCCGCTTCTATTCTTTCAGCGGCGACCACCTTCTCCTGCGCAATGCGGAGTTTGTCCGTCTCTTCGCGTGCCGCGATGTCCGCCTCTTCGACCGCGCGGTTCCGAGCGATTTCTTGCTCGCGGGTCTCGCGTTCCATGCGAATGCGCGCTTCCGTGATCGCGCGTTCTTGGGCGATCTGTGCTTTGTCGATGGCTTCCTTCGCAGCGATCTCAGACGCATCCGTCTCTTGCTTTGAGCGAATGCGTTCCTCGGTGAGGGACTTTTCTTGCACGATACGCGCGCGCTCAATCGTCTCACGGGAGGCGATTTCAGCTTCATCGACGACTTGGCCCCGTTCAATCTCGCGCTGACGGATTTTTCGTTCAGATGCAATGCGAGCTTCGGCGATTTGTCGATCATTTGCGATGCGGGAGGTTTCGATTGCCTCACGGTTCAAAAGGGTGGCCTGTTCTGCTTCTTTCTCTTGTTCCGCCCGTTCGCGCGCGAGTTCGGCACGTTGCTTGGCGCGGCGGAATTCAACATCGCGTTGCTGTTCGAGGCGCGCTTCTTCGCTTTCTCGTTCGATATCGAGCGCTTGTTTCTCGGCTTCCAAGTTGCGGGCGCGGATCTTAATCATCGAATCTTGTTCGATGTCGTTGCGCATTTTGCGACGTTCTTCGATGGCTTGAATAACGCTGGTCAGGCCTTCGGCATCGAACTTGTTGGATGGATTAAAATATTCGATGTCCGTTTGATCGATGTCGGTGATGGCAACGCTTTCCAACTCCAGACCGTTCTTATCCAATCCAGCCTGCGCTGCCTCTCGTACCCGCTCGACATAGGCATTTCGGTTTTCGTGGAGTTCCTCAAGCGTCATCTCAGATGCGACGGTCCGTAGTGCTGAGATAAACTTACCAGACATCAGCGAGTGGAGGCGATCCGGTTCAAGCGTGCGACGTCCTAAGGTCGCCGCGGCAACACTGACGGCTTCTTTCGATTGCTGAACGCGGACATAGAATTCCGCGTCAACGTCGATCCGCATTCTGTCTTTGGTGATTAACGCCTCGTCTTTTTCCCGCGTCACGGCAAGCTGCAACGTGTTCATCGCGACGGGCGTGATGTCATGAACAACGGGAAGGACGAACGCCCCGCCATCGATGACGACTTTTTCCCCGCCAGAACCCGTTCGCACAAACGCGATCTCTTTTGTCGAGCGGCGGTAAAGCCAGTTCATCACCCAATAGGCAATAAACACGACGATCACGATAAAGATCAGCCAGAGGATTAGTTGTCCGATAATGGGACCGCTCATAGTGCTTTCCTCCTCGAGCGCTTAGCTGCGCCCGATCTCCTTAAATTTCCGCGTCTGTTCGGTGAGTGCGATTTCGGTGGGCAACCGTTCCATCGAGGATGCGCCGTAAAACCCGTGACAATTCTTGGTATTCTTGAGAACGAAATCAGCATCCTCAGGCATCGCGACCGGGCCGCCATGAACGAGAATAATGGCGTTAGGATTTACAGCCAGCGCAGCCGCAGACCATTCATCGACCAGTGCGGGAACTTGGTCCAGCGTCGTGCCCGTCTCCGCGCCAATGCTGCCGCCTGTGGTCAAGCCGATATGGCAAACAATAATGTCCGCACCCGCCTTTGCCATCGCCGTGGCATCGTCTGCGGAAAATACATACGGCGTCGTCAACATGTCTTTGTCATGCGCCATTTTAACGACATCGATTTCGAGTTGATAGGACATCCCGGTTTCTTCGAGATTTGCGCGGAAAGTGCCGTCGATTAAACCGACGGTGGGAAAATTCTGTATCCCTGAGAACCCGGCGGCTTTGATCTCATCAAGAAACTTGTCCATGAGGCGGAACGGATCGGAGGCACAGACCCCGGCGAGAACAGGCGTGTTTTTCACAACAGGGAGGACTTCGCCTGCCATCTCCATCACGACGGCATTGGCATCACCGTAGGGCATCAATCCAGCCAGCGATCCACGCCCCGCCATGCGATACCGGCCAGAATTGTAGATGACGATGAGGTCGATACCGCCAGCCTCTTCACATTTGGCTGACAGTCCTGTGCCGGCCCCGCCGCCGATAATCGGTTCGCCACGATCAATCATCTCGTGGTATCGTTTAAGCAAAGCTGATCGTTCAAACATTGACTATTCTCCTGAAGCGCGTCGTCTTGAACCGGCGTTGAAGCTCCGGAATGCCTGGACGATCAAATTTGAAAATTCTGGGTCGTTGATGTTGTGCGGCACGCGCACCAACTGTCGATTAGCGGTTTGTTGGACGGTATTCTCCAGTGCATCGAAGAGCGCGGCATCCGAGACCGGGTCGTGAAAAGCCATTCCGGGAGCGTCAAGCATCGAGACACCGCCCTCTGGCAGGAAAAAACGAACCGGTCCCGTCATCTCGTTCAGTTTATTGCCAATCCATTGGCCCATCTGCGTGTTTTCATCCAGCGTAGTCCGCATGAGCGTGATTTGTGGATTATGCTCGTAGAGGTTTCGTCCCCTGAACTTTTCCGGCACGGTTTCAGGGGCATTGAAATTGACCATATCGAGCGCGCCGCACGAACCGATATAAGGAAGGCCCGCTCGGATCGACGCACCGAAACGATCCTCGTTCGCCGCAAAAACCCCGCCCACGATCATATCGGAGATTTCCGTTGTGGTCAGATCGAGAACCGCCGAGAGCATCCCGCTGTCGAGCAGCTTTTCCATGGAGCGCCCGCCCGTACCCGTCGCATGGAAGACGAGGCAATCGAAGTCGTCGTCGAGCTGGCTGACAACCTGTTGGACACAAGGGGTTGTTACCCCAAACATCGTCAGACCAATTGCAGATTTTTCGCTGACGAATGCTGGTGCGCCTCTACGCGCCTTGACCATTCCGACGAGCGCTTGCGCGCCATTCGAGAGCACTTCATGGGTTATCGAATTGATGCCCTGCACATCGGCAACCGAGTGAAGCATGAGTATGTCAGAGGGGCCAATATACTGTTCGACATTGCCACTGGCGACCGTCGAGATCATGACCTTCGGAACCCCAACCGGAAGGGCGCGCATCGCTGGTGCAGCCAGAGCCGTTCCGCCTGATCCGCCCGCAGAAATCACGCCAGCAACATTGGTTTGCGTTCGCATCCATTTTTCAAAGGCTTCGGTCATACCCGACACGGCAGACCCTCTATCGCCGGTGAAGACACCCGCTGCACCGCGAGGGTGGAATCCGGCGACCGCATGAGGCGGAACGTCGGCACCGGAGGGCTTGCCGCTTGTGGATAGATCTACCAGTTGAACCTGTAGACCTTGCGCCTTGATGATATCGCGCATGAAGCGCAATTCTTCGCCCTTGGTGTCGAGCGTCCCAGCGACGAGTACCAACGAACCGGCGCGTCCTGTGGCGCGCATCGGTTGAATTTGCGTAAGGGCAGACGTTTGGGTCGCTGTTTGTGTCCTTGCCGACCCCTCGATAATTCGAATTGGGACGGGTTGAGACCAACGCGTCGGTGGTTTCGGGTTTGAAACATAGACCTTGAGCGATTGCGATGAAGTGACTCGATCACTTTTCTGGATTTCGGCGTCAGCCGCAGGTGTTTCGTCATGAGCATGACGCCCGACGCCGAGCAACGATTGTTGTAGTTCGCGATCGGCGGCGAGAACTCCGGCGTCCATGACGCGGTTGACCTGACCATTGACCATGATCGCAACGCGCTCGGATACAGCGCAGGCAACGCCGATATTTTGCTCGATAACGAGAACGTCGACATCGCCCTCTTTGGCAAGGCGAACGAGCATATCTTCCACTTGTTGAACGATAACTGGTGCCAGCCCCTCGGTCGGTTCGTCCATCACCAAAAGCCGGGGGTCGAGCATCAGGGCGCGACCAATGGCGAGCATCTGTTGTTCGCCGCCCGACAGTTGGCCGCCACCATTCGATTTACGCTCCGCGAGACGGGGGAAAATGGAATAGATGCGCTCTGGCGTCCATGCGCTTCCTCTGCGCGCCACCAATCGCAGATGTTCATCAACCGTCAGCGATGGCCATAACCGCCGCCCCTGTGGGACGTATCCGATGCCGAGGCGTGCGATTTCTGCCGAGGACATTCCATTCAGTGTCTGTCCGGCAAAGCTGATCGAACCGCTAGCGGCGCGCTCCAAGCCCATGATGGTTTTGCACAGCGTGGTTTTGCCCATGCCGTTGCGTCCCACGACCGACAACACGCCATGATCCAACGTCAAATCTACGCCCTGCAAGGCATGGGATTGACCGTAATAGACATTCAGGTCTTTGACTTCGAGTATCGGTGTGCCGCCCTCAGCCATGCTCACCTCCACCAAGATAGAGAGCTTGAACTTCTGGGTCGTTTTCGATTTCGGCGGGCTTGCCTTCCTTAAAGATGCGCCCGTTGTGCATCATGGTCACCGACTCAGAAACGCGCAGGGCGACGTCCATGTCGTGCTCGATAATGATAAAGCCCATATGCTCGGGCAGGCCCATCAATATATCAATCAACTCGCGGCGCTCGGTTGGCGAAAGACCGGCGGCGGGTTCGTCGAAGAGAATAAACCGTGGTGCGCCGGACAGGGCCATCGCAATTTCAAGCTGACGTTGCTGGCCATACGAAAGTTCGGCGACCAGCGTGTCACGCGCATCGGTGAGGTGGACGACGTCGACGAGGTTGGCCGCGCTTGCCATCAGGGCGTCGTTGCGTTTTGGGCGGAGGAACGAGAAGCGCCCTCGTGAGACACCGCAACACGCGAGGTAGATGTTGTCGAGGACCGTCAGCCCGGAGAATAGCAGAGAGATTTGATACGTCCGGCGCAACCCTCGCCGTATTCGTTCGTGCGGCGGAAACTTTGTGATGTCTTCACCAAAGAAACGGATTGTTCCGGTCGTCGATAAGAAGTCGCCGGTCACGCAGTTGAAAAGGGTGGTCTTGCCTGCGCCGTTCGATCCCAGCACCGCACGCCGCTCTCCCGGTTCAACCGATAGGGTGACATCATCAATGGCGGCCAAGGCACCGAACAATTTTGTGACGCCGCGTAACTCTAGTGCGTTCGCGGTTCCCGTTGCGCTCATGCGCTCGGCCACGGTTGGAGCGAGGGCGTTCATTCGCCGTCCCTCCGCATTCCGGTCAGAGGGTCACGGCCCCAATTTTCTTTCCAACGATCCCAGAGGCCAAGGACTCCGTCAGACGACCAAAAGACGATGGCGACGAAGATGAGACCAATCAGCAAGTCTTTACGCTCGCGTGGCAAGCCGAGACTGCCAAGAATTTCCGGCGCGAAGGTCTCTAAGATCACAAAAATCAATGCGCCGATAAACGGTCCGATTGGATGGCGCAGACCGCCGATCACCGCGATGATCAAAATGTTGATGACGGGACCGATCCCGGCACGCTCCGGGTCGATACTGCCGTTATCCCAAGTCAGCAATAGGCCGCCAATCGCTGC
>CAZXMX010000154.1:0-8223 GCA_964641645.1 uncultured Neomegalonema sp.
ACTCGATCCTGATCGATGAAGCCCGGACTCCGCTGATTATCTCTGGCCCTGCCGAAGATTCCAGCGAGCTTTACATGGCTGTGGATAAGCTGATCCCACAGCTTAGCGAAGAACACTACGAGATTGATGAAAAGCAGCGTTCCTCGACGTTGACCGAGGACGGCAATGAGGTGACGGAAAAGCTGCTGCTCGAAATGGGCGTTTTACCAGAGGGCGGGTCACTCTACGATCCCGGCAATGTGTCGATTGTTCACCACGTCAATCAAGCGCTGCGTGCACATAAAATGTTCCTGCGGGACCGCGACTACATGATCAAAGACAACAAGATCATGTTGATCGATGAGTTCACAGGCCGCGCGATGGATGGCCGCCGTCTCTCCGAAGGTCTGCACCAAGCCATTGAAGCGAAAGAGGGCGTGCAGATCATGCCCGAAAACACCACGCTCGCCTCGATTACGTATCAAAACTACTTCCGCCTCTATGAAAAGCTGGCGGGAATGACGGGCACGGCGCTGACTGAGGCGGAAGAATTTGCTGAGATTTACGGCCTCGAAGTCATCGAAATTCCGACCAATGTTCCAATTGCTCGTCTTGACGTCGATGATGAGGTTTATCGCTCAACACGCGAAAAATACGATGCGATTGTCGTTGAGATCGAAGAGGCACGGGCCAAAGGTCAGCCGATCCTTGTCGGTACGACCTCAATTGAAAAGTCCGAGTTCCTCGCTCAGCTTTTGATCGAGAAGGGCTTTAAGCTGAAAGACACGACGAACGTGAATGCGTTCGAGCCGCTTTACGATGGCGATCAAGGCACCGATGCTGAACGGGTCTTTGCTGTCCTGAACGCCCGCTATCACGAGCAAGAAGCCGCGATTGTCGCGCAGGCCGGCGTGCCGGGCGCGATCACCATCGCGACCAACATGGCGGGCCGCGGTACGGACATTAAGCTCGGCGGCAATGCTGAAATGCGAATTGCCCACGAGCTGGGTGAGACGCCCGATCCCGAAAAAGAAGCTGAAATTCGCGACGCTGTGAGCAAGCTTGAAGCGACGGCAAAATTCGCGGGCGGCCTCTATGTTCTGGCCACCGAGCGCCACGAAAGCCGCCGGATCGACAATCAGCTTCGCGGTCGTTCGGGTCGTCAGGGTGACCCTGGCAAATCGAAGTTCTACCTTTCGCTCGAAGACGATCTCATGCGGATCTTCGGTTCTGAGCGCATGGATAAGATGCTGCAACGGCTTGGCCTCGAAGAAGGCGAAGCCATTGTTCACTCATGGGTCAACAAGGCTATTGAACGCGCCCAAGGTAAAGTTGAAGCCCGCAACTTCGATATTCGTAAGAACGTCCTCAAGTACGATGACGTGATGAACGATCAGCGGAAGGCGATCTTCGAACAGCGCCTTGAGGTGATGGAAGCCGAGGATGTCGCGGAAACCGCTCGCGATATGCGCCATGCTTTGATCGATGATCTGGTGGCACGTCATATTCCTGAAAAGTCTTATGCCGAGCAATGGGATGCGGAAGGCCTGACCCAAGAGCTGGGTAATGTCTTCGGTCGCGGCTTCCCGGTCGCTGAGTGGACCGAGGAAGAGGGTGTTGCCGACGAGGAAATCCGTGAGCGCCTCTATGAAATGGGCGACGAAGTTGCTGCCGAGAAAACCGAACTCATCGGTGAAGATCGAATGCGGGCGGCTGAGAAAGAGCTGATCTTGCGCGCCATCGATGATGAGTGGCGCGGCCACTTGCTTCAGATGGAACACCTTCGTCAGGTCGTTGGTCTGCGCGGTTATGCGCAAAAAGACCCGCTCAACGAGTACAAGACCGAAGCCTTCACGATGTTCGACGGCTTGCTCACCCGTCTGCGCGGCGCGGTGACGCAGCGGTTGATGCGCATTGACGAGGCGATGGAAAACCAGCGTCGTCAGTACTTGATGATGTTCCTGCAATCCGATGAAGGTCAGCAAGCGGTTCAGAAGGCTGTTGCCGAGTCAGGCGTGACCCCGGATCAGGGAGACGCGGAAGTTACGGTCGAAACGCCGTTCGGTCCGGCAACCATCCGCCTCACCAATCAGCAACCGCCAGCCGAGGGGCAAGGCGTAGCTTAGCGTCCTCAAGGTCCGTTATGCCGCTTGGATTTGAAATCGACGATGTTTGGCAGGCGCAGGGACGCGGTTTTCAGATGGCGACGATTCAGCCACGCGGCGTTCCGATCCATCTGACCGGACAAGTCGCTTGGGACTCTGCCGAGAAAATCATCGGGCTCGGAGATGCAGCCGCACAGGCTCGTCAGTGCTTTCACAACATCGCACAGTTGCTCGCGGCGGTTGGCGGTGAATTGGGCGATATTCTCTCCATCACGACGTACCTTGTTGATCGGTCCGATCTCGCAGCGGTGCAGGCGGTACGCGAGGAATTCTTGGAGGCTAAAAATGAACCTGTATCTACTTCCGTGATCGTAGCAGGACTTGGTCATCCAGAATTTCTCGTGGAATTGACGCCCGTGGCCGTTGTTCCGTTTGAGCGATATCGGGCCCCCTCAACATGACCCGTGCCGTCCTGATCACCGGCGGCGCGCAGCGGCTCGGAAGGGCCATCGCCCTGCGCTTCGCGTCCGAAGGCCGCGACATCGCGATCCACTATCGGAATTTGGAAACCCACGCGCAGGTGTTGCGCGATGAGATCATTGCGCTCGGCCAGCGCGCGGCGCTTTATCAGGCCGACTTGAATGATGCCAAGCAGACCGATGCACTGATCCCGCGTGTCCTGGCCGACTTTTCAGACCTTGAAGGCGTGGTGAATTCCGCTTCCGTGTTCGAGCGGGATAAGTTTGGCGAGGTAGCGCGAGACTTTTTGCACGGCCAAGCGCGGATTAACGCGGAAGCACCGCTGTTTCTGACTCAAGCGTTCTGGAATGCCACCGAGGGGGATGGGTGGGTGCTCAATTTGATTGATTCAAAGGTCAATCAGATCACGCCAGCCTTCTTTTCATACACGCTGTCGAAGCTTGCACTTGAAGAGGTGACTCGCATGACAGCGCGTGCCTGTGCCCCCAAATTGCGGGTCAATGCGATTGCACCAGGGCTGGTTCTCCGGTCTGGCAAACAGACGGATGAAGAGTTTGCGTCTGTCCATGATCAAGTGCCGATGGAAAAGGGTCCAACGGCAGACGATATCGCCGCAATGGCGGTGGCGCTGGCAGATGCGCCATCCACGACCGGTCAGATCATCACGGTCGATGGTGGTTTGTCGTTTTACTCGCCAAAATCAGCGGGGATGTTGTGAGTCAGACGGCGATTGTAAAAGTAGATCGGCTCGGTCTCCCGCTCTCGATTGGGGTGCTTCCCCATGAGAGGAAAACACAGCAACAGGTTGTAATTTCGATCGATATGTCCGTCGAAATCCCTGAGTGCCCGAGTGAAGAAGTTCAAAACTACGTGTCCTACGCGCCGATCGTTGAGCATTTGCAGGAATTATCGGTCAGTAAGCGCCATATCGACCTCGTGGAGCAGCTCGCAGACGAGATATTCGCGTTTTTGTTTGACGATTCCCGCATAAGGAGAGCGCGAGTCGAAGTCATGAAACCTGAGATTTTTCCACAAGCTGCCGGAGTGGGTGTCGTGATCGAAAGAGCCAACGCTTCCGGTGGTTAATTTGACGGAAAAGTCCTGAAAACAGTCGGTTTTTCGGTGTGATTTGTCATCGTCCCTGTCACCCTGCTAGGGTTATCGCACAATAATTAATCGCGACACATGTTTCAGGGAGAAACCATGTCTGACGACAAACAACTCATCGAAAATATTCTTGCAGATCCATCGGCTAATCGCCGCGACTTTATGGTCGGCGCAACGGCACTTGGGATGACTGCAACGGCGGCTTCGGCGCTGTGGACGGGTCGCGCGCACGCGATGACCCCGAAAAAGGGCGGCCACATGAAGGTCGGCCTCAACGACTCGAACACCATCGATTCGCTCGATTCAGCCACCTACAACGCGACCTATATGATCGCTGTGAGCCGTGCCTTCCGCGACAGCTTGGTTGAAGTTGGTCAGGATAACACGGCACAAGGTACACTCGCGGAAAGCTGGGAAGCCAGTGACGACGCAACCGAGTGGCGCTTTAAGCTGCGTTCAGGCGTTGAATTCTCGAACGGCAAGAGCCTGACGACTGAAGACGTCATCAACTCGATCAACACGCACCGCGGTGAAGACTCCAAGTCCGGCGCTAAAGGTGTCTTCGAAGCGATTGAAGATGTCAGCGCAGACGGAAAAGACACGGTTGTCGTGAAGCTGGCAGCGGGTAACGCTGACTTCCCATTCCTGATGACAGATTATCACCTGACGATCGTTCCAACGGTCGACGGTAAGGCAGACGTGCTGTCCAAGCATGGCACGGGTACTTACCTGCTCAAAGATTTTGAGCCAGGCATTCGTTCCAGCTTTGAAAAGAACCCGAACGCATGGCAAGGCGATGACTTCGGTCACGTCGACAGCGTTGAGATGGTCGCGATCCTTGATGACACCGCGCGAGTCAACGCGCTCGTGACAGGCGAAGTTGACGTCATCAACCGCCCAGCTCTGAAAACAATCAACCGCCTGAAACGCCGTTCGAACATCAACATCATCGATGTTGAATCGAACCTCGCCTTCACGCACCCAATGCGGATGGAAGCGGCACCTTACGACAACTACGACTTCCGCATGGCGCTGAAGCTGGCGACCAACCGTGAGGCTTTCGTTGAGAAGGTGCTGTACGGATACGGTAAAGTCGGTAACGACCAACCGCTCGGCCCGAAGTTCGCAAGCTATGACCCTGATCTTAAAGTCGAAATGGATCTGGATCGCGCGAAGTATCACCTCAAGAAGTCCGGCCACGCAGACACCAAAATCGAATACAAGTTTGCTGACACGGCTTACGGCGGAGCTGGCGATGCTGCGGAACTGTTCCTTGAAGACTGGCAGGCTGCTGGCATCAATGTCTCGCTCTCTCGCGAGCCTAAGGATGGTTACTGGTCGAACGTTTGGAACAAGCAACCCTTCTGTGCTTGTTACTGGGGTCCTCGCCCGGTCGAGGATATGATCCTGTCGATCTGTTACACTGGCGGTGCGCCTTGGAACGACTCCAATGTTGACATCGCGACGGTGAACGCACTCGTCACGGCATGTCGCGCAGAGTTGGATCAAGACAAGCGTAAAGATATGTACCAGACCGTTCAGCACATCCTGTCGGATCGCGGGGGCACCATTATCCCTGCCTTCGGTAAGGACATTGCCGCGACGACGGATAAGATCGGTATCGGACCAGAGCTCGGCGGTGGCTGGGAAATGGACGGCGGTCACTTCATCAAGCGTTGGTGGATGGCTTAAGAGTCTCGCTATCGCGAAGCGATGTGGCCTGCACCGACAGGCCACCATTGCCCGCAAGACGGAAGAAAACCGCCCAGAGGTCACTCTGGGCGGTTTTCTTTTGGCATGATTAGATGACAGGCGTCAGTGCGTTGTGAAGCGAATATCAGTGATCCGCGCATCTACTGGTTTGCCCGTGTCATCACTATCGCTGGAAACCGCGACATGTGTGATTTTCGGGGGCTCGGCCCCCCATTGCTGACGGTAGAGCGCGGCAATATCGATGGCCTCTTCGATCCATCCTGCCCCGCCTTCTGGCTGCATTGCGACGATCCGACCTGAATAGCCGTAGTAGGGGCTTTCTGCGACGGCGCCGGCATGGGAAATGCCGCCCCAGGCAAGGTCCACCAATCGACCCGGCGCATCTGACCCGGCTATCGCTTCGACGAACACGCGCTTCATGCTTTCACCAACACTGGCGTTCGGCGAGTCGTAAGCAAAGGCCACGATCAGCGAGATGGCCTTATCATCATTGCCTTTGCGGAAAATGTCCGTTTTCGGTGGCCCATCATCGACCCGCCATTTCCACCGTAGAATGGGCGTTGCCGATGGCGAAATATTGGCGTGCCGGTAGAGCACCGAGACACTGTTTTGACCCGCAACAACCAGCGAACCCGCCTCTTCGCGCCAGCGATTGGGGGTATAGCCGTCATAGTTCAGTTCTTTCCAATCAGCCAAACCCGACTGAATCGTAATGTCACCCGCTGAAGCTGTCGACATCAGGCAGAAAATAACGGTCGCGCTGGAAATAACTTTCTTCACGAGATTATCTTAAACAGCACCTATTCCGCTCTGAAAGCCCCCTCACGGAGCCTTGAAGGCAATTTTACTCTTCCCTTCGCGGTCGCAGCATGAAATACGCAATCGTCATCAACCGCCGCCGTGAACTCGGCGTGGGATTGCACCGTAAGGGGACGTGCCGATGACAATTCGCGAAGCTCTGACATTTGATGACGTTCTGCTCGTACCCGCGAAAAGTGCGATTATTCCGGCGGAAGCGGACACCCGTACCCATTTAACAAAGAGTATCGCGCTCAACATCCCGCTGTTGTCGTCGGCGATGGATACCGTGACCGAGTTCGAGATGGCGATTGCGATGGCACAGGCTGGCGGCATGGGCGTCATCCACCGTAACTTGGACGTTGAGGAGCAAGCGCGCCAAGTTGGACGGGTCAAGCGCTTTGAACAGGGCATCGTCTATAAGCCAATTACCTTGGGGCCGACTCAGACGCTGGCGGATGCGCGGGTTTTGCAAGATGAGCATGGCATCAGTGGCTTTCCGGTGATTGATCCGGAAAACCGAAAGCTGCTCGGAATTTTGACGAACCGCGATATGCGCTTCACGGAGAACGCCAAAACCTTGGTCAAAGACATGATGACCAAGGACGATCTTGCCACCATTCGTGAGCCCGTCGACCATGACGAGGCCCGCCGATTGCTGCAATCGCGCCGTATTGAAAAGCTGTTGGTCGTGGATGCTGAGGATCGGTGCATAGGTCTGATGACGGTCAAAGACATCGAGAAATCGCAACTCAACCCGATTGCCACCAAGGACGAATTGGGTCGGCTGCGTGTGGCGGCCGCTTCGACTGTGGGCGATACAGGCTTTGAACGCTCAGCGGCGCTGATTGATGCGGGCGTAGATTTGCTGGTGATCGATACGGCGCATGGCCACTCTGACTCGGTCAGCGCGGCGGTGGAGGCGATCAAAAAACACTCAAATTCCGTGCAAGTCGTCGCCGGAAACGTTGCAACAGCCGAAGCAACCAAGGCGCTGATCGGTGCGGGCGCGGATTGCGTGAAGGTCGGCATTGGTCCCGGCTCGATCTGTACGACGCGAATTGTCGCCGGGGTAGGTGTCCCACAACTTACGGCCATTCTCGATTGTGCGGAAGAGGGGGCCCAATCTGGTACGCCCGTCATCGCCGATGGTGGAATTAAATTTTCGGGCGATCTTGCCAAAGCCATCGCAGCCGGTGCTCATTGCGCCATGATTGGCTCGATGTTGGCCGGCGTCGATGAAGCGCCGGGGGATGTGTTCGTTTATCAGGGGCGAAGCTACAAATCGTATCGCGGCATGGGCAGCGTCGCTGCGATGGCGCGTGGTTCGGCAGATCGGTACTTCCAGAAAGACGTACAAGACACGATGAAGCTCGTGCCCGAAGGCATCGAAGGGCAGGTGCCCTACAAAGGACCGGTTGGCACGATCTTGCACCAACTCGTCGGCGGTCTGCGCGCAGCAATGGGCTATACGGGCGCGGAGACCATCGAGCAGATGCGGACTCAATGTGATTTTGTGAAAATCACTGGTGCGGGCCTTCGCGAGAGCCACGCTCATGACGTGACCATTACGCGCGAAAGCCCGAACTACAGAATGGGGTCGTAGCGGTTAGGGCCGGATATAAGCCCAGCCGTCTTTTTGTAGCTCAACCAGCTCGACCACGCCGGACGGAACCATTTCGGCTTCGTCGAGCAGCTCAACGGTTTTCTGGCTCTTTTTGCTCATTGCAGCGTGGGTATTGCCGCATGCTGCAAAAGTCAGGTTGGAAAGCTCAAGCGACATCGTTGCAATCCGATCAGCGACCGGAGAGGTGTCAGCGCGCAGCATGTGCAGGCCCGGTCCGTAAGCAACGATGCGGATTTCAACTTCCTCGCCGATCCCATCATAATATTTTTGAACGTTTGCAGCGTTGTTCAGCGCCATGTTCATGCGTTTTGGGTCGTTATCATCGACATGAATAGCGATACGCGTTGGGGCTTCTGTATTGGCCTGAGCAAAGAAGGCGAGGGCAAAGACTGCCGTGATCGCAAGGGCAAGTGA
>CAZXMX010000155.1:0-8218 GCA_964641645.1 uncultured Neomegalonema sp.
GTGCAGCAACACCCGCACCCGACGCAAGGACATGGCGACGTGAAAGAGTACTCATATTCAATCTCCCCAGATTCCGAATTATTTCATTATTAGGAACGTTTGATTTGGGGCGGAGATCCCTTGTCGGTAATCAACATCACGTGAAACGAGACCGAGACGATTGATCCTCGGGCAAATCAACTATCGCATCCGCTCAACCCGCAGCTTCGCCCAATATTCCAAACGTTTTTTGATCTCACGTTCGAACCCACGCGGGACCGGCGAATAGAAGGTGGCGTGGCCCATGCCTTCGGGGAAGTAATGCTGCCCCGAGAACCCATCGGGCGCATTGTGATCGTAGGCGTAGTCATCACCATACCCCAGATCCTTCATCATCTTGGTCGGGGCGTTCAAGATATGCATCGGTGGATCGAGCGACCCTGTTTCTTTGGCGGATCGCATCGCCGCTTTATACGCTGCATACGCTGCGTTCGATTTCGGCGCGGTCGCGACATAAATCACAGCTTGCGCGATGGCCAACTCACCTTCGGGCGAACCGAGGAAATCGTAAGCCTCCTTCGCCGCTATGGTCTGACGCAGCGCTTCGGGATCGGCGAGGCCAATATCTTCGACGGCCATGCGAACGACCCTCCGTGCAATAAAGAGTGGGTCTTCGCCGCCTGCAAACATCCGCGCCAGCCAGTACAAAGCGGCATCTGGGTCAGACCCGCGCACGGATTTATGCAGCGCCGAAATCAGGTTGTAATGACCTTCGCGGCCCTTGTCGTAAATCGGCGCGCGCTTTTGCATTGCCTCGGTCAATGCCGCAGGATCGAGTGGCTCCGGGTCGCGCCGCGCGAACAAGTCTTCGGCGAGATTCAGCAAATACCGCCCATCCCCATCCGCCATGGCGATCAGGGTTTCGCGCGCTTCTGGTGTTAAGCGTAGCGGGTGTTCAACCGCTTCCGCCCGCGCCAGCAGGGCCTCCAATCCATCCGCATCGAGTCGTTTCAGCACCAAAACCTGTGCACGCGACAGCACAGCCGCGTTCAACTCAAATGAGGGGTTCTCCGTCGTCGCACCGATCAGGACAATTGAACCGTCTTCCATATGCGGCAGGAAGCTATCTTGCTGTGCCCGATTGAAGCGGTGGATTTCATCGACAAACAGCAAAGTGCCCTGCCCGACAGCGCGCCGGCCTTTTGCCGCCTCGAAGACTTTGCGCAGATCGGCAACGCCGGAAAAAATTGCGCTGATCTGCTCGAAGTGCAGTTCAGTCTCGTCCGCGAGCAAACGGGCAATGGTTGTTTTACCCACCCCCGGTGGCCCCCACAAAATCGCGGAGGTTAAGCGGTTCGCCGCGATCATGCGACCGAGCGGTGCATCCGCCGCCAGCAAGTGATCTTGCCCGATGACCTCCCCAAGCGATTTCGGGCGCAGACGATCTGCCAAGGGTCTTGGCGCTTCCCCGTCTAGGCCCGCCGCTTGGAACAGATCACTCATCCGTCGACCGCAAGCCGCAGCGTGCGTCCACCGCGATCCACGGCAATCCGCCAAGAGCGACCTGCGCTGTCCAAGGCAGGCGCAACATCGGCAACCCGCTCGATCTGTAAGCCGTTGATGGAAACAATCCGATCACCGGGTCGCACGCCGTATCGCCGCCCCGGACCCCGCTTTACCTGCATTACAATCACACCCTCTTTCGACGGGTCCAGACCCTGCTCTTGGGCCAATGCCGGATTGATATTGGCAATGACAATCCCGCGCAGGGGATTCGAACCATCAATCTCCGAAATATTACGCGGCGGGTCATCGGGTGCGGCGACCAATGCTACGCTCGTTTCATACCGCGCACCATCGCGCAGATATCCGAGTGCGACTTGATCGCCGAGCTGTCCAGAACCGAGGCGATAGCCAAGCGTGACGAGGTCCCTCACCGGTCTGCCCGCAACGTCGAGCACAATGTCACCAGCGGATAATCCCGCCTCTGATAAAGGACTGCGCGGATGCAAATTAGAGAGGATGACGCCGTCTGGCGTGATCCCTAGGCTTTCGGCAATCTCCTGTGTCACCGGCTGGCCATCGACACCGATCCACGGCTGCGTGATCGTCAGCGCCCCCGCCGC
Source organism: uncultured Neomegalonema sp. (assembly GCA_964641645.1). Classification (GTDB taxonomy): domain Bacteria; phylum Pseudomonadota; class Alphaproteobacteria; order Rhodobacterales; family Rhodobacteraceae; genus JAHDDY01. Next base: position 2,106 of record CAZXMX010000155.1, read on the forward strand.
CGCTGAGTCGACCGCTCGCCGAGCAAGGTTTGCGGGGATCGCGAAGCCGATGCCGTTTGATCCGCCCGAGCGCGACAGGATTTGCGTGTTGATCCCGACCAATCGTCCCGCCATATCAACAAGCGCACCGCCCGAATTGCCCGGATTAATGGCCGCATCGGTCTGGATAAAAACCTGTCCGTCATCATTGGTTCGCGTTTGCGCCGAGACAATGCCACTCGTCACTGTCTGCCCCACCCCGAACGGATTGCCGATAGCCAGCACCAAGTCTCCGACTTCCATCGTGTCGGAATCGCGGAAATCGAGAACGGGTAAGCCAACTGCATCCACCTTGAGGATCGCGAGATCATTGCGCTCGTCCATCAGCAAGAGCTCGGCTTGGAACTCACGGCGATCATTCAACGAGACCGTGATCTCGTCCGCACCCTCGACGACATGCGAATTGGTGACAACCATTCCGTCTTCTCGGACAATAACGCCGGAGCCGAGCGACGTCTCATCGCGCGACCGCGGCGTAAGCCGACGACCGAACAACATCTCGAATACCGGATCATTATACCGGCGCGTGACGCGCGTGCGGGTATAGATATTCACGACAGCCGGAGCCGCGCGCTTGACCACTGGCGCAAATGAGAGCGAAATCTCAGCTTGGCTGGACGGCACCTGCTGCGCCTGTGCTGGCGAAAACGCTAATCCCAGTAGAGAAACCAAAAGAACCAAGCGCTTCATCTGCATATCCTTTCTGTGTCCATCCTCATTATGAGATAAGAAAGTCCATAGCGAAAGGAAGTCTCTTCAAAGAGATTTCAGCAGCAAAGCAACCCCGCCCAGCCCAGAAATAATCAACATTGCGGCCCTCGCCGCCTCTTGCGAGACCCGATGGGCAATAACGCGCCCAATCAGAAAGCCAACGATGATTCCGGGGAACAACGAAAGCCCCATCCACACTTCGGTCATGCCAAACCGGCCCGCCAACCACAAACCGATTAACGCCATCGTACATCCAACAACGAACACGGTTGCAAACGTGGCGCGGATTTTGGCGGCCTTCTCTCTTTGGTAAAGCATCACCAACGGCGGACCATGCATCGCAGCGATGATTCCAGTGACCCCTCCCGCCGTCGCACCGAAAAGAAGATTTCGCCGTGTGAGAGGAAACACAGGCGATACGAGGCTGAGGACGACCGCCGCCACAATGATGACCCCAAAGGCCAAACCCAAGCGCTCTGCGGCGATCTGCGTGAGGATCAACGCCCCGATCCCAGTGCCAATCAGGAGTCCCAGTAAGAGAGGCGGCATCTCGCGACGATCCAGCGAGGGGCCTTCCCGCCATAAAATCCCGGAGGATAAAAACAGGTTCGCAAACAACATTGGTCCAGGAAGGTAGGCGATATTAATCAGCGCGAGCAACGGATTGGCCACCATTGCGAACCCTAATCCCGCTGACGCCTGAACGATCCCAGCAAGTGCAATCGCAACGTTCAGAAGGATCAGTTCAGTCGTCACGCATGTCTCCCGAAACAAAAAACCCCTCCCCGAGGTCGGGAAGGGGTTTCAACATCTTTGTGGCGCCGGAATTATTCCACTGCGTCCATTGCGGCTTCTTCGGCTGCGACGCGCTCGCGATCTCCGAGACCTTTTGCGTCGACATCGCGATCAACCAACTCGACGATCGCCATCGGAGCCGCATCACCGTAGCGGAAACCAGCTTTGAGAATGCGGCAATATCCGCCCGGACGGTCCGCGTAACGCGCTGCGATCACATCAAACAGCTTTTTGACCGCATCATCGGACTTGAGTTTCGAACGTGCGAGGCGGCGGGCATGGAGATCACCGCGCTTACCTAGCGTGATCAGCCGCTCAACAACGGGGCGGATCTCTTTTGCTTTGGGCAGCGTGGTTTTAATTTGCTCATGAATGATCAGTGATCCGGCCATATTGGCCAGCATCGCCTGACGGTGAGAATGGGTTCTGTTTAGCTTACGACGGCCTTTACCGTGACGCATGGGATGTCCTTTCGTTATTTTTCTTTGTCAGGCCGCCGGGCTGATCTTTTTAATTATAGGCGACCGCTTTGGAGCGCGGCCCTTCGCAGGCCACGCCCTATTTCGTTTGTATCAGAACTGGTCTTCGAACTTTTTCGACAACTCGTCGATGTTCTCAGGGGGCCAGTTCGTGATTTCCATTCCGAGATGCATGGCCATGCCCGTAAGCACTTCCTTGATCTCGTTCAGCGACTTCCGACCAAAGTTCGGGGTGCGAAGCATCTCCGCTTCCGTCTTTTGGATCAGATCGCCGATGTAGACGATGTTGTCGTTCTTCAGGCAATTTGCCGAACGAACCGACAGCTCCAACTCGTCCACTTTCTTGAGCAGAAGTGGATTGAATTCCAACTCTGGCTCTTCGCTCGGACGCGGTGCAGCTTCTTGTGGTTCGTCGAAGTTGACGAAGGTCCGCAACTGGTCTTGCAGAATACGCGAAGCATAAGCCAACGCATCTTCTGGCGAGACCGAGCCATCGGTTTCAATGGTCATCGTCAATTTATCGAAATCGAGGACCTGACCCTCACGGGTCGGTTCGACTTTGTAGCTGACGCGCTTAACCGGGCTGTAGAGCGCATCGACAGGGACAAGCCCGATCGGTGCATCTTCAGGCCGGTTCCGGTCAGCGGCCACGTAGCCTTTGCCGGATTCAATCGTCAGTTCCATGTGAATTTCTGCACCATCATCAAGGTGGCAGATCACGTGATCCGGGTTCAGCACTTCGATCCCTGTGGTCACAGAGATATCGGATGCCTTCACCGCGCCGGGGCCTTTTGCACGCAACGTGACGCGCTTGGGACCTTCGACGTCCATTTTGATGGCGATGGCTTTCACGTTCAGCACGATATCGGTCACGTCCTCGCGGACGCCAGCGACCGACGAAAACTCGTGCAGCACACCATCAATTTGCACGGATGTAACCGCAGCACCCTGAATGGACGACAGCAGCACACGGCGCAAAGCGTTGCCGAGCGTGAGGCCGAAGCCGCGCTCTAGGGGTTCCGCAATCACAGATGCTTTGCGGTTCGGGTCCAAGCCCGGTTCAAACTCAAGCTGTTGTGGCTTGATCAGTTCGGTCCAGTTCTTCTGGATCATTTGGAGCCTCCATTCTCGCGGCGAGGGGTGAACCGCCCCAGCCGTCTCCCGAGAGTCCTATCCAAGGTTCAGTTCAGCCACACCATCCCAAGGAACGATACGACCAGTCGTGGATACGCCCACCTTCGCAAAAACAAAGGTGGGCGCCTGTTCTCGTCCGTAAGGACGCGAATTATACGCGGCGACGCTTTGGCGGGCGGCAACCGTTGTGCGGGATCGGCGTGACGTCGCGAATCGACGTGACAGTGAACCCAATGGCTTGCAGAGCACGCAGAGCCGACTCGCGACCCGAGCCCGGGCCTTGAACCAGAACTTCGAGGGTCCGCATACCGTGCTCTTGCGCTTTCTTACCGGCATCTTCTGCTGCCATCTGAGCCGCATAAGGCGTCGATTTACGCGAGCCTTTGAAACCCATATTGCCAGCCGACGACCATGCGATTGCGTTGCCTTGAGCATCCGCGATTGTGATCATCGTGTTGTTGAAGCTTGCGTTCACATGCGCAACGCCAGAGGCAATATTTTTGCGCTCCTTGCGTTTCATGCGTGCCTTTTCTCTCGCCATTGCAGTCGATCCTTATTTCTTCTTGCCGGCGATGGCCTTCGCAGGGCCTTTGCGCGTGCGTGCGTTAGTATGCGTGCGCTGACCGCGCACCGGCAGACCGCGACGATGACGCAGACCGCGATAGCACCCCAAATCCATGAGGCGCTTAACATTCATTGAGGTTTGACGGCGCAAATCGCCCTCAACCGTGTAGTCCGCATCAATCGTTTCGCGAACCTTCAAAACTTCTGCGTCCGTGAGGTCATTCACGCGTCGCGTGAGTTCCAGGCCGGCTTTTTCACAAATTTCACCAGCCGCTTTTGGGCCGATTCCGTGAATATAAGTCAGCGCGATGACGACGCGCTTGTTCGTCGGTATGTTGACACCTGCAATACGGGCCACTGTGCTTCTCTCCGTCTCGGAAGCGGCGGGAATACCCCAAACCGCTGCGTTGTTCAAGTTACGCGGTGATCGCCGCGTTAATCTGTTTCGTCACCTCGCCGATCTCTGCGGTCCCATCCACCGGGCGGAGCGCGCCCTTCGCGTGATAGTACCCAATCAGAGGCGACGTATCTCTATAGTAGTTCAGCAACCGTGTGCGGAACGAGTCTTCGTTATCGTCGGCGCGGCGCTGCATATCGCTCGCACCGCATTTGTCGCAAACGCCTTCTTTCGCCGGTTTTTTGTAGGTCCGGTGATACCCTTCACCGCAATTCCCACAGGTAAAGCGACCAACGACACGTTCCACGAGAACTTCATCGTCACAGCGCATCTCAATAACAGCCTTGAGGCACGCCGATTTCTTCTCCAACAGCTCGCCGAGCGCATCCGCCTGCCCCAAAGTACGGGGAAAGCCATCAAAAATCGCACCACTGTGCGTATCGAGTTCATCCAAACGATCCGAAATGATCTCGATTACGATTTCATCCGTAACCAAGTCACCCCGGTCAATGATCTCTTTGACCCGGATACCAGCGTCCGATCCCGATGCAGCGGCCTCACGGAGCATGTCTCCGGTCGAAAGCTGAATGAGACCCATGCTTTCCATCAACAATCGAGACTGAGTGCCCTTTCCGGCACCAGGAGGCCCGAGGAGGATGACGTTCATCTCTTCTTGCCTCGCAGTTTTGAACGTTGAATCAGACCTTCATATTGGTGCGCGAGCAGATGACTCTGAATCTGCGAGACCGTATCCATGGTCACGCTGACCACGATCAGCAATGACGTTCCGCCGAAGTAGAACGGGACTTGCCAGTTCGCCGTCAAAATCTCTGGCAGCAGACAAACGAGCGCCAAGTACGCCGCACCAACCACCGTCAAACGCGTCAGAACATAGTCGAGGTATTCCGCCGTCCGCTTACCCGGGCGAATACCCGGAACGAAGCCGCCGTGGCGCTTGAGGTTTTCAGATACTTCTTCGGGATTGAAAACAACCGCCGTGTAGAAGAACGCGAAGAACACAATACCCGCAACATAGAGTGCGAGATAAGCTGGCTGTCCTCTGCCCAAATACGCGGTTACGGTCGTCAGCCACTCTGGACCACCTGCCGACGAGAAACTCGCAACAGTGAGAGGCAGCAGCAAGAGCGACGAGGCAAAGATCGGCGGGATCACGCCAGCGGTGTTGACCTTCAACGGCAGGTGCGAACTTTCGCCGCCAACCATCTGTTGCTGGTTCACTTGGCGCTTGGGGTACTGGATTAGGATGCGGCGTTGCGCACGCTCCATGAACACCACAAAAGCAATCGTTGCGAATGCCATGATGATGATCGCGAGGATGATCGCCGTCGAAATACGGCCCTCAGAACTCAGCGACAAGGTTTGCGCAATCGCACCCGGTAACTCAGCCACGATACCCGCGAAGATAATCAACGAGATGCCGTTACCAATACCGCGTGCCGTGATCTGCTCACCGAGCCACATCAGCAGGACCGTACCGCCAACCAGCGAGATCACTGTCGTTACAACAAAGAACGCGCTTGGCTCGGACGCCACGCTTGAGTTCAGACCAGCAGCAATGCCCCAGCCTTGCAGCGTTGCAAGAATGACGGTGCCGTAGCGGGTCCATTGGTTGATCTTTTTGCGGCCTTGCTCGCCCTCTTTCTTCATCTTCTCAAGCGTTGGGACCATCGAGGTCATCAACTGCATGATGATGGAGGCAGAGATATACGGCATAATGCCGAGCGCAAAGATCGACATCCGGCTGATCGCGCCGCCGCCGAAGGTATTGAAAATGTCCAGAATCCCGCCGCGATACTGTTCCATCAGCTCGGCGACACGTTGCGGATCCACGCCTGGCAACGGGAGATAGGTCCCGAAGCGATAGACGATAAGAATACCCAACGTGAATAGGATACGGCTTTGAAGGTCTTTGGCTTTACCAAAGGCCGACCAGCTCATATTTGCAGCGAGTTGTTCAGCGGCCGAGGCCATGG
>CAZXMX010000156.1:0-8075 GCA_964641645.1 uncultured Neomegalonema sp.
TTTTGAACGGCCAAAACCCTGTCTCTGAGTCCCCCTTTTGCGCCCGCTGCCTGATCGGGAGACGTGGTGGGCGGAGGCCGAGGAGGGCGCGCGCTCGGCAGGGACGGCGATCTATTATCTGCCGGAGTGCATTGCGTCACTGTCGAGTCAGGTTTCGCTCCAAGTGCTGCACGAAACCCGGCGAGTTCTCGCATTGGCACCGGGTTGATGCGGCGGCGATTTGGTTGAGTTGACCTTATAGAAGCCATCATCGCCGAATTAGTTCCGATGTGGGAAATGGATGATCTGCACAGATTGGGTTCTCAGAATGAACCCGAGAATGACGGCAGACTTGTGGGATTTCGTGGATGCCGCAAACTTCTTCCCAAGAAAGGCGAGGGGTTATGTCGGAAAAGTTGAACGAAACGGCAGTCAGCAAAGTGGCTGCGATCCAGCTTGCCGATATTGCTAAAATATCTAAGCACGCGCGCATGATGTGGTTCGTTTTGATCTTGGTGCTGATTTACTGCGGTATCACTCTGGTCGGCGTCAAAGACCGACACTTTTTCGAACTCGGCGGGTTCATGAAGCTTCCGCTGAGGGATGATTTTATTCTAACCAAGAGTTTTTTCTGGGTTGGCCCAATGCTGGTGACGGGGCTTTACACCTGTCTGCACCTTTATCTCTTCAAGCTTTGGAAGTCGCTGCGACGGCTGGGTCCGTCCGTCAGTGGCAGGCGCGTTGCAGAGGTGGTGCATCCATCGTTGTTTTCTGAGATTGCGCTCTCCATGCAAGCCGATGCGGAGGGAGAGCCGCGTTGGCGCCTCGCGCGCATTGGGATGGTCTGCCTGTGCTGGCTTGCTGCCCCCCTGACAATTGGGCTGTTTTGGTTTCGAAGTTGGGCACCGCATGACGAGTGGTTGACTGCTCTCATTGGCTTGCAGCTCGTCTGGATTTTGGCAATTGGGGTGTCGAGCTGGACTGCCATGCGGCAGACAACTTCTGTTTCCGAAAAAAAGTCGATTACGGGCAATCGGTTGGTCAGACTTTTCAGATGGTCTTTGCTTGCGTGGACTGTCGGTGCCGTTGGTTGGGCGAAGACCGAAGATTGGCGGACGTGGGTGCTCTCAGATTCGACGGAAACGGGGGCCACCTATCTCTACTCCGCGCACCTCGAAGAGGCGAACTTCCGTCACCCTGATATCGATTGGGAAGATCGAGATACTGCCTGGCGAGCCTATCAGCAGCGGCATCGGGACAAAACCATCGCCGAACTCAGGCAAGAGGAAGCGAGAAACGAGCCGCCAACAAATGATGAAGTTGATGCGCGCCTGAAAAAACAATTTCGGTTGGATCGCCGCGAGAAGCGAAACGTTCTGAAAAGGTTCAGCTTGATCGACACAGACTTTCGTAACGCCGACTTACGACGAGCGTTCATGATCGGCATCGATCTTTCGCGCGAAAATCTGGAAGGGGCTAATCTGACGGGCACTCGAATGGAAGGGGTGAGTCTGGGGGACGCGAGACTGGATGAGGCAAACCTCAGCGAAGCAAGGTTGGAAGACGCATACCTCTTGGGGGCGCGATTGGAACGAGCGACCCTGCGAAAAGCAAGATTGAACGGGGCGGACCTGCGATATGCGAGGCTGGAAGGCGCTGACCTGTCAAGCGCCATATTGGTCGGGGCAAAGATGATGCTCGCGAAGCTGCAGGGGGTGAACTTCACCCGCGCGATATTGAGAGATGCAGAGCTTGGCTCAGCGAAATTGGCGAGGGCGGACCTCACGCTGGCACAGCTAGACGGAGCGATTCTTAGATTGGCAAATATGGCAGACACCATCGTCAAATTTACAAACGTTACTGGCGCAGAGTTCGATGGAGCCCGCAATCTGACGCAAGAGCAATTGAACTTGATGTACGGAGATGGGTCGACGCCGGAAGTAATTGCGATTCAGCGCCATGAAGACGGCGTGTGGGTCGACGATGTTTTAAGCCGTCCCAAACACTGGCCTTCCGTCAGAATCCCAGAGGATCAGCGCATTGCCTGTTGGAAAGAGTGGGCCATTCAACAAGGGGCTTTAGAAACCGATTTTCCTGAGACCGACGTAAAGTGCACCACCCATGCCGACAGCAAATGACATCATCGCGCAACTCTCCCTGCAACCACATCCGGAGGGTGGGTGGTATCGGGAGACGTGGCGGGCGGAGGCCGAGGAGGGCGTGCGCTCGGCGGGGACGGCGATTTATTATCTGCTCGATATTGGCGAGTTTTCGTACTGGCATCGGGTCGATGCGGCGGAGGTTTGGCATTGGTATACCGGAGCACCGCTCTCGCTGACGGTTTCGCCCGATGGGCATGACGCCGAGGCATGGATTTTAGGCCCGGAGGTTCTCGCCGGACAATTGCCTCAGCGAGTCGTTCCGGCGGGGTGGTGGCAGACGGCGACCTCGCTCGGCGAGTGGACTAAAGCGTTTCGAGATTCGTTTGAATCGGGTTTCACGCCAAGTGCCGCATGAAACCCGATGCCTGTTTCCCAAGATTATCTCGGAACGCTTGGATGGGTTGTACTGTCTCGCCCGGATTCGACGTTGACGGGTTTGAGCTTGCGCCGCCCGATTGGCGACCCGTGCCGCGTGAGTCTTGAGCGGGCATTTTGCAGTTCGCTCTGATGATCGCTTCGATGACCCTCGTTTTGTCTCTGGTTGCTCTGGTCGAGACGCGGGGACGGGCGTCAGCCGATCAGTCCGGCCTCGGTGATGATGCCGTCGAGTTTTTGGTCGGTTGGCTCGATGGGGACCGTCTCAACCTGCTGCGCGGCATAGGCATAGCCATAGGCGCGCGTCGGGTCCAAAGCCCGCAGTTTCTCTAGGGTTCTGTCGTAGAACCCACCGCCATAGCCGAGCCGATAGAGCTGTCGATCAAAGGCCAGCAGCGGGGTGATGATGATCGTCGGGATGACGATGGGCGCGGTCTCATCGGGGATCGCTGCGCCGAAAGCCCCTGATACAAAACGGGTTTTCGCGTCCGCCGCGCGGAACTCCAGCGGGGTGTCAGCGGCCATGACCACCGGAAAACAGGTCTCGATCCCTCGCGCCCAGAGCGCCTCGACAAGGGGCTGCGGGTCCAGCTCGGATTGGATCGCGCGGTAGAGCGCCACCGTATCGGTCTCCGTGATCTCAAGGTGTTTGAGCGCGGTTCGGCAAGCGGCAAAGGCGGCATTGGCTTGCTCAGAAGCCGCAGATTTCCTGCGTTTCCGGGCGTCTTTCCGCGCCTGATCTTTGATGGTTTGAAAGTCCGTCATCGCAAGTACAAGGCTGATAAATGTCGCAAAAACAATGATTTAAGTGGCGGACCCGAGACAACCGTTGGAGCGATTGATCCCCGCTAGGCCTGGTAAACCAGGTGGGTGCCATGTGCTTAGGACCACGATCCAGAGCAGGGACGGCCCCCGCAGAGATGCTTAAGGCAAGAGGGATTCAGACTCCGAAACGCGCAGCCCAGTATCCGCCGAGTCCTAAGATAGAGCTGCAACGGTTAACATGCTACCCCCGCTGGCAAATTCTCTCGCGTTGACAGGGGCGAGCTGGCTCGCATAGCTGCACCCTATGTTCGCTATGCGCCCTGTCGGCTATGTCATCGGATTGTTCGTTACGTTCCTTGGCGTTGCGATGATCCCTGTTGCCGTGATCGATGCGATCTCTGCCGATGCCGATTGGCGGGCGTTTTCGCTCTCAGCGACCATCACTTTGGTCTGCGGCGGCGGGTTGATTTTGACCTGCCGGAGCGAGAAAACGAGCGGCCTTTCGATCCAGCAAACGTTCATTCTGACGACGGTGGCTTGGGTCGCAATGCCTCTGTTTGGTGCTTTGCCGTTCATGTTTGGCAGCATTCAGTTGGGCTTTGGTGATGCGATGTTTGAGGCCGTCTCCGGGATTACGACCACCGGGGCGACGGTACTCGACAATCTGGATACGACTTCTGCCGGGATCTTGTTATGGCGCGGATTGCTGCAGTGGATTGGCGGGCTGGGTATCGTTGTTGTGGCGATTGCGATTTTGCCGCAACTACAAGTCGGCGGGATGCAGCTTTTTCGATCTGAAGCGTTTGATACATTTGGGAAAATTCTACCCCGAGCGGCAGAGATTGCTGCACAATTGGGATACATCTATCTCGGGCTGACCGGGGCTGCTGTGCTGGTCTATGCGGCCTGTGGAATGGATGCTTTCGACGCCGTTGTCCATGCCATGACCACCATCGCGACCGGCGGTTTGGCGAACTATGATAACTCGTTCGGCCATTACGACAATGCCTCGATCCACTATGCTGCGGTCGTGTTTATGCTGCTGTCTGCGCTGCCTTATGTGCGGTTTGTGCAGATGTTGAACGGGTCCGCCAAACCCATGCTGCGCGACCCACAAGTGCGAACCTTTTTCTTGGTCGTGGGCGTCGTTGTTGGGGTTCTTTCCTACGTTCAGTGGGGCGTTACTTCTGATTTTGAGGGCAGTTTCCGGAGTGCGCTTTTCAACACGGTTTCGATTATCACCGGCACTGGCTATGCCACCGAAGATTATAGTCTTTGGGGCCCGTTTGCGATGATGATTTTCTTTCTGATTGCGCTTAGCGGCGGCTGCGCTGGATCAACAAGTTGCTCGGTAAAAATATTTCGATATCAAGTGCTTGCGGCGACCGTGCGGGCGCAAATTCACGCGCTCCACAACCCGTCCTCGGTCATCAAGGCCCGCTATGATGGAAGGCCAATTTCGGAGCAAGTGTTGTCTTCGGTCATGGCATTCTTCATGCTGTTTTTCTTGACCCTCGCGATTGTCACACTGGCCCTGAGTTTGATCGGGCTGGACTTTTTGACGGCCCTTTCCGGGGCCGTCGCAACACTCGGGAATGTTGGGCCAGGGCTTGGTGATGTGATCGGTCCGAGCGGAAATTACGCGTCTTTACCGATGGCTGCCAAGTGGACCTGTATCGTCGCTATGCTGATCGGAAGGCTCGAACTCCTGAGCGTGTTTGTGATGATGGCCCCAGCGTTTTGGCGGCGTTAGCGACGCCTCGCAAGCTGTCTCAAGACATCCATATCGACTTCGCCATCGCCGTTTGAGTCGAACATTCCAATGACGGAGTCTAACTTCGGGTCGCCCGTGCTTTGTCGACGCTGTGGCGTCGAACCGAAGATACCACCGAGGAGATCATCGAGGTTATCCCCACCGCGCGGTTGCGGTTGAGCTTGCTGCTGGGCGCGACGTCGATTGCCACCGAGCAAACCGCCCAAAATTCCACCTAAGCCGCCACCGCTGGAGCGTCTTTGCGGTGCCGGTTGAGGCGCGCGCTGTTGGGTTTGCTGACCCAAAATTTGTCCGAGAATCTGATCTAATCCTCCGCCGCCTGAAGACGGGCGAGAAGCGCCCGAACCGCCCAGTAACCCTGAGAGAAGGTCACCGACGCCGTTGTTGACGTCCGGCTGCGTGCTCGCGCGTTTTTGCATACCGCCCATCACCATTGAGGTGATGACGGGGAGCATCTTTTTGACCAGATCCGCGCCGACACCGGAAGATTGCTCGGCGCGTTGAGCGACAGACCGGCTGACCTCTTTGCTGCCGAAGATTTGGCCGAGAATATCGTTCCCCCTCGAGCGGGCGCTATCGTTCTGCAGGCTTGCGCTATCCTGATAGACATCTTCGTAATCAGTGCCTTGGATGCTTTTCAAGATGCCTGCTAAGCCGTCTTGATTTCTCGATCTTTGCTTAAACCCGGTCGATACGGCAGGAAGTACATGCTTTAAAACGCTCTCGGTCTGTTGCTGACCGAGGCCGAATTGGCGCGCCAAGTTTTCGATCCCATTGCCGCCTTGAGCGGAGCGAAGCAGGTCGAGCATATTCATTCAGTATCTCCAAGAAAATATCACTTTTTCTGATTTAGTATCACAGCTTACGACGTTCAACCAATGTGCGCTGTGGACAGTCGGCAAAGCCACCGCTTATACAGGCTGTTCTTTGGGATCACGCGAATACGCAGGACATAGTCATGACGATGAACTGGAGCGCAGACAGCTGGCGTAACCGGACGGCTTTGCAATTGCCGGAATACACCGACCCGGAAGCATTGAAACGCGCTACGGATAAACTGTCTTCTTATCCCTTGCTCGTATTTGCCGGCGAAGCACGCTCTTTGAAGCAACGCTTGGCGGATGTGTCTCGCGGCGATGCTTTCCTTCTTCAAGGTGGGGACTGCGCTGAGAGTTTTGCTGAGTTTTCCAGTGACAACATCCGCGATACGTTCCGTGTGATGCTGCAAATGGCAATTGTTCTGACCTTTGGCGCTAAAAAGCCGGTGGTTAAGGTTGGGCGGATGGCCGGGCAATTTGCCAAGCCCCGTTCTGCACCAACAGAAACGATCGATGGCGTGGAGCTGCCTAGCTATCGCGGTGATATCATCAATGATCTGCCTTTCACGCCGGAAGCGCGGCTGCCAAAGCCTGAGAAGATGCTGGAGGCCTACCTGCATTCGGCGGCGACACTGAACTTACTACGGGCCTTCGCGACGGGCGGGTATGCGGATTTGAACCGCGTTGCTGCATGGAACCTCGGTTTCGCCGATGGAAATAACGCCAATGAATACAAACAGATGGCGAGTAAAATTTCAGCATCACTAGAGTTTATGGACGCCTGTGGTGTGAACTCGGCAACGGCGAAACGCATGGAGCAGGTGGATTACTATACCTCGCATGAAGCGCTGTTGTTGCCGTATGAAGAAGCACTGACGCGCGAGGATTCCACTTCAGGGGAAATGCTCGCCGGGTCGGCTCATATGCTGTGGATCGGGGATCGTACCCGGCAGCCTGACGGTGCGCATGTCGAGTACTGTCGCGGGGTTGTCAATCCATTGGGCATCAAATGTGGACCTTCGATGTCGACTGATGACCTCAAGGTGTTGTTAGATAAACTGAACCCTGAGAATGAAGCGGGCCGGATCACTCTGATCGGGCGCTTTGGAGCCGGTAAAGTCGGCGACCATCTGCCGAAACTCATCAATGCCGTTAAGGAAGCAGGCAGCCAAGTGGTTTGGTGCTGTGATCCAATGCATGGTAATACGGTGAAGGCTGACAGTGGTTACAAAACAAGGCCTTTCCAGTCGATCTTGACGGAAATCAAGGAATTTGCGGAGGCCTGTCGCGCCGAGAATGTCTATCCCGGCGGAATTCACCTCGAAATGACAGGTAAGAATGTGACCGAGTGTACTGGTGGCATGCATGATCTGAAAGACTCTGATCTTTCAGATCGTTATCATACAGCGTGCGATCCACGCCTGAACGCGAGCCAAGCCCTTGAAGTGGCTTTCTTACTGGCAGAAGAGCTCGAAAAACTCTGACACATTTCTCACGGAGTGTTTTTTCCGCTTCGTGTTCAAATGCGCTATAGGCTCTGAAATTAAAAGATTTCGGAGCCTTTTTCATGGTCTACCATCGCACCCCGACGTGGCGCATTCCTGAATCGCAGGCGACTTCTGAGGCTGCCTTCCTAAACCGGCGTCAATTGCTGGCAGGAATGGGGATCGGTGGAGCGGCCTCGGCTTTGGCCGCACGCCCGGCCTTGGCGATGCCGAGCGGTGCGAAAGTGAAAAACTTGATACCCGGTGAACTTTATGATCCCGCGCCGGAGCGCAACGAGGATTTTGAGGCCGGCACAGATCGCGAAATGACCCCTGAAAAGGTGGCTTCAACCTACAACAATTTCTACGAGTTCGGCTCTCACAAGCAGATTTCGGCGAAGGCGCAAAAGTTGGACACGGAGGGCTGGACGATCAAGATCGACGGCGAGGTCGAAAAGACGCTTGTGGTCGATCCGAATGAGTTGATTGCCAAGATGCCCTTGGAAGAACGGGTTACGCGGTTTCGCTGTGTCGAAGCGTGGTCAATGGTCGTGCCTTGGGTCTGTTTCCCGCTCGCCGAGCTTGTTAAGTTCGCCAATCCTACCAGCAGCGCGAAATACGTTCAGTTTGAGACTTTCCTCGATCCAAAAATCGCGATTGGACAGCGGCAAACATGGTATCCTTGGGCGTACACCGAGGGGCTGACGATCGAAGAAGC
>CAZXMX010000157.1:0-8051 GCA_964641645.1 uncultured Neomegalonema sp.
AGGCATTGCTCACGCAGATACTACCCGCCAGCTTCAATATGATGACCATTATTCTCGGCAGTTTCATCACGATTTACTTCATCGGGCGTTTCGGCGATGCCCATGTCGCCGGGTACAGCGTCGGCCTTCGGTTAGAGCAGGTTTTACTCTTACCAGCCCTTGGAATGAACGCAGCGATCATGGCGGTCGCGGGACAAAACTTCGGTGCGGGGCATCACCAGCGCGTCGCTGAGACGTATCGAAAGGCACTGCTCATCGGGCTGGGCATGGCTGCGGTCTGTATCCCCGTCATGGTCTTCGGCTCTCCAGCACTGGTAAGAATTTTTTCCGATGACCCAGATATTCTGGCGACAGGCAGCACCTACCTAAAGATCGATGCGATTGCCTATTTTGGTTACGTTATCCTGTTCTTATCCGTTGCCGTTCTACAGGCGCGAAAACAGCCGTTGTTCCCCATGATCCTTGGCATCGCGAGGCAGTTCGTTGTCCCTGCCAGTATCAATTATGCCCTGATTATCTGGCTGGATATGCCCATGATTTCGGTCTTCTTCACCATCGTTTGTGTGGTGGCGGTCGCAGCGGCGGTCTCACATTGGTGGACATTGCGCCAAATTACGGCAGATATCCCTCAAACGTAATCTGGTCGCAATGCATCAAGGCCACTTCCGCCTGCTCAGGCGAACGGATTGTCCAACAGAAAACCGGTACACCTGCCTCGCGCAAAGCATCCGTCCTCGGCGTCGGCAAACTCGCGGCACCATAAGACACGAAGTCTGCCTCGGTTTCCTCGAACCAGCGCAGCGCCGCGAGGTCGGCCCGGTGATCCGCCGCAACACCTGCATCATGTTCATGCTGAAAATCATAGGACACGACACCTCGTGCGACATCGGGCAAGCAATCACGCACATGCTCTGCGGAGAACGGATTGAAAGACATGATAGCACAGGAATCGATAGAGCCAGAGCGTTCAACGCACTCACAAACCCGGCGCTCTAGAGCGCCATCGGTGCGGATAAAGCTCTCGCTCTGGTCTTTGATTTCAATGAGCAGAGGCACTCGGCCCGCGATCAAATCAAGGGCCTCGGCCAGTGTCGGGATCGTTCCGCCGCCGCCAGACAATTTAACTGCGCTCAACTGTTTCGCCGACCGCTCGTCAATTCGTCCCGCTTCACCAGTCAGGCGCTCCAGTTCATAGTCGTGAAAGACCATCGCCTCACCATCGGACGATGGCTGAACATCAATCTCGATGGCATAGCCCGCATCAATTGCCGCCTCAATTGCCGCAAGGGAATTCTCGGCACGATCATGATTGTGCAACCCACGATGCGCGAAGGGCAGCGCCCAAAATTCAGGGGTTATTCGGCTCATTCGCTGACTTCAAACAAGCCTTCGACTTCAACCGAAGCGCCGAACGGCAAAGAAGAAACGCCAACAGCAGCCCGCGCATGCGCGCCCGCCTCTCCAAAAATAGAAGCCATAAGGTCAGATGCTCCGTTGACGACTGCCGGGTGCTGTTCAAAATCGCTCAGTGCTGCCACAAATCCACCGATACGAACGACACGAGTAACCTTCGAAAGATCGCCGCCACATGCTACCTTGAGGTTCGCGATGAGGTTGATCGCACATAATCGCGCGGCCTGAACCCCGTCCTCGATTTCAACCTCTTCGCCGAGACGTCCCACAAACTCACATTTGCCACCAGCGAGCGGAAGCTGACCTGAAATAAAAACGAGGTTTCCTGTTTTGACGAATGGGACATAGTTGGCTGCTGGCGCAGGCGCATCGGGCAACGTAATCCCCTCGGCAGCCAAGCGATCTTCAATGGTGCTCATGATTTTCCTCTTAAACTCTGACGCAGCCTAAGCATGCTCAATGCTTAGGCTCAAGCGCCATAAATGTCATGCCGCGTGGCTGGAACAGCCGTCGGCCCCTTCGGCGACTTGCTCGCGAGCGTCTGATACAATCGCGCCGATCCCCGTTGGAATGCAAACGAACAACCTGCAAGGTATGCTGCCCAAATCCGGTAAGTTTCTGGGCCAACCAACGCCTCAGCTTCTGCTCGGCGGTCAAAGAGTCGTTGGCACCAGATACGGGTCGTTTGCTGATAGTGCTGACGCAAAGCCTCAACATCTTGAACCTCGAAGCCCGCGATCTCCATTTCCGACAGCGTGTGACCGATGTCGTCCAGCTCACCACCCGGAAAAATGTATTTCTGCAAAGCCCGCTGTTCCGGCCGACTAGAAAACCGCGTTTTCTTACGTTTTGCTCCGCGCGAGATTGCATGGTTCATGAACAGTCCGCCATCCGCCAGCAGGTGACGAACTGACTTGAAATATCCCGGAATGTTATCGATGCCGATGTGCTCGTACATGCCCACCGAACTGATCTTGTCGAACTTCCCCGTCATCTCGCGGTAGTCTTTCAAATGCAATTTGACCCGCTCGGCAATGCCAAGTCGCTCGACTTTCTCCTGTACAAAGGCGAGTTGCTCTTCTGACAAGGTAACGCCATGACCAATGACGCCGTAATTCTGGACTGCATGGCATAAAAGCCCGCCCCAACCACAACCGATGTCGAGCATTGTCTCGCCGGGTTTGAGGCGAAGTTTACGGCAAATCAAATCGAGCTTATTGACTTGCGCTTGCTCCAGTGTGGCGTCCCATTGTGGAAAGTGAGCGCAAGAATACTGCATCTCGGGATCGAGAAACAATTGATAGAATGGATTGCCCACATCGTAGTGAAATTGGATAAACCGCTTGTTGTCGCCCTCCTTTCGCGCATCCCCCTCGGCTTCACTGCCAAAATCACGCGCTTCGTCAGGGTGATCGCCCTTCGCGAAATAGAATGGCGCAAGGGTTTTTAGGAGTGCGCCTTTGCCCAATTTTTTGAATTTTCGCCGATAAGTACGATCGTGAGCGATCGGTTCGGCAATATCGATCATCGAGCCACCTTCGACATCGATGCGCCCCTTGGCGTAGTGGCGGATCAGGCGATCAAGGCTTGGACGGTGCAAAAGCGATGAGATCGCACCCGGCGAAGAAATTCGTAAAATTAGGTCAGGGTCGGCAGATCCACCGAGCGGTTCGACCGAGCCATCCCAAAGGCCCAGCGAAAAATGAGCATCGACCTGTTCGCGAACGAGAGCCGCCAATTTGCGCGCAGCACGAAGCTTTCGATCATCTTTCAAGGTGGACCTCCGGTACCAATTGTGCCGAAGCATCGGACAACGACATCGGTATCCGAGTCACAGGGTCTCGTGCAAGCGACCTGCTGCGGATTTCATAGATTGGCCAGAACGACCCCGTAAAATGGCTGTGACCTGTCGCTTTTTGAATGCCAATGAGATGGCCTAATTTTATTATCGAACGATCATTCAATAATAAAAGTACCGATCAAAATGCCCAAAGTCGGAATGGCTCCGGTCAGAAAATCCCAGCTCATCGATGCCACGATTCAATGCATCCACGAGGAAGGTGTCGCCCGATCATCGGTACAACGGATCAGCAGACGCGCGGGCCTGTCGCCCGGAATTGTCGCCCATTACTTCGAAGACAAAGACGGATTGCTTGTCGCCACGCTCCAGCGGCTAAACAAAGGCCTTTCAGACGAGATAGTCCGGCGATTGCGAGCAGCCGAAGAACCCAAAGATCGGCTTTGGGCTATCTTGGACGCCCATTTTGAACCCGTTCATTTCGCGCCTGATACCGTGGATGCCTGGTTCGCCCTTTGGGGAAAGATGCGCGAAATCCCAGATTTGCAACGGGTACAACGTATTTACGAGTCTCGCCTGCGTTCAAATCTGATCCACGCTCTTAGACCGCTGGTTGCGCAAGAACGCGTTGAATTGGTCGCTGATACGCTTGGATCCATGATCGATGGCCTTTGGGCAAAGTCCGCACAGCCGACTGCCGAGATGTCGGCGGAGCGCGCTCGCGCGGTGTTCGCAGACGCCCTCTCACGCTTGTCGGACACCTCACGTGGAGGCTGATTACATCATCATCGGTGCTGGCTCGGCTGGCAGCGCAATGGCTTACCGTCTGAGTGAAGACGGTAAGAACTCCGTTCTCGTGCTCGAACACGGGGGCAGTGATTGGGGGCCGTTCATTCAAATGCCCGGCGCGCTTTCATATCCGATGAACATGAAGCGATATGATTGGGGCTATGAGAGCGACCCCGAACCCCACTTGGGTGGACGCCGCCTCCACTGTCCGCGAGGCAAGGTGGTCGGAGGATCAAGCTCGATCAACGGAATGGTTTATGTCCGTGGACACGCTCGCGACTTCGACCACTGGGATGAGAGCGGTGCGACGGGATGGTCTTATGCCGATGTCGCACCCTATTTTAACAGGCAAGAAAGCTGGGATGCGAGCGGGCATGGCGGCGACCCAGATTGGCGCGGACGCAAGGGGCCCCTACACGTCACGCGCGGGAAGCGGGCGAATCCACTCTACCAAGCCTTCGTTGATGCGGGCGCGCAAGCGGGATTCGAACTGACCGACGACTATAACGGTGAAAAGCAAGAGGGCTTCGGCCCGATGGAACAAACGGTCTGGCGTGGCAGACGCTGGTCAACGGCGAACGCCTACCTCCGTCCCGCGCTCAAACGGAAAAACTGCGATCTGCTCAAGTGTTTCGCCCGCAAAGTCGTGATTGAAGAAGACCGCGCAACCGGGGTCGAAGTCGAATTAAAGGGGCGCTCCGAAATCGTGCGCGCCCGTCGTGAAGTCATCATCGCAGCATCTGCGATCAACTCACCGAAGATTCTATTGCTTTCCGGTGTTGGCCCAGCGAAGCACCTCGCCGAGCATGGCATTCAAGTTCATGCAGACCGCTCTGGCGTTGGCCAAAACCTGCAAGACCACCTCGAACTCTACATTCAACAAGCCTGCACACAGCCGATTACACTGTTCAAACACTGGAATTTAGTCTCAAAGGCGATCATCGGGGCACAGTGGCTACTGACAAAAACCGGTATCGGGGCGAGTAACCAGTTCGAAAGCGCGGCCTTTATTCGATCTAAAAAGGGCGTTGAATATCCTGATATTGAATATCATTTCCTGCCGATGGCGATACGCTATGACGGCCAAGCTGCCGCCGAGGGCCACGGCTTTCAGGCCCATGTCGGTCCAATGCGCTCGCCCTCCCGTGGTCGCATCGAGCTGAACAGCGACGACCCTAAGGTCGATCCGTCAATCCTATTCAACTACATGAGCACCGAGAAGGATTGGGAAGACTTCAGACATTGCATCCGCATCACTCGCGAGATTTTTGACCAGAAGGCTTTTGATCCCTTTCGAGGCGATGCAATTCAACCAAAAGACGCCCTTCAATCAGACGAAGAACTGAACGAGTTTATTCTCGAAAACGTCGAAAGCGCCTACCACCCCTGCGGAACGTGCAAAATGGGCGCGGTTGACGATCCAATGGCGGTGGTTGACCCTGAATGCCGCGTAATCGGAATTGATGGTCTCCGTGTCGCAGACAGTTCTATCTTTCCTCAGATTACGAACGGCAACCTCAATGCGCCGTCCATCATGACCGGTGAAAAGGCGTCAGATCACATTTTAGGGAAAACGCCGTTGCCCCGCTCCAACCAGGAACCGTGGATTAACCCCCGATGGCGCGAGTCCGACCGTTGACGCAACGAGATCCATCAAGTATCGAGACGAGAACTATCAATATTTGAACTTTCGGCATGCTAAGCCATCACGAACCCCGGCCTCTCAGATCAATCTGAGTTTCAGATCAACGAAACTGCGGCCATGTTTCTAGTGTGGGCTTGTATGCACCTCGCCCGAGGTTTATGGCCTCGTAATCGCTGGCGTTGTGTCAGCTTTCGATTCTTTGCGGGACCGCCATGAGCCTTGGCTGGCACGCTCTAATTCCTGCCCGAAGATGGGGACGCAGCGTCACAAAAGACACGCTGCGGGCCGACCTTATTGCGGGCTTTACCAACGCCACTATCGTCCTACCGCAAGCCGTTGCTTTCGCGACAATTGCTGGGTTGCCGCCCGAATACGGCCTCTACACCGCAATGGTCACGCCAATCATCGCGGCGCTTTTCGGATCGTCAATGGTGATGATCTCAGGACCGACTACAGCGATCTCAGCAGTCGTCTTTAGTACGGTCTCCGGACTGCACGTTCCGGGGTCCGAAGCCTTTATCCAGATGGTGTTGTTACTGACATTGTTGGTTGGGTTGATCCAATTTGCGTTAGGCTATGCCGGCATTGGACGCTTGGTCGCGTTCGTTTCGCATTCTGTTATGCTCGGTTTTACAGCGGCAGCCGCCGTCCTCATTGCCGCGAGCCAGCTTGCAGATGCCCTTGGCGTTGATACGGAGCGAGGCGGGTCCGTTTTCACCCGGATTGTTCGGACATTTGACGTCGTTGACACCGCCAACTGGCGCGCGATTGTCATTGCGGCAACCGCATTGATCGTTGCTGCAGCCGTTAAATACTTCGCCAAGCACGCTCCGAATTTTATCGTCGGCCTCGCGGTCGCAAGCGTTCTCGCTTATTTTCTGGACGCCACCTCGCATGGTGTGAAGATGGTTGGCGCCCTGCCTTCCGTCGTCCCAAGCCTGACGGTACCCGAGGTCAACCTCAGTACTTTAGCGATTTCGGTTGAGGGCGCGTTCGCCATCGCGTTGATCGGACTGCTCGAAGCAATCTCGATCGGTCGCGCTTTTGCTTTTAAGTCTGGTGGCCGTTTTGATGCCGATCAGGAAATTGTTGGGCAGGGCATGTCGAACATTGTCGGCAGCTTCTTCCAAGCCTATCCAGGTTCAGGCTCGTTCACGCGCAGTGGCGTAAACTACGAAGCCGGTGCTCAGACTCCGATGTCCGCCATCGCCGCGTCGGTCTTTCTTTTCCTGCTGCTGTTGTTACTTGCTCCCCTAGCCGCAAGTATCCCGATCCCGGCTCTCGCGGGCATCATTCTTCTCGTCGCATATAAGCTGATCTCGTTTGAGGAGATCAAAACGATTACCCAGTCGAGCCGCGCGGAGATGGCGATCATCTTGGCAACCTTCCTTGCCGGGCTGCTCGTAAAACTCGAATTTGCGATCTATGTCGGCGTCATTCTCTCGCTGCTCATCTTCTTGTCGAAATCCTCGCGCCCCACCCTTGCGATCAGCGCGCCAGATAAAGACGGAGTCTTCCGCAACGCGCAGGTGTTCGGCATCGATCAATGTCCCCAAGCTGTTTTCACGCGATTAGATGGCGCCCTCTACTTCGGTTCCGTCGAAGCGATTGAACGTGCATTTCGAAGGATCGAACAGCAGAACCCCTTACAAAAACACATGGTGCTCGTACTGAAAGGCGTCGGCGACATCGATATGCCCGGCGGCATGTGCATTGTCGAAGAAGCCCGAAGGCGCAGGCGGCGCGGCGGTGGCCTTTATATCGTTGCACGGTATCCTCCGCTGATGACGCAGCTAAAAAAGCTCGGCGTGACCGACGGGATCGGCGGCGAACAGATGATCTACGCAAACAAGGGCGATGCAGTTGCGGGCGTCTTGGATCGACTCGATGGCCCACCCTGCGCAACGTGCGAAAAGCGAATCTTTATGGAATGTGCTTTACGACCGGGCGGTTCGGGCGAAATGGTTCCGCGCACTCCGGCAAAATCGCATCAGGATATCGAGCCCGACGAAACGATCGCTCCCGACGCGGACAGCCGACCAGCAGACTAGACAAGCAACCGCGTAATCGAGGACTGTATCCCATGGCTGCTTTAATTGAGGCAACAAACGTTGGTATTCAACTCGGTACGCGTTCCGTGTTGCATGGCATCACGATGTCTATTCGAGAAGGCGAGATCGTCACGATCCTTGGTCCAAATGGATCAGGTAAAACCACGCTACTTCGGACACTCACCGGCGCAATAGAACCGACACTCGGTCACCTGACGCGCCGCGACGACCTTCGGATCGGATATACCCCCCAGCGCCTCGCCGTCGACACGACGATGCCCCTCACCGTCGAACGCTTTCTGGCTCTTGTTGAAAAGACAACGCGCCACGACCGCGATGTCGCAATGGATCGTGT
>CAZXMX010000158.1:0-8028 GCA_964641645.1 uncultured Neomegalonema sp.
AGTCTCCCATGATCGCCGTCATTTTTGAGGTTTGGCCGCATGAAGACCGTAAGGATCAATACCTCGCCCTTGCCGCGAATATGAAGAAGCATCTGGCTGATTTGGATGGATTTATCTCGGTTGAGCGGTTCGAGAGTCTGACCGAGCCGGGAAAACTCTTATCTCTCTCGTTCTGGCGAGATGAGACGGCGCTGGATAATTGGCGCAAGCTGGAGGAGCACCGCGCGATGCAAAAGATGGGGCGCGAAAGCCTCTTCAACGGCTATCATCTGCGCATCGCCAGCGTCATGCGGGACTACACCCTCACCGAACGCGACGAAGCCCCTGAAGACAGTAAAGCGCTGCACGGGTAGAACTTTTGCGGGGCGGACTGCCTTTACGAGACGTGAAGTGGCAGGGCGAACACGGACTAAGCCCGCCTCAATGGCCTGATCCGCAATTGCGTGACCTGATTGCGGACGCGAGAGACGATGTCGAACCGGAAATCGTGAAAGACGAAGCTTTGGCCTTCCGCCGGGATCGCTTGCGCTTCATGGATGACGAGACCGGCGATGGTCGTCGCTTCCTCGTCGGGCAGGGTCCAATCGAAGTACCGGTTTAAATCACGAATCGTGACCGTGCCGTCCGCAAGATAGGCTCCGTCGGCCTCGCGCGTGACGCCATCGGTTTTCACATCGTGTTCATCTTCAATCTCGCCGACGATTTCCTCGATGATGTCTTCGAGGGTAATCAGGCCCTGCAAAGCGCCATACTCATCGACCACCAACGCAAAGTGGCTTTTCTTGCTGAGAAACTCGCGCAGTTGATCGGCCAGAGAGGTGGTGTCGGGAACGAACCAAGGTTCCATCGCGATGTCGAGGATGTCGAGGTTATCGACCCCTTCCAACCCCCCACCATCTCGGCGGATGAGCTTGTCGACCGCGCGCAGCAGGTCCTTCGCGTGGATGACTCCGACGATATTTTCGGGTTCGTCGCGCCACAGCGGGATGCGCGTGTAGGCGCTTTCCAGCACCGCTTCGATCAGCTCTTGCGTGGGTGTGTCGACGTTCAGCATCTTAATATTGCGGCGGTGCATCATGACTTCGGTGACTTCGCGGTCCCCAAGATCAAGCGCGCCGACCAAGCGATCCCGGTCGCTCTTTTCCACGCCGCCGCTTTCGTAATGGTGCAGGTCGATCGCGCCCCGAATTTCCTCATGGGCTTCGTGCGAGAGAACATGCGCGCCTTTGTCGAGCTTCAATCCGAACAGCCCCAGTGCGCCGCGAACGATGACCTGAACCGCCATGACAATGGGATAGAACAGCTTGACCAGCATTGCGATGGGCCGGGAGGCGATCAGCGATGCCTTCTCAGAATTCGCAAACGCATAGGTTTTCGGCAGCACCTCAGCGAAAATCATCACCAGCACGGTCATCACCAGCGTGGCGATGGCAACGCCGGAATCGCCAAAGAGGGAAAGCGCCAGCGAGGTCGCGAGCGACGTCGCAAGAATGTTAACGACATTATTGCCGATCAAGATCGCCCCGATCAGCGTCTCGCCATCATCCGTGAGGCCGACGACACGGCGGGCGGCCTTCGAGCCTTGATCCGCCAAGCGCCGCAGTTTCGCTCGGCTAACCGCTGTCATCGCGGTCTCGGAGCCGGAGAAAAAAGCCGACAGCAACAGCAAGCCCACAATCGCAACCGCCGTCCAAACCGAGCCGCCGCCCGCTTCGACTGCACTCTCCAAGGGTTCGCTTGCCATTTCGTCTCTCCGGTCTTTTTGTGCCGTGTTTCCACGCTATAGAATGCGAGGAGCCAAACGGGAAGGGATTCGCATGGCGCGGGAGACGGTTGATCTAGGGGTATTGTCGGGGCCGGTGCTGTTGTTCGGGGGGCCGTATTCCAATCTTCGCGCGATGCAAGCCCTGATGACGGAGGCAGAGCGCCTCAAAATTCCGGCTGAGCGGATGATTTGCACGGGCGATGTGTGCGCGTATGCCGCCGAGGCCGAGCAAACCGCGCAAACCGTTCGCGCGTTGGGGTGCCCAGTTGTTGCGGGCAATTGCGAAGATTCGCTGGGCTTCAACGCGCTCGATTGCGGGTGCGGGTTCGAGGAGGGCGCGACCTGTGATCGGCTGTCGGCGGAGTGGTTTGCTCACGCGACCAAACAGGTATCCGAAGAGACGAGGCTCTGGATGCGAGGCTTACCGGGGCGGGCCGTCTTCACCCATTCGAACAAGCGCTATGCGGTCATTCATGGCGGCGCGGCGCAAGTTAACGCGTTCATTTGGCCGACGGACAACGCGGACCGAAAGGTAAAAGAAATCCAAATGTTGGAAAGCGACCTCGGGCCAATTGATGCCGTGGTTTGCGGGCATTCCGGCGTGCCCTTTGTCGAGAGTACTCTCTCGCATCAGTGGGTCAATGCCGGGGCGATCGGCTTGCCCGGTCATGATGGCGATCCGCGCACCTCTTACGCCGTTCTCGAAAACGGTGAAGTCTCGCTGCACCGCTTAAGCTATGATGGCGAGGGCGCGGCGGCAGCGATGGAGCAGGCTGGCCTGACGGCAGGGTATCACCAGACGATGCGGAGTGGTTGGTGGCCCAGCGAGGACACATTTCCCCCAGAGATGCGGCGCGGAAAGACCAGTCTTTCCCTAGGGTGACGCGCGGCGAAAATCGCTCAACGCAAGCGGCTTCCTGCGTTGCCGAAGGAAGGGAGCGGATACCAAATTTGAGCGCGGTTAAGACGTATCGGGCGGCCTGAATTCGTGCTGTGCCGAGCGCGCGAGCCGATGACATTCGGCAAGCACTTCATCCACCTCATGCTTTTGCCGTTGTCGATACCCCGGCGGCAGTCCGGGGCGAAGCGGACGCAACGGAAACTTCCCAACTTCTTTGCGCTGCGTTTTCATCCGCGCATGCAGCTTGGCCATACGCAAAGCCTGTCCGTCTAAATCGCCCAAGGCCGCCATCAAGGCATTCATGCGATGGCATAGGGTCACGGCGCTAACCTCATCTTCGGGCGTCGGCTGACAACGGTTCTGCCACGCATACAAATCGCTGCGGTCGTAAATCGGATCATCCGACCAAAGGTCCGTAATTCGCGGCCCCGGTCCTTGTCGGTATTTTGGCTTGTTCGGGTGCAGGTCAAAGTTCTTACGCGGATCGACCAGCTTGAAGGGCAGGGCAGCGTTCCGCGTTGCCTTTTCCCCGTGCGACTTTCGCTGCGCGCGTCCCAACCGTGCCGCCCGTTCTTCGATCAACGGCACCTCAATCCCATGCACGAACATCGCCACAAGAATAAGCCGCCGATAGGCCGACTCCGAAGGCCGCAACACAAACAAAACCGTCAGGCGCTTCAGCCGAGGCATTGTTTCGACCGACTCACCAACCTCCAACTTCAACGAAGTGAACAGCCACGCGACCGTGCGCAGCAGAGCATCTTGATTGAGTTTGAGAGCGAGGGGCCAGTCCATGAAGTCCTTCAAATTTTAATGAAAATCAAAAAGAACATAACATAAACATTAAAAAATAGCAAGTCATTTGTTTTGGCCGCTAACCAAGCGAAAAATCGACCCCCGGCGAGTGGATTTTTCGCGAAAAAAAATTCGAAAGCAGACAAAGAAATCATCCGTCAAACTGAACGCACATCTTTGCTGAAAAGAGAGCGGCCAATGTCATCGCGGCGAAGGCTGCGCAGCACCGTTGAAAGTCACGTTGAGATTGCCCCTCCGCGCCCACTTTGCCCGAGAATTCTCGCAAAAATTTGATCGTGCGACATCACAGCTGCGGCAGCGACGAGGCTCAAAAGGGCGTTTCGATTTGACCCATCAGCCGGGTAACTCTCGCTTTCGCCTCTTCATCAGAAAGCGATACAAAGTACGATCAATTGAGACGCCCAACTCAACCAAAACCGAGAAGATGCGCTGAGTTTCTCCCCTCTATCTTAGGTTGGTTTCGGGGCAGGTCGCTGGCCTGAAACTCTGAAAGATTGTTTAAAATCTTC
Organism: uncultured Neomegalonema sp.; assembly: GCA_964641645.1. GTDB lineage: Bacteria > Pseudomonadota > Alphaproteobacteria > Rhodobacterales > Rhodobacteraceae > JAHDDY01. Next base: position 3,992 of record CAZXMX010000158.1, read on the forward strand.
ATTAAAGTCAGTCACTTCCGGTAAGGTCTCGTTAAGCGCCTCAAGATTATTTGATCGCAGTCCATAAAACAGGATTGCTCAAATGCTTCTGTAGTTCTTCTCGATGATTCTTCTCGTTCTCACTCGTTTCGCAAACTGGTTGGTTCCGTTGCGAAAGCGTCCTGACGCCTCGGCGGATGATGGCGGTCAGACGCCGAAGAGGAAGACGAATACGCTCGATCCGCGACGGCGTGGAACGCTGGTCACACAACAGCTGGGCGTTCTAACCGTGACGGCCGCGCTCTTCGGAAGTGGCCATGTGCACGCACAGGCGGTCCCGGGCGCTCCCGCGAACCCAACAGCAAACTGTACTTGGAATTGGAATTACTGGCGTCATACCAACTCTTACATTATAAATGACCCAGGCAACTATAACCCTGCTGATCCGCGTTATGTTCATTCCCCGGTAACGACGACAATTGCCGCTGGATCCCCTCTCGCGGCTGAAGGTGGTGCTGGACAATGGTACGGCACGACAACGGCGCCAGACAGTCAGTTCTCACTTGGGGACAATCAATTCCCATCCGAAGTTACTTCGTCGACTGATGGTGAGACTTGGCACGCCGTTGGCTTCTTTGTTTCTGAGCCGAATTCGACGCGGACTATTGGGTTTCGAGATACGGGTCGCAACGACGGACACGTCTTTGCAATCTTCGATTCCAGCGGAAATCAGGTAGATCGTTTTCCAAGACGCGATGATTCGGGTGGCGGCTCACCAACAACGCCATCATATTTTGCAGGGCCTACGAATGCTAATGCGGCGTTCATCGCAACGGGCGGCATAAATGTTGGAACTGCTTGGAATCGAACCTTCACATTCACGATTCCATCCGATGGAATATATTACATCCACTATATCGCGACCGATGAGAACAACAGGATTACGTTTGCAACACAAGATGCCTGTCAAAATCCATCAGCTGATGTAACGAAAACCTCTGGTGCTACGGGCGCATTGCAAGCGGATGGAACGTTTGACCAGCAGTTTACGGTCCGGCTCGAAAATACCGGCGATCTGTCGATGCAGCTTCCAATCGCCTTGGATGATTTGGAAACGCAATTCGGCGCTGCTTTTGATCCTTCAACAGCCGCAGCAAACGCCACAAGTGGTGTCACTGTCGCGCCTGCGATCACCGCGTCTGGAAATACTTCCGGTGGTGCTTTCTTGGGCGGCTTACCTGCTGTAAACGCAGGTTTTGATGGCGAGACATCGACCAACCTTTTCGATGGTGTAACGGGAACGTTGCAGCCCAATGACTTCGTAGAAGTCACCTTTACCGTTCTACTGAATGCTGCAGAGCTGAGTGCGAGCAGCACCAACACTGTGAGTGCGGATGCTTCCCCTCCCGGCGGGATTGATCTGCCTGTCACGGGCACCGATGAAAACGGTGCGCAGAATACCACGTCTCTGGGCGGCGATGCGGCATCTTCGTTCACTGTTCCAGCGGTAACACCAGAACTGACGATCGCCAAAGTTGCCGACGATAGTACGGATCGTGCGCTTGGTGATACGATTACCTACACCTACACGGCGACCAATACTGGCAATGTGAATATCAGCGATGTGACGGTCTCCGACAGTCATTCCGGTACAGGCACACTTAGCCCGATCACCATTGATACTCTGACGAACACCAGTGGCAGCAGCACCGATGACGGGGCTGACAACGATGTTGATCTGCTCGCACCCGGCGACAGCGTTACGTTCGAAGCAACGTATGTGGTGACATTCGATGATGCGGTTGCAGGCACCGATATCACGAACACCGCCACCGCAACGGGCACGCCTGTTGCTGGCACGCTGACCGATCCCACGGCGAGCGAAACGGTCACTGTCGATCAGATTGTCGTCAACCAAGTCACCGACGTATCGAACGGTCAACAATGTCTTGCTGCTGGCGGTACTCTGGTCGGCCCGAACATCTTTACGGCCGCTGATAACGGTACTTTTGGGACCGGGTCCGGTGCGCCGCAGGAATTTATTGCAACCAATATCTATGCACCTCAGGTTTCCGGCGGCACGTATCGAAATCAGTTCCCTGGCTACACTCACGGCAGCTTCAGCTACATCTCCAATCAGGTGACGCGCCGCAACGGTGGTCAGTTTAACGGGACGCAAATCGACCCCGTTTACGGGCCTACCGGTGTATTCATGGTGTCCGATCCAAGTGATCAATCCCCGACGCTTGATCAGCAGCTCACCGGCCTAACGCCGGGAACGGCTTATGAGATTTCGTTCTGGGTGGCGGACACGGAATTTGGAAACGGCGCCAAGCAACGCATGGCTGTCGACGTTGATGGGACGCAAGTCTTCATCACGCCGTTCATCAACAGTAATGGAGCGGGCAACGCCAACAACCCAGTTGTTTGGCAAAAATGGAGCTATGTTTACACGCATACGAACGCATCCCCGACCGCGCTTGCCTCGGTGCGGTTCAACGAGACCGGCGCGGGTGGCGGTGATGTGTTCCTCGACAACATCGAAATGCGGATCTGCCAGTTCCCTGCAGACCTTGTTACGGATAAGGATCTTTCGGCTGGCAGCAGCCCGACACCGGACGTTGGCGATACGGTCAGCTATGATATCACGATCACGAACAACGGACCGGGTTTTGCAACGGGCGTTACGCTCACCGACCTGCTGCCCGCTGGCCTCACGATTGCGGCTGGCCACGGTACGATTGCCGGAGATACCAACTCACCGGGAGGTACCTATGACCAAGGAACGGGCCTCTGGAATGTCGGCGTTGTCGCGCTGAACGAGACGGTTACCCTGACGTTGGTCGGTACGGTAGACGCTGGCCAGCAAGGCCAGACGATTACCAATACGCTTACGGCTCCTGCGGCAGGGAATGAAACTGACCCAACGACGGCTGGCGATGATCTGACTGAATCCGTCACAGTTCCAATTACGCCAGAGCTGACGACCGCCAAGACGGCGGGTGCTCCGGGCACGCTGAATGCGGACGGAACCTACGACCAGCCGTTTACGGTTGTTCTGACGAACTCAGGCAATGTGAACATCACTGCGCCAAGCCTAGCCGATGATGTGGCGACGGCCTTTGGCGCTGCCTATGTCGCGTCGACTTCGACGACGGCAACAGGCGGCGTGATTTCCGGACCGACTGCGACAGCGGCTGGCACCAACACGGGCACAGCGCCTGCAGCGAATGCTGCCTTTGATGGCGGCGGCGCGACGGCTCTGCTCGATGGCACGGGTGTTCTGGCACCGGGCGATGAGATCACGGTGACCTACACGGTGCGTTTGAGTGCTGCCAATGTGGCCGCTGGCGCTGCGAACGAAGTGGTTGCGGATGGCACGCCGCCTGCGGGCACGACGCTGGCCTTCGTCGATGATGATGTCGATGGTGCAAGTGCGGGCACGAACGCGGCCAATGACGGCACTGATGGTGCGCTCGTCACGCCTCCAGCGGTAACACCAGAGCTGACGACCGCCAAGACAGCGGGCGCTCCGGGCACGCTGAATGCGGACGGAACCTATGACCAGCCATTTACGGTTGTTCTGACGAACTCAGGTAACGTAGACATCACTGCGCCAAGTCTGGCTGATGATGTGGCGACGGCCTTCGGCACTGCCTATGTCGCGTCGACTTCGACGACGGCAACAGGCGGCGTGATTTCCGGACCGACTGCGACAGCGGCTGGCACCAACACGGGCACAGCGCCTGCAGCGAATGCTGCCTTTGATGGCGGCGGCGCGACGGCTCTGCTCGATGGCACGGGTGTTCTGGCACCGGGCGATGAGATCACGGTGACCTACACGGTGCGTTTGAGTGCTGCCAATGTGGCCGCTGGCGCTGCGAACGAAGTGGTTGCGGATGGCACGCCGCCTGCGGGCACGACGCTGGCCTTCGTCGATGATGATGTCGATGGTGCAAGTGCGGGTGCGAACGCGGCCAATGACGGCACCGATGGTGCAGTTATCACGCCGCCGACGGATACGGGCGAGATCGGCCTTGTGAAGTCGTCTGCTGTGA